>JBHLRQ010000030.1:0-31518 GCA_048882385.1 Candidatus Thorarchaeota archaeon | reverse complement strand
TACCTCCCTTCCTCATCACACTTGGTGCGTTAGCAATTGGTGGTATTCCTGGATATTTGATCTACATCAAGAATGCTGATAGCCCAAACACCATCATTAGAGAAACGGGCTTTAGACGCCGAATCTACAATTTCTTGAAGCACAGATGGTACATCAATGAAGGCTATCATTGGTTCCTCGGAAAATTCCTGAACTTTGCAGAGCGCTATCGAGTTGGAGTTGACGACAAGATAATTGATGGAATCGACTTCAAGTCAGCAGATGCAGCTATTGCTATCTCAACTAAGGTACGTTGGGTAGATGACAATATAGTCGATGGATTTGCTGAAGGAATCTCTACTCGGAGTGTTGCTGCATCTGAGTCTGGACTTGAGGGTTCACAGACTGGGAGAATCAACGACTACGTCAGTGTTGTCATATTCGGAATTGGAATACTGATCATTCTTGCTCTGGTTTCATTGGGAGTGATATAAAATGCAAATGGACTTCGCTGTTAATCTACTCAACGCATTGCCCTTTGGGCCACTCGCATTCATGCTAATCCTACCGCTGTTAGGAGCACTCATCGCTTACTTCGCTGGAGGAAAGGGAGCAAGAGCAATTACACTTCTTGTGACATTCCTAGAACTTGCTTTATCTCTCGTCTTGATTCTTGGAGTTGATGTTGGGGAGATTCTGACTGGTGCAGGAATGCAATATCTTGCTGATTTCGTTATGGCGACGATTCCAGTAGGAACTGGTGGAACTGTCTTCCAGATTTCCTTGGGAGTCGACGGACTCTCTGCAATAATGATTCTTCTATCCAATCTGGTTGTCTTCATCGCAGCCCTCAGTTCAAATCATATTCACAAGTCTGAAGGGCTTTACTATTCCTTATTCCTCCTCCTTCAGGTTGGACTTATGGGAGTCTTCATGTCTCTTGACTTGATTGGATTCTTCATATTTTGGGAACTTGTCTTAATCCCAATGTTCTTCATAATTGGGAGATGGGGCGAGGAAGGGTGTCAGCATGCTTCTGTCAAGTTCTTCATCTATACACATCTTGGCTCGGCTGTAATGCTAATAGCTTTCTTCATGGTCTACCTTCTTGCAGGTGATGCTACTGGCACATACACTTTCAGTATGCTTGCACTTAGAGAATCAATACCAACACTTGCACCAATGATACAGATTGGTTTCACTCTCGGTATCTTCATGGGTGCGGGAGTCAAATTACCTGTCTTTCCACTGCATAACTGGCTACCATGGGCTCATGTAAAGGCTCCAACGCCCGGCTCTGTAATACTCGCAGGCATCCTCCTGAAAATGGGTGGTTATACATTCATTCGGTTAGGGCTTTGGTTGGTTCCAACTGCATTTGCACGGTTGAGTATTCCATTTGCAGCTCTTGCGATATTCACTTGTATCTATGCAGCATTCACTGCTATGGCTCAGACAGATCTGAAGAGCCTTGTTGCCTATACGTCAATCAATCACATGTCATGGGTGCTTCTGGGTGTTGCAGTTGCATCGATTGGTATTGGCTTAGATCCATCGAATCCACTATTCGTTGCTGGTAATCTGGCACTCCAGGGTGCCATCTTCATGATGTTCAGTCATGGTACGATAATCTCTGTGATGTTTATCATGGCTGGTCAACTGAAATACACAGCAGGAACTAGGGAGTTACCAGACATTAAAGGGCTCATGAACAAAGCTCCACGGCTTTCAGCAATCCTGATACTTGCATCATTTGCAGCATTTGGCTTACCCGGTTTCAGTGGATTCATTGCTGAAGCATTGGTTCTCTTTGGCTCAGTAGTGATCTATCTTTGGGCAGGTATCATTACATTTGGTATCTTTGTGACCGTAGGCTACATGCTATGGATGCTGAATCGTATTGTGTTCAGCGATCCTGATCCTGAGAAGGAGGTTTCTGAAGCTCCGTGGTCTGATCTCATCGCTCCAATCCTGATGATGATACCAGTCATCTTACTTGGAGTCTGGCCAGACTTGGTACTTGACTTCACACAAACTGTTGTTGACTTCATCCTTGGAGGTGTCTTACCTTGATGCTACAAATTCATCAAATCGCTGATTTCATTCGAGCACTCTTTAGTCCGTTTACAAACTTCCTCGGAGCACTACCGCTTACCGACAACATGGTGATGTCGCTCCCTGCCATCACACTGATAGTGTTCGCCTTTCTTGCTCTTATTATAGGAATGCGATACAATCCCCTGGGAATTAGTCTTGTTGGACTATTCCTAGCAGCTGTTGAGATGGTTGCGCTTGACCCGTTAGTAGCGGCTATCGAAACAACGAACATTCAATTTGTTCGAGACCCAATGGCTGACTTCTTTATCTACATCATAATCATGGTGGGTTTTCTAGTCCTAATGTCATCGACCCTCTATGGTGGTGACAAAGGACCCTACAACTTTCTACTCCTCATTTCCTTTGCTGGAGCCATGTGGGTAGTGATGGCAGTCGACTTTGTTGGTCTGTTTGTTGCATGGGAGGTCATGTCCACACCAACATACATACTCGTTGCTTTAGGACCCAGACGTGAGGCTGTCGATGGTGCAACCAAGTACTTCGTCATGGGACTCCTTGCCACAATGTTGATGATTTTTGGAATTGCGTTGATCTATGGTGTCACTGGAACCACATCTATTGCTGAGGTTGCAGTCGCTGTGAGTGGTATCTGGGCATCAGCTTCAACAACACCGAATGCTGCTTATACAATGATTCTGGCAGTTATCCTATTCGTTGCTTCATTTGGATTCAAAGTAGGCGTTTTTCCAGGATGGCAATGGGTACCGGATGCATATGCCAGTGCTGATGGAAGTGTAACAGCCTATCTTGCTGGAGGGTCAAAGAAAACTGGTGTTGGCGCATTGATGAGGATCCTTGTCATCGGATTCGTTGTGGCTCAAACAGAATGGATGCCAATGATAGTAGTTGTATCAATCTTGACTATGATAATTGGGAATGTTCTTGCACTTGCACAGAAAGACATCATGAGAATGCTTGCTTATTCATCAATAGCCCAAATGGGATATCTATTCATTGGCATCGGCTCAGCAATGGATCCGTCAGTTTCAGCTGTTGCTTACACCATTGGTACAGGTGCAGCATTATTCCATGCATTCACGCATGCCATAATGAAAACGGCTGCATTCATTCTTGTGTGGGCACTATCACTACGACTGGCAAAGAGAATCACGTATGATGATCTAGCAGGACTTAGTAAACGCGCACCTGTGGTTGCTGGAGCATTTGCCATATTGATGCTCTCATTAGCTGGAATGCCACTCACAGTAGGATTCTGGTCCAAACTAGTACTCTTTCAGGGTGCTGTGGTTGCTGGTCTTTGGTGGCTTGCACTTATTGGTCTTCTCAATTCAGTGTTCTCTCTTGGTTACTACTTGAGAGTGCTGAGGTTCGCATACATGACTGAACCAACTGATGATAGTCCAATCAAATTACCCACGATTCCAATGGTAGCGGTCCTACTATGTGTTATAGCGGTGATAGCTCTGTTCCTCTTTCCAGGACTAATACTCGACTATGCATTTGCAGCAGTCCCATAGTAGCTGAAGGAATACATAATCCGACTAGAGTTGATAACCTAGTCGGTTCTCTTCCTTTCGGATTGCTTTCTCTACACATTTAGTGAACATCATCTCTACGTTTTCGCCGGTCTTAGCGGACGTTTCAATCCAGTCTATTCCTAACCATCGGCTGACCATTTCTCCAGCTTCTCTTGGAACCAAATGATCTTCGCAGTCTACCTTGTTTGCTACAAGAATTACTACTGCTTCGGGACAAACAGTCGCGAACGTATTGTACCAATCTGCGACATTCAAGAATGTCGGTGGTCTTGTAACGTCATATACAATAAACGCAATTGATGAACCTGTCATGTATCTTGATCGCAGATCCTTGTATGTTGGTTGGCCTGCTAAATCCCATAGAACAACCTGAGCTTTTTTCCGTTCTCCCTTTCTCAGTTCAATTTCTACAATTTTCACAGCAATGTTGGTTCCAATAGTAGCCTTGTAGTTTTCTCCAAAACTATCCTCTGTGTAACGCATTATACAACTTGTTTTGCCTACTGCCCCATCACCCAGTGCAACCATTTTCAGCACATAGCTGGGACAGTCTTCTTCCATAGTTTACCCTTCCTTAGCTGACCTATGACAGCTATTCTAGAATTTAACCGTTCTGGGAAAGTGACAAGCCTCTGAAAAATCAATGTCCTACAGTATCAACAACCGTTGGGTAGCATTATCACCACTCTTGTTCCTTTGGTGAAATCTCCCTCTACTCGGTCTTCTACCCATACCTTTCCATTGTATTGGCCGACAATCTGTTTGACCAATGTAAGACCGACTCCGGAAACTCTCCGAACTCTCTCATCAATACCAGTCAGTATGTTCTCCTTTAATCTGTCGCTGATTCCAGTGCCCCAGTCTTCAAATTCAAATTGCAAGAACTCTCCCTCATCAGTCAATGATGTATTCACTCTGATGTTAACTTCATCGGATTCAGTAAATTTCACTGCGTTGTGAAGTATATTATAGAACACATCTTGGAGGAAGTCATTTGCCATAATGCAGTAGGTTCCAGACATGAGGTTTGTATCGATTGTAATATTCTGATTGGGAAATGTCTGATGCATGATTTGAATTGCTGCAACAAGTGATTCTGCTGGGTCGGTCTTTTCAAGCACAATGTCCTCTTTGTTTACCATGGCGAATTTCTTTACATTATTAATTAGTGACACACTTCGATTAACTTGTTTGAGTGCACTCTCTGCCATTTTCCGAAGATGGTCAGGTAGATCCTCTTCTGACAAAATGAGTTCCAAGCTCGACATGATTCCTTGATGCATGTTGTTTAGATCGTGTGCCATCAAGTCATTGAAAAATTCAGCTCTAGCTTTTGCCATTTCGCGTTGATTCTGCGCTTCTATTTGCTCTGTAATATCGATAGAAAAGCCACCAACTAGAGGAGGTTTGCCTTCTCTAAGAATGGGGAACTTGTGTGTTCGAAAGGTTCTGATTTTTCCGTCGCGAACTGTTCTGTGGACACGATCCAAAGGACCTTCCTTTAGAACTCGTTGGTCTTCTTCAGTCAGCACATCTGCTCGTTCCTCCCGGAACAAGTCTATGTTACTTTTCCCTTCCCAATTATCACGTGCTGGTGTGGGTGCCATATCTCGCATATATCGGTTAATGAATAGAACTTTCGAAAGGTCATCTTTGATATAAACAGGTCCTGGCATATTGTCTGCAAAAGCTATGAACCTCTCTTGGCTTTCTTGGAGTTCTTGTTCTGCGCTCCGCCTTTCAAGGATTGTTGAAAACATCCCTGCTATTGTCGCAAAGACAGTCCTGTCTTCTTGTCCTAAGGGTTTCGCTTCATGTGCAGCGATGTTGATAACTCCAAGAAGATTTTGATCGGAACCAATTATTGGCCAGAAAATTAAGGAGCGAATCTTAAATTCTTTTGCTCGAGCCATGCGGTCTTGGCTTTCAGGTGATTGTTCAATATCTGGTGTGAAAAGAGGTGACAATGTCCTAGCTGTTCTAGCAACCAAAAAATTGGGGTCATCTTTATGAACTGATTTCGGTGTCCCTCCTTCTTCTATTCCCACAGATGCATAAAGGGTCAACATTTGTGTTTCTTCATCATAGAGTCTTATTGTACCCAAGTCGAAACCTAGAGTAGTTACTAGTCCTTTGAGGATCCTATCACAAAGCTTCTCCAAGCTCTCTGTACTCAATGCCGCTTCGGCTATGATGCTGTATGCTTTTCGTTCCGTATTCAATGTGTGTTGTGTAACTACTTCTATACTCGCATCAATACTATACGCGATAAGATACTTCTTTGATCCGATTGTCACTGCATTTGATATCAAATCCAAGTATCGCTTTGCACCATCTTCTCCTATGAACTCATACCTTCCAAGATCTTTTTCTGTATTTCCAGATGCAAAGCTTCGGTATCTTTCGACCGCTTCGTCTTTGAATCCTGAAGCAAGGACTGATGAAATTAGCTGTTTCTGTTGCTTTGAGCAGTCTGAATCAATTCCAAGCGTCTTACAAAGTGCACTATTCACATAGACAATCTCTCCCTCGTGCAATATGAGCACTCCAAGTAGAGAAGAATCAAATAGACTCTTCAATATTGAAATGGCGAGTTCACCATTGGATTTTGCATTTTCATCCACATTGTTCACCGTGACTAAGTGTACGCACAGGGTTGAGAATTGTCTGCTATTTATGCGCGATTCAGGTGCATCCCGATTATGTTTCCTTCAAAAAACATTTGGTAGATACAACTTTTCTTCTGATGTACATTTTCGTACATCCTAGTACACTTATGCACAATATTTAAAAGTGAACCTTGTACGACGACTATAATCGTTTCTGAGTGTGAGAACATGACACGAGCGTGCCTTGGCCAATGGCTTTTGGGTCCCTAGTGACCCGTTTAGAAAGTTCGCCAATCAGATCGCTCTGTGTTCTTGTTACTTCTTCTTTGAGAACTGATTCTGCTTATACACTCCTTGAGCTTTCTCTCCACTTAGCTTGCTCGATGACAGTTCAAACAAGACAACACTTCCCAGAAGCGAACAATTACACGGTGAATAAACAATGAAAAGCGAAAAAGCCAGAATACTATTGGATAGTGAGGAAACACCTAAGAACTATCTGAATATTCTTCCTCATCTGAAAGAACCTCTACCACCTCCCCTAAACCCTGGGACGGGAGAGCCAGTTAGTCCCGATGCCTTGATGGCCCTGTTTCCTGTCGAATGTGTCAAACAAGAGGTCTCAATGGATAAGAACATTTCAATACCTGGGGAAGTTCGAGAAATCCTAATGCGATCGGGTCGTCCAACGCCATTACAGCGGGCTGTTGGATTGGAACGTGCCTTGAAGACACCCTGTCGAATATACTACAAACGAGAGGATGTGTCTCCCACAGGTAGCCACAAGCTAAACACTGCGGCTGCTCAAGCCTATTATGCCCAACAAGAAGGTATTGAACGTATGGCTACCGAGACTGGCGCAGGACAGTGGGGAAGTGCTGTCTCATTGGCTTGTGCCTATTTTGGACTCAAAGCTATGGTATACATGGTCAGAGTGAGCTATGAACAGAAGGCGTATCGCGGCATCCTCATGAGAACATATGGTGCGGAGATTGTGCCAAGTCCATCCGACAGAACTGAATTTGGTAGAAAGGTCAATGCTGAAAATCCAAACCATCCAGGAACATTAGGGATTGCAATCAGTGAAGCGATTGAAGATACTGTCAATAATGACAATACAAAATACACACTTGGTTCAGTACTCAATTTTGTCATGCTCCATCAAAGTGTCATAGGGCAAGAAGCAATTACCCAACTTGATAGTATTGAAGAGGTTCCTGACTCTGTTATTGGCTGTGTGGGAGGAGGTAGCAATTTTGCAGGTCTTGCATATCCCTTCATGGCAGATGATAGATTCAAGGAAACAGAATTCATCGCTGCCGAACCAACTGCGTGTCCATCTCTCACTAAAGGCAAGTACGAATACGACTTTGGCGATACCGCAGGCATGACTCCGAAACTAAAGATGCATACATTGGGATCTGATTTCACACCACCCAAGATCCACGCTGGTGGATTGAGGTATCATGGTGTTGCACCCACAATGAGTGCATTGCTATTAGAAGGTAGAATCAATCCTCAAGCATTTGATCAAATTGACGTATTAAATGCTGGAGTATTATTTGCAAGGTCAGAAGGTATTGTACCTGCACCTGAATCTGCTCACGCCATCAAAGCAGTAATTGATATTGCATTAGAGGCAAAGAAGCAGAATGAATCTCGATCTATTGTTTTCAACCTGTCTGGACATGGACACTTCGACATGACCGCGTACCAAGCGCTCATGGATGGAACCCTAAATGGAAATGGTCCAGAGAGTATCTCACAAACCACTAGTGATCTCCTTACAGTTCAGGGTAAGTGAACAAACTCGCCGCTGTTTCATACAGCGGCCTCCTTTTTTTTAGGTGTGGTTTGACAGACGAAGCATATTTGCTAGAGCTTTTGCAGCTCTTTGTGGACTAGAAAAGAATGGAATACCTGCCGCTTCGAGAACATCATGACCCGGTGGTTTCCTGGTTTCAGGTGAAGCCAATATACTGACAACAGGCTTGCCAACCTCATTGGCAGTCTTGATAATTGAATCAATTGGCACACCTCCTCCAATACCTTCTTGGTAATTTGGGGAGAATACTATCATCGCTGCATCATATTGACTCTCTCTCATAACAAGATCGAATGCTTTAGCAAAGATAGTAGGATTCGCCCATCCCTGTGCAAGAAGATCAACAGGATTCTTGATTGGTACTTCCACAGGCATATTCAACATGTCCTGGATTTTCAATGCTGTTGATTTAGAAGGAAGTGGAAGTCTTATCCCATTCAGTTCAAGGGTTTGTGCAGCAATCAAAGCTATGCCCAGTGTATGTGTAACAATAGCAACGCGATTATTATCTGGTCTTAATTTGCAGATACTTAGCAATCGAGCGGTATCCATCATCTCTCCTACATCACTGACTTCTATTGCTCCAGATTGCTTCAGTGCTGCTGAGTATAGTTCCGCTTTTCCTGCCAAACTTCCTGTATGACTTAGTGCAGCTTCCATCGAAGCAGGTGTTTTTCCAACCTTGAATGCAACTACTGGTTTTTCAGGAGTCGTTTTCCTTATTTCCTCTGTCATTTCCCTTGCGAATTCTGTTCCTTCAATGAAAAGACAAATCACTTCCGTATCTGAATCCTGTCTAAGATAACGAATTATGTCGTGAAAATCGATGTTTACTCTGTTGCCTACACTCGCGAATTTTGAAATTCCCAAGTCCGCATCTGCGGCTCGATAAATCATCAATCCTGTGACTCCACCGCTCTGACTAACAATTGCGACAGATCCTCCTTTCATCGGAGTTGGATGGGGGAAGAAAGTGGCATTAAGATCTATGTTGCAATTTCCTGCTCCGAGACAATTTGGTCCAATGACTGCGATTTTTCCTGAATCAGCTAATTCTCTAACCTGCTGTTGGTTTGCTTCTCCAATTCCTCCTAGTTCTTTGAAACCTGCAGAAAAGATGATTGCTCCTCTCACACCCTTTTCAACACATTCCTTCATGGTACTAAGTATGTACTGAGGACCAAGGGCGATCATCGCTAAGTCGATTTGTGAATCTATTTCGCCAATGCTGGGATAGCATTTCTTTCCGTTTATTGATTCCAAGCGTGGATTCACAGGATACACAGTACCTTTGAAATCACGTAAAGCAAGTATAGTGAGTGCTCCAAGCTTGTCTGGCTTGTCTGAGGCTCCAATTACTGCTATCGTCTTTGGATTGAACAATTTGTCAAGAGATTCATTCTTCCAGCTCATTGTCTAGATTCCTCTTCAAAGTCTGATACTAGTCTTCTAACTGACTCAACGACGAGTTTGGAAACGGATATTATTGCCTCCTCAAAATCATTCATCTCAACAATTGGAACTTTGGCTTCCTGAGCTAGTATCAGCAAATAATTCTGAATCATCCTAGTACTTGCATACTCTGATTCACGAGTTTCAATATCCTTTGTAACTGTTCTCAGTTTTGTTGCAGTATGTTTGCTAGTGAACATAGCTCTGTGAGTTTCATCATTTGGATGAATTAGAATTTCTATAACTCCCGGACTTATCTTTTGCAACATCCCAGGAAGAATGTGAACTCCTTCAACAACTCCAGTGACTCCCTCTGAAATTATCCTCTTGGTCATCCCGATGATTTGAGGTGTTATGATGTCACACTGAGCGAGATATCCTCGAATTACAGGATCCAAATCTTCATTTCCTGCCTGTCTATGATGATATGCTTGGTAGGTATGACAATACAACTCAGGATAGTCCTCTTTACTCATAGTACTCCGAAGAACTTGGCGAACTGTATCGGAGCTTATGAATCTCGTTGCAACAAGATTATTGACAACCTCTAACCCTACAATTGATTTTCCTGTTGCTGATGCTCCTTCTAGGACAACAACAATTGAGGGAATATTGTCTGACTCTCCTTTTAGGATCTCATACTTCGAAAGGGTATCAAAATTGTCAACGATGGATGGATTGTTCGTGTCTATTGATTCTCTTGCTAGTTGCAGAATACTCTCCTCTGTTGGATTCTTCAAAACATCACATATGTTATCAATGATGTCAACAGCCAGCTTTTCAGAAAGTCCACTTAGTTTCAGTCTACCCCTGACTACTGAGAGCGGATAGGGAACATCTGCATCTCGATATCGAACTTTCATGGGAACAGCTTCCATCTAGCCTTTGCATGTTCGCACCACCTCAAAAGGACTTCCTTGCTGGGTAACCTCGTGATTCTCTACCAGCTGTTCCGCTAAAGGTCCGTCCAGTTTGTGACCTAACTTTTCTACGCCGGTGTGGTATTCCCATAAACGGTCTACTCATGTTAAATTCCTGATTAATTGTTACGAACTCCTGCTCAACCTCTCTAATCTCTCCCCAACGTCCCATTCCAAGATTCATGCATTCATCATAGATGTTAATTCTCCCATTCACAAGAGCGTATGTCTTGGAAATATCAACTAGATCAATGTCTTCATTCCAGAGAGTTAGTGAAATAACAGCTGTAGCATCCCCCACGAGGCAATTACACACAAGATGCGACCTACCTGTGTTTCTGGCAATTACTCTTCGAGACCTCTCCTTTTCAAGTATCTTGAATTTCACATTGACATCTCTTGACTCTGTTGTCAGATCTGATATTGCAGTCCATTTCAGTTCATATTTTTCCTGAAGCCCTTCATTCTCATGCATGATTTGTGTGCACATCCAAGGATGTGTCTGATTATTCACTAAAGAACTCCACACTCTATCTAGGAGTGAATCTCTTTTAGAGCATGACCAAGTTGTTCTAGTCCTTTAACAAGTTCCTCCTGTTCTCCACCAAATCCAAGTCGAAAGTGTCCATCTAGTTCCATCGCAGAACCAGGAACTGTGAAGGTCCGATACTTGGTAACAAGTAGTCTACAGAGCTCATCTGTACTACCACCTCGCTTGAGTCTTGGAGCGCATACAACACCGCTCTTTGGTTGAATCCACTCTAACCATTCCTGAGAATCCATCCAGTCTTTCACAATCTTGTAATTTGATAACATTGCTTGTCGTAGAGTTGAGAGCATCTCCTCTCTCTTGACGAGAATCTCCCTTGCTATTGCTTCTCCGAGTGAAGAGTTACAGATTGTTATCTGTTCACGAATTGCACGAATAGCCTGAACAACAGATGTATCACCAACAGCCCATCCGATCCTGATTCCAGGGACACCCCATGTCTTTGACATACTTGTTAGACTAATAGCGTTTGGACTCATAGTTGCAGCTAGCGGAGGAGGATTCTCAAACATGAGGTCTCTGTAGGTTTCATCAACCATCAAGTATGCGCCAGCATTTTCAGCAATCTCGATCGCTTCTTTCAACTCATTTTCGGTTATGACTGATCCAGTCGGATTATTCGGATGAGTCAGGGTTATCAGCTTTGTATTCGGTTTGATAAGTTTCCTCAATGCATCCATATTTGGCCTGAATTCATAATCCCATTCAAGATGAAAAAGAGATAGATCTCTTCCGAGAGACCTGGCAACCTGATATAATGAAGGATATGTTGGATGCTCGACAATGATGTGGTCTTTGGGTCCAACCAGATGAGCAATTACAGAGAAATTTGCCTCGCTTGCTCCTGTTGTTACTGCCACATTTTCAATGGACTGACCCTTGTACATTTTCACAATTTCAGATCTAAGTTCAGGATGTCCCAAATGATATCCGTACCTAAGGTCCACATCATTCAAATCAAAATTCAAGTCTTTAACGGAGAAGAATTTCATTCCGCTCTCTCCGATATCATAGTCAACTTCAAACTGGTACTCATCAAACCAAACTTCAAGTTGCATCCTTTCAAATGTCATAAGACTACCTCAAAGAGGAACAAAGGCATTCTAGGATAAATAGATTCGTGAATTGATATTTGGATCTCTCCAGAATCACACTATTGATAAGGTTCAAACTGCATATCTGGGCACAATCATTGTGGGGAATGCTTGATGACCTTTCGGATACTTGTTGTAGATGATGAACCAGCAATACACGAAGTGATGATGGTTTATCTAAAGCGTTTTCTTGATGATTTCGAGCTTCTATCTGCATCTTCTGGTGAAGAAGCTCTCAATAAGGCATCTCATGCAATGGAACTAGGTCAAAAACTCGATATTGTTTTGATGGATCTAAAAATGCCTAAAATGAATGGACTAGAATGCACACAAAAGCTGGCTGAGATAGGAGTAAATAATGTGCATCTTCTTACGGCATTTTTTAACCCTGAAGCAGTGCAACAAGCTGCAGATGCCGGAGCTAAGGGGGTTATTCGAAAGAGTGACGGTTTCAAGTCTGTGGCTAAGAAAGTTGCAGATATGATTCGTGGAACAAGAGAGCCCAGTAATTCAGTTTCTTGAATTCACCTAACAAAACCCTTTAAGAACTAGACAACCACCGTAAAATGCTAGCCTATTAGTCGGAGATGGATGTTTATGCGACGCTCACCTTCACGCCTATTGTTACTTGGTTTCATGACTCTATTCATAGTCTTAATGATTGTAGGAAATAACACAACAGTTGACGCTCAATTTCCAGATGAGAATTGGATTAACGATGAACAAGATCGATTGCATGTATATATCGTTCTAGGTGGTGAGATTATCAAACAACATAATCTCGGTAATCCAATTACACTAGACATGGAAGATCCAATGCCTCTCTACATGGTGATTAATGCTACAGGTACCCAGACATTGAACATGAGTGGCTCTATAACATTCTGGTATCAAGGTATAGCAATATTTCCAATTCAGATTGTTGATCCTGATACCAATAGCACATGGGTCTTAGTAGATCCTTCCTCATCAATAGAACCTATCGAAGCTGAAATCGATTTCTCTCAGATGTTGTCTCTTGGTCCAATTAGCCTAACAACAGGTGTTTTCGAAGCAACGGTCGATTTCCGGTATACTGCCGAAGGTAACTCCACTGTCAATTATGCTCAACATCAGTTTTCTTTTCTAATACCCTCAGATCCCTATAATGTTGTAACTTCTGTAACTGGAATATCCGCAATTGTAGCAACAATCGGTGCAGTCACAGGAGTTGGACAGAGTATCTTCTCGCTATGGGATGGTCTCAAAACAGCCTACAAACTCAGAGGAATTCACAAGAAAGCTTCTGAACTGCGTTCACTACCCAATCTCACAGTACTGAGTTCATTACCTCTTCTCTTCTCAATGCTTGATAGTATGAAAAAGAAGAAGAAGGATGGACGTGAGGATAGCGGGGTGAGTGAATATATTGTCAGGCAACGTCTTAGGGAAGTCGCTCCTGATGCCTGGCAAGCTGATAAATGTCCAAAGTGTAAACGTAAGTGGAATAAGAAACTAGACATGTGTAAGAAGTGCGGATTGTCTTACGAAGATGCTCGTATTGAGTATGCAGATTATCTTGCATCCAAAGTTCCAGCGGCAATAAGGTGGCTTGGAAAGAAGAAGTCTTCTGATGTGAAGACTCTAGCAAAGAAGACAAAGTCAACTCAATACAATGCTGGTGTAATTGCTGCTGCTATGGTTGATACTGAGGTCACAGAGATTACAAAGGTTGGTACACCTCTTCGAAGCTTTGTTTTCAATATAGCAGGGCTGGCTTTCCTCGTTGTTACTTGGCAGCAACTGCTTGGAGACAGTACAAGTAATTGGCAAACCAGCATCACCCTAATTGGGGCAGCTATGTCTCTAGCAATCATCATAGCCCTCTATGTCAGTAGAAGAGCCCAGATTGAGAAGTTTGTAGCTGATCAAGAGGAGGGCAAGAAGATGCTCCCAACTGAAGAGGAGGCAAGAGCTGAAGCTGGAGCAGAAAAGATTGAGGCTGAAGCAAAAGCTCAGCAAGAGTCTGAGATAGCAGAGGAAACATCAGCAGAATTACCAGATGACACGGAAACCGAATCTGGAGATTATTTCGGTGATGAGGTGGATGAATACTCCGAAGAAGAATCTGATGATTTCTACTCTGAGGAAGAGTAATCTATATTATCTCTAATATAGTAGTTGGCGGTCCTCAACGGACCGCCATGTGATTTCTTTTAATTCAACTATGTTTCTACTGGAGCGGCTGGAACCTTTCCTCTGGTCACCTTGCTGAAGACCTGAATTATCTTGGATGATATGAATGGAATCACAACCAAGAATACCACTGGAAGAAGAATAATTATTCCGAGTTCCCAACTAGCTAAGAAGTCCATACTCATAACTGTTGTAGCTCCGACCACAACCAAGAACATCAAGAACTTGATTCTTATTGATGAGCTGAATCCTCCAATCATTAACGTCTTTTCATCTTCCACAATACCAATAGGAGTTCCCGCTTCTTCCATCTTATTGATCTTCTTCAGACCTTTACTTACTTCTCTATATAGGTTCACAACAACGACAAGGATTGAAGATAAGTAAGCTGTGAAGATTGTGGTCATGATGGTCGGGACAACGAGGCTGCCTATCATGAATGACTGATCAATAATGTATGCCTTGAACCAATCAATTTCCACTCCATATTGCAGTATCAATACAATCACAACTGGTACAAACACTAGATGCCAGAGACCTAAGATCATCCTCTTTCTACTTAGGGACCTTTTGACAAGAATGGCAGACATTGCATCTCTATAGAGCCAGAGACCATACAAAAGAACTGAAGCCCCGAGAAGTGCCACAGTGAGTACGAGTGCGAGACCATACTCTCCAGCTTGGTACATTCCATATGATGATACCAAACCAAGTCCACATGCAATTACAATCACAAGATATAGTCTATCTATATTTCTTACAGCTTTTTTGAGTCCTTTTTCGGATTTGTCATCCACACTCATAGATGATGCCATTCTGAAGTACAAAACCATTCCAAATAAGCTCAGGAAGAAAGAAACTCCAATTCCCAATCCTATTACATCAGTAGAGATTAGAGTGAAATCCGGAGTTGCAGGCGCAATATTAACTTGCACAGTGGTTGATGACATCACAGCAAACTCTCCAACAGCTTCTACTGTAACATCGATTATGCCATAGCCTTCTGTGAGGGGTATGTGTTCGACAATTGCTACATACTCCCCTACCTGATCTCCTTCTAGGGCCATCATCGGTGGCAAATTCATGAAATGCACAAATACTTCCAAATCCGGAACTGGATTACCATGCCCATCGACAGCTATAACAGATATGAACATAGGTTGACCTTGAACCGGTAACTCTGGGCTGAATGAAACGAATAATTCAAGGTCGCCAATGACATCAAATTGGACTTCGGCTACTAGATTTTCAACAACATTAGGTGAGTTTATTCTTAGTTCAAAGCTTTGATTTCCTAACGCAAGGTTGGCTCTGTGTGTGAAGTTGTAGCATCCTGGAATAGGACTTTCAACAAGCTGGAAAGCTCTGGGACCACTGACGAAAGAAACTGTAGCTCCAGAAACAGGAGTTCCATATTGGTCAGTAATATTGAACCATGCTGAAACGAATTCATCTTGGAAGACTATTACTGGGAAGTCTGTATTAACAAGTAAGGATGAAGCTCTCAATTGAACGAAAATCTCTCTGTCATTAGATCCCGTACTCAAAGCATACGGATGATTCGCAGTTGCTGAAGCTAGGTGGAAACCAGCATCGAAATCTACTTCTGGATAACTTACAAGATAGTATGGTCCAGTCTGTGTGGCTGCTTGCCCCACTCCATCCAGTGTGATTGTAACTGTTGCATCATCAACGATTCCATCAAGGTTGTCGAACACCCAAACAACGATACTCATGTCGTCACCCTGGTTTACAAATGGAGGAGCATCAATATTGACATGCAGTGTACTTCTGACTGTCACAGCATTTACTAACAATTGATTATATGGATGGTAGAACTCATGATCAACGAATACACTCACGTTAACCAAGCCCATTGGCCATGTTGCATCTGTTATTCCCCAATATTTCTGTGACCACCAGTCAAAGTATAATCCAAATGTATTGGCTCCTGGGCCTTCTGGAGTAACAAAATGCGCACTAATGTAAACAGATGCGTCTTCGATTATTTCTCCATAAACATTAGCAACTGTGACATTTGCATCGAAGGGTTCTCCTTGTATGACCTCAGTAGCTCCTATTTCCACACCCACATCGAAGATGTAGTGTGAATCAAGATTTCGTATGGCTCCAATTATATTACTCGTGACTGTAGATATCGGGTATGCTGCAATCTCAACACCTGGAATAGAATCGATGTTTCCTAGCAGTAAAGGATTATAGATTTCTCCAACTTCTACTGTCCACTCCACTACTCCTTCGTATGAAACTTGAGTAAGAAGCTCATCTTGATCAGTGAACAAGAGGAACTCATCATCTGTATCTCCATCAAAATCTGCAATCATTGCGCTCAGTGGTGCAGCACCAGTAATTGGTGTTGACCATGAAACAACCAAAGTTGTACTCAGCTCTCCAAGTAGAAGTTCTTCAGGTAACTTGATGAACAACTCATCTGATTCATCGCCAAATACGTTAGCTGAATAGAAATACGTGATGTATTGATATGGGAGGCTATAATCTGGTGTATTGTTTACGTTGGTTGTTGACTCACTAAATACAAATAAGCGTCCAGTTGCATCTGACCCATTCCAATACGTGAAACCAGTTACAAATTGCTCCTGGTCTGTTGTTGCGTTATAAATAGTATCAATTCCTGCAAAGTCCATATTCGGAAAACCACTCATATCGATGTCAAGTGAGTGAGAATAAACCAAGTCAGTTGTCAGGATGTCAATCTGAATATCTCCTCTAACCACTGCAATATATCCATAAGGAGTGCCTTTAACAACTGTAAACCCTCTTACTGTATATCTATTGTTACCTGCCTGTGGGAGTTCAATTGCATCCCAAGATAGATCTGAATCCATCTTGATGACACTTTGAGGTGAAGTATCTGACGCTATGAATAGCTCCTCGTTTCCATCACCATCATCATCAAATACCCCGATAAATTCGAAACTCTTGTAGTCGTAAGGTATGATGCCGCTCCCCATGAGTGTAAAATTACTCCCATGATAGACATGGTATCTAAAGATGTAACCGCCAACCCCGTCAGAACGAAGATCTAGAGCAATGATGTCTTGAATACTATCGCCATCAATCATTGCAGTGAACAGTCCAAAATTCTCGAAACCTTTCGCATCAGGTTCCACTATTGTGAGGGAATCATACACCCCTCCACCTCGGGAGTATTTTGTGAGAGTCAAATCCACCTCACCTTCGGCTCTCTCGAGAGTGTAGATTACTGCTCTACCATCTGAGAGGTTTCCCATATCTGACTGATGGAATCTTCTGTGTACAAGATCATTGTTCGTCTTGTCAATTTGCCAGACGAAATCACCTGCTACTGTGAAAGTCAATGGATAGGTGGTATTTCCCAACTCTCCCATATTCAGATAACTATCTCTAACAACAATGTAGTAGTTATACTCACCTGGCTGAAGGTCTCCAACGAATGCATAGTATACTCCATCAGTGTGTGATTCATACATCTCGTCCTGTGGCTGTATCCATACAACACTACCTGGTAACTTCATCCAAATATCGACATAGTCCATTACTGATGTATCACTAACATGGACTTCGATTGTGACATAATCGTCTAAAACTGTGGGATGAACTGGGTCAATTGGTATAGGTGTTAATACTGGATTTATGATGTCACTAATGATAATGTAGACATTATCTAAGATTCGTACTACAACATCGTCTCTTGTGTTGCCTACACAATCATAGCTTATTATTTGGGTTGCTGATGAGATGCTGACATCCACCAAATATTGGAGGTTAGCAAACGAACCATCAGCACCACGTATCACTCCCAATCCACCATATGTTGTGCCAACAGCAAGATCATCTATTGTGTCTTGATCCATTTTCCCAACATCGCCAAACTGATTTGACTGATAAGCGTAAACTCCGTCCACTTCATGTATTGAGGTACCAGAAAAAATGTCCTCAAAATATGCCTTTTCTTGATCTTCACTTATAACGACCAGATCGTCATTTGAGTCTGAATTGAAATCTCCAGTGTCTATATAACTACGATAGCTCGTCAGAGGATCAACAGTCTTGTTGTATATCACACTTAATGTATTTCCATTGAAGACGACAAGATTTCCATCACTTTCTATTATCGCAATTTCATCTATTCCCCCCAAGAAGTCAAATTCCACCATGTCTTTAATCGTTTGATCAAGGGTTGTCGTTTGAACCAGAGACCCGTCTGCTTCTACAACAGTAATGGTGTAACCTCCTGAGCCTACAACACCAATACAGTCCAAAGGTCCTCCAGTGAAATTGCCAATAATTGGTGGTATATACACATTAACTGCACTAAATGTCCCAATCGTTGAATTTGTCATCAGGTCAAATGTTAGAAAATCGTCTGCATTATTCCGGTTACTAATCAGAGCATCTGGATATATGTCTAAATTGAAATACCCAAACGCCCAGACTGCCGGACTATTGAATGGCATTGGAAACTCAGATACTGATGCACTATCTATATCGACCATCAGAATATAGAAAGTAGAATTAACGAAATTTCGAAGGAAGAATTCAGTATTTCCATCCAAGTCGACATCGTAACCTGTAAGATAAGCTCCCCCAGCTTTTGTACCCTCAGGGAGAGCAATATCCAATGTGACTTCTTGAATCAAGTCAACAAAGTATAGTCTACTTTCTGATTCAATCACATAAGCAAAACCACGATATCCTGAGATTTCTCCGACTGCAATTGGTATACTAGTTCCTGGAAGACTGTGATGATACAGCGGTCCTTCCTGAGCTAAACTGCTTGTATTATCCTCCGTTGAAACGACCTGTATCGGGTCGTAACTCCTAGTCATAGGTGCTATGAACATGAAGAGCAGTAAAGAAACAACTAGTATCTTTGCTATAATTGTAGTACTAGTGTCCGTTCGATTAACAATTGGCCGAAATCTCTCATTTGAAGGTGCCATATAGATTTACTTCCTCCTAGATTACTCACAACAATCCTCTTGCATCATATGAAGGACTGAAGGCGTTGCATTCTGCAAGTGTCTACATGGACCCTTTTATCGATTCTGGGCGAGCAGTCCACCGATATGCTAAAGATTAGGATTGTTAATTGCATAACCAAGACATGGGAGATCTAATGATGGTCGAAAGTATTGCGGTTATAGGAATCGGCGCAGCTGGAGCAACTGCTGCAATGCAGGCTCGAAAGTTCAACAGAAAAGTTGCCATAACCATATTCAACACCGAAACGTATTCACAATACTCTAGGTGCGGCCTTCCTTACACAATTTCTGGAAAGGTTAAGGAGTTTAATGACCTCGTGTTAATGGAGCCATCGAATTGGGAAACTATCAATATTGATGCAAAACTAGAAACTACGGTCACAGAAATTGATCACAAAAATCGTATGCTAAAATACAATGGAGCAGAAAAAGGAGAGCTGAAATATGATGCTCTCATCTTTGCCACTGGTGCCCAAAACGCTGATCCTCCAATAAAAGGGATCGATAAAGATCGTGTCTATGGATTGAGAACACTTGATGATGCCAAAGCATTGGCAAAGGAAGCTGATATAGCAAAAAGAGCTGTCATAATTGGCGGCGGACTTGTGGGGATGGAGGCTGCTGAGGCTTTTTATGAACGAGGGCTAGATGTGACTGTTGTAGAGTTTCTTCCCCACTGTTTGCTCGCCATGGTAGATCCAGACATGGCACAGATTGTTGAAGACCACTGTAGGGAACATGGACTGAAGATTCTTACAAACACAGCAGCTCAAGAGATAACTGGTGACAAAGATCCGGAAACTGTTTTTTGCAAGAACAGGGAAACAGAAGAAATCACGGAGATACCTGCGGATTTTGTTGTTGTCGCAACAGGTGTTAGAGCAATCACAGAACTTGCGAAGCAAATTGGAGTTGAGATAGGGTCCACTCACGGAATCAAAACGAATGAACGTATGATGACCAATCTTGAGAATGTCTATGCCTGCGGAGACTGTGCAGAGAATGTGGAATTCATCACACGTAAACCAATGATCGGGGGGCTTGGGACAGTGGCTGTGAGACAGGCTCGAGTTGCTGGAATAAATGCTGCAGGCGGCGATGTCAAGTTCCCAGGAATTGTTGGAGCTAAGGTTACAAAGCTCTTTGATCTGGAAATAGCTAGTACCGGATTCACAGAGGATCTGGCAAATCGATTTGAGGTTCCAGTTACGAAGGGGTCAATCAAGGGCAGTACGAAACCACCGTATTATGTTGGCGGAAAAGAACTCAAAGTCAAGACCTATTATAACAAAGACACTGGCAAGCTCGTTGGAGGCCAGTTAGTCGGTCTGGAAGATGCTGCAATGCGTTTGAATGTATTGACATTGGGAATACAACATGACATTGATGTGTCAGACCTATTTGATTTCGAAAACTGCTATGCTCCTGCCATATGCGATACATGGGACCCATTGGTTACATCAGCCGACGCTGCTCGACGAAGGCTCAAAATGTAAACAATTCGCTAAAGACGTTCATCAGGAAGAATAGTAGTGATGTTATTCAGTGCAAACTGAAATGAACTAAGCTGTGTTGGGGAACTGGCAACTAGCACTACACTGTTCAACGTACTCTCATTCTTTGAATGTGCATGAACAGCCTTTACAATCTCTTCTGCTACTTCCCAACTAGGAATGCGTGCAACCTCTAGACCTGTGGTAAAAAACCCAATCTCCTTAGCCTCAACTTTCTCAGCCATTTCCAGAGCTGACTTTGTGGCATCATATATCGCCTGTCTGCGGTTAGGATCACTCATCTTGATTCCAGGCCATTGCAGAATTTCTTCTGCATTGCTACCCTCCCTTACAGATATTCCAGATTTGTCTAGTCCTAATGGAATATCATTAGCTTTTATTACCAAGTCTAAATCAGAGTCGTCCTCGTGTCCAAGTTCGACTTTTATACTGATGCTCCCCAGTAACCATGCATCCACTGCGTTTACTCCTGACCTTCTTCTACTGCTTTGGTGAAGCAATCACACACATATTTGTTTAGTCCAACGAGTGTTATTTCCTTTACTGACCCCGGCTTCTTTGCATAATAACGGATACCTTCTGCAATTGCCTTTGCAGATAGTTCTTCACCTAGACCTCCAACGCCTGCACCAATTGCGGGGAATGCAATTGACCTCAAATTGTGGTCTGAGGCTATACTTAGTGCTGCCTGTACTGATGACAGGACCTTCCAGTATGTTGCGTTTCCACCTGGTGGCATACCTGCACAATGCATGACATATTTGGACTGAAGATTCCCTGCAGTTGTCATTACTGCCTCGCCTGGCCTAATGGGTCCCATCGCAATGGCCTCTCGCTCAATCTCTTCTCCACCCTTCCTCTTGATTGCACCAGCGACTCCTGAACCCATCCATAGGTCAGAGTTTGCAGCATTGACTATGACATCAACTGCTAACTCTGTGATATCGCCCATGTAGGTTTTGACTAGAACCTCTCCTAGTCGTTTCTCCATCTTTTCCTCCTCACAAATTACTACGAAAACTATTCGTAAAAGGTTGTCGTCCCACAACGTTTATGCATTAAAACCTTAGAGTATGATTGGCGAGACTCCTGAACGACATTAATGACAATGAAATAGCTACTTTGATTCATGCTTATGGTGAACCAAAGGAATTCAGTTTCGAAGCTAACTTTCTTGACTTTGAATGTAACCTTGTGAAACGGACTGAATCTAAAGGAAGACTACATGATATCACATGTTTCATTCGCCAAGATGATGGATATGTGGTGATACAGAAACCACAGTATGCTCGAACTGGTATCTACAGAGCTCCATCTGGAGGTGCAAATACAGGAGAAGCTCTACAAGATGCTGCATTACGTGAAATGTACGAGGAAACAGGGCTCACCATTAAGTTGGAACGATTTATACTTGATTTACATCTTGATGTAATCTGTAGGGATCGTAAAATTCCCTGGCGTTCACTTGTGTTTCTAGCTTCGCCAACGGGCGGAGAGATGAATCCGGTAGATACGCGGGAAATTTTCGATGTGAAAGTGATGACCAAGGACCAACTACTTGGTACTGTAAATCAATTAATGGAAGAATCAGGTTGGGGTGGTTTCAAGTATCGCGCCTTTTTGACGCGAGAGTTTTTCCGTAGGATGGATGAATTGAATATCTGAGTCTGTGTTACTCGATTCCATATTAGCTTGGATAATCATTTTTGATTGAGCAGAGGCAATACGCAGGCTGAGTTTTTCTACGACCACATTAAACTCAACATTCAACCTCTAACCCCACAAACCCTGACGGCAGTCTTCTGCTCAAATTATCAATTAGTAATTTTATCATTCTTACACTTTTCACATTTTAAAGCCATAAATTTATGCGGGTCCAAAATCCGCAATGTATATTAGCTAATTATGTACGCAAGATTCCTAAGATGAGGTACTATTTCCCGAAAGGTCGAAGACTCAGAGGGCGTACCTCGATCGTATCCAATCTATTCCTAACTATTCAGTCGCAACTGAAGGAGGAAGCATATCGCTTCCCTCGAAGGAGGAAAAGCTAAGTGGAAAGAAATCAACTACTTGCGATCGTTGTTATTGTAGTTGTTATAGCGGGCGCAGGAGTCGCCTTTGTCTTCATGCAGCAGCCTACCAGGCCGCCAGAAAATACTCTGATATGGGAGACAATTGGTAACCCCGATTATATGGATCCGCATGTAAACTACGAGAGCTTCGGTTCGTGGGTACAATATAATATATACGAGACGTTGTACACGTATCCGTGGGACAGCGCTGTAACTGACCCAGATGTACCATTGCTGGCAGCTTCAGCACCGGTACTATCTGCTGATGGTCTAAACTACACAATCACGTTGAGGACAGGTATCACCTTCCATGATGGTACACCATTCAACGCTAGCTGTGTCAAATGGAACTTCGAGCGTGCAATGAAAATCTTCTACCCAGATGGTCCTGTGTGGATGCTTGCAGAGCCAATTCTTGGTGGTGCTGCAGTTGAGGCCGCTGCCTTTGGCGATGGTCCTTCATCAGCCGCATTCAAGGCTGCTTTTGACGACTGGGTTGAAAACTCAAGCTCAATCATCGTAATGGATGAGAGCACCATTCGATTCAGACTAGCAGAGCCATACACAGCTTTCATTGCTGCATACACCTATGAGGTTGGTGCAATAATGAGTCCCAGCTATGTTATTGCTCACGCAAGTGATGCAGCATGGGCTACCTGGGATGCATATGGTGTCGACTATGGTGAGTTCGAGAATCCAATGACCACACAAACCTGTGGTACTGGACCTTACATGCTCACTGACTGGGTGCCTGATCAGTTCATTGAGTTGGACCTCTATGACAATTACTGGAGGACCTCAACCAGCACTGGTGCTGGCTCAATTGAAAAGGTCTTCATCAAGACCAACGAAGACGTTAACGGTCGTTCATTGAACCTTAGAACTGGAACAATTGACGGTGCATACTGGCCAACCACAAACGCCCTCGATATTTGGGACAACGTTACAGAAGAGAGCTCAGATCCTAACATCTTTGTCTCTACTGGTGGATACAGCTACACTGTGATCTTCTTCGGATTCAACATGGGAATAATCAACATGACCACAGGTTCTACCCTTGAAGAGTTCACAAGCCCATTCCAATGGGTGAACTTCAGAAGAGCCGCATCATGGGCCATGGATTATACTGCATTCCTATCCGCAGCACTGAATGGATTCGGTGTCCAAGGTAAAGGATGTATACCCATCGGAATGTTTGGTCACAACGATAGCGCGTACAACTGGGAATACAACTTGACTGCAGCAGTCGAAGAATGGAACTTGGCTATGGCTGACTCTGGCTTCGTTGATGCACTCAACGCTCTGGACAACCACATTACTCTCTACTACAACAGTGGTAACACTGTTAGAGAACAGGGCTGTCTGCTACTCGCTGACGGTCTCACTGACATGTGGGCTGACTCAGCAGCTGATGATACCGGCCTCGATGCCGCTATGACAGTTTCAACTCAGGCTCTCGAGTGGTCCAACTATCTGGATCACATCCGTGAGAAGAGGATGCCTATCTTCTTCGTCGGTTGGGCTCCTGACTATGCTGACCCAGACAACTACGTCTTCCCATTCGCCTACCACGTTGGTACCTACGCCCAGAGAATCTCCTACAACAACTCAGATGTTAACACATGGTACGAGGACGCCAAGGTCGAAACCGATCTTGTCGAGCGTGCTAGACTTTACAGTCTGATTCAGGAGCAACTCGCTGATGATGC
Source organism: Candidatus Thorarchaeota archaeon (assembly GCA_048882385.1). Lineage (GTDB taxonomy): Archaea > Asgardarchaeota > Thorarchaeia > Thorarchaeales > Thorarchaeaceae > SMTZ1-45. Next base: position 6,993 of record JBHLRQ010000030.1, on the reverse strand, counting down.
ACCATACCTATGGATGTACCAGCCCACCGAGTTTAGAACTTGGAGAGCATGGCTACATGGCGATGGTCTAGTGTACAACCCAATGCACCAAGTATACTTCTACCACCTCTACAAGACATACCCAACCGCATAGGTTAGGTAAGGTAGAACAAGTAATGTGCAAGATGCAGAGGCTTCGGCCTCTGTCATCCTTTCTTTTTTTCAATTTCAAGAACAAGATTCGATTGCCTCAAAGTTATACTTATAAAAAGGTCAAAGTGAATACTCGAAAAACCTTTAGTTGCTGAGTGGCGAACTATTATATCTAGTATGCCCAGCCTGGTGTGTCGGAAGCTGATTGATCCATGAAAAACCTGTCAACAATAACTCCACACGAACTCTTCACAGAATGGTGGATTGAACGTTGGGTCCGTGCATTAGTCTTGATGCTAATACCAATCGGAGTTATTGATACAGTGTACACTCTTGCCATGACTCAGCTCTATGGATTTGAGGTTGAATTCAACCCTTTAACACGTGAGCTACTAGCTGCTGGATTTTGGTTTCCGTGGTCTTTGATCAACATTCTAGGATTCACGTTTTTCTGTATGATGGCTGGTTCATACTACCTTCATACTCGTTGGAGACCTAGAGGGCCAGATACATTCTACCTATCATTAGTCATTGCCCTCAGGGTTGCAATGGCAGCGTATAATGTTACATTCTACTATCTGCCTTTCGTAGGTGGAATGGTTTACCCACCCTTTTGGACAGGAGGCTTTTCATTCCTGTTTACATTATACCTTATGAACAAACTACTCAAGAGAAGGCACGACATCAGTTGGTCTCAGACAAAATACTTCTTCAAAAGTAGACTAGAAAACAGACGGGATGCAAAACTAATCTCATCATCAGGCATAAAGAAGAGAATCACTACAAGCACACGCACCTGGAATACTGATTTGAAACATGAGATAAAAACCAGCAAATCCAAGACAAAGCAACCGTGGTACAAGAATGCATGGTTTAAACGAGTTGCCTATCTCTTTGGATCTGGATTTTCTTTTGTATTGATGGGAATTGTAATTCAGATAATTAGTGATATCAGCGGGTTAGCTGCTTGGTCCGAGAGTAGACCATTCTTTGTACTTAACGATTTCACAGGTCCACCAATAATGGCTTCATTTGTAGCAATCATCTTTTTCATGGCTCTTTCGCTTGCCTTCATCTTCAAAGCATTCTCAACTACTCAGGAACTAGAATTCTAACCTTCCTAGCCTATGTCATCATAGATGCATTGATAACTGGAAATTCCGAGGTTATCATACCGCAATACAATTTCTGATGGAGCAGCTACCAGAATGTCGTCCAAAAACAAACCTTGGTACAAGAAAGCCATAGTCCAGAGAATAGTCTTCATTTCTCTAGCTATTGCATGTTATCCTGCTATGTCTTTCATAATTCAAGTTATCAGCGATATTTCGGGTCTGTCAACCTACAATTACGGTCAATATTTTGTCTTGAATAGTTGGACTGGACCTATTGTCATGGGAAGCTTCGTAGTCATTATTTTCTTTATTGGACTCTCAATGGCTTTCATCTTCAAAGCATTCGGAGCTCACGATGAGCTTCCGATTGACTAACTTGCTTCAATTTGCGATTCGATAGATTCTTGTTGGAATATCAAACCTCAACCTTTGGCGGTTTTCTTGGTTAAGACAAAGGTTGGACCTCTCCCTGATATGAAGGAATTCGAATCATTCCTTAAAGACATATCAACAACAAAGTATCACCAAAGACTCATTGACAAAGCTGTCAAGATTGCTAAAGCCATTGACAATGTTGAAGGTGTACTTCTGAAGGGATCTCTTGGACTTGGAGAAGGGGATGTATTCTCTGACATTGATTTCCAGATAATTCATGAAGGAGACTCATCAGCTTCTCAGACTATTCTTGAATTGATCATAGATGAACTAGAAGAGGTTGAGTCAATAATCCAATGTTTTCCATCAACAGCTTTCCCAAATGATTGTATTATCTATCTTCATCCTTTTGTTAAGTTTGAACTAAGTGTAGCAACCTGTGACGAAATAAGTGCACGTTGGAGAGCTGGCTCAGCTAAGATTCTCTTTGATCGAAAGGGACTTGCAAAGGGGATTGTAGATAAAGCTAAAGCAATTTCATTCAATATTGATGATGTGATGCCTACCCTTATTGGAAGAGCTCCTGCAATCCCAGTTTTCTGTTTCATCACTGCTGGTCATTTGGTAAGAGGTGAGGAACTTACAGCACTGGCTGATATTGACTGGATAAGAAATGATCTGTTGACATTATGCGGTTGGTTACTAGGTTATCACGACGAAGGCACCCGACGAGCTGAGAATAGATTTCCTAAAGAAATTCTGGATTATTATAGACGATCTCGTGTAAAGAGTGCAGATGAGATATGGGATGGTCTCCAAATTCTACTTGACTGGTACGAAGAATGGTTCGTTCCTGAATTTGATAAGATGTCAATTCCACACTCTCAGATGCAAGTAAGCAAGATGAGAGATGTTCTCCATTTGCTGAGTACTAAGTAGTATTGACCAATTCTTCAGAAAGAGTATTATCTCAGCAACTCTCGAAACAATATGGTGAGTGTTTGTGAAGGATCTATCTGAGCTTGCTCTGGATACATGTAGAAAACTTGGTGCATCATATGCTGATATCCGATTTGTTACAATAAAAGATGAAGATATCTCCGTCAAACTTGGAAACATCTCAGTATTAGAAGTCCGCGAGGAAGTTGGCTTTGGGATACGATGTCTTGCTGATGGGGGTTTCGGATTTGCAGGTTCATATAATCCTTCAAAGGATGAGGTTCATAGAGTTGCAGAACTCGCGGTGAGGATTGCCAAAGCCTCAGGAGCAACAAGGAGAAGTCCAGTTGAATTGGTTGATGAAAAGGCTGCAGTTGATAGTTACTCCACTCCAATCAAGAAGGACCCATTCAAGGTTTCAATTGAAGAAAAGGTTGACCTTCTTCTCGAGGTAGATAAGCGTCTCAAACAATATGATCCTGAAGTCATCAAATTCACCAAAGCTGACTACCGTGGTCATTCTGAAGATAAGATATTTAGTAGCACAGAAGGTGCATATATCACTCAGAAGATTGTTTTCTGTGGTGGAGGTTTTTCGTGCATGGCAATCAATCCTGGTTCGCCTCCACAAAGGAGATCATTTCCTGGTTCATTTCGAGGAGACTTCTCTACAAATGGTTACGAATTCTTTGAATCTCGACAGTTGCTTGAAAATACTGAAAGGATTGCGGCAGAAGCGATAGCCCTAACTACTGCAAAACAATGTCCAACCGACAAAGCAACACTTCTCCTCGATGGACATCAGCTCATGCTTCAGATACACGAGAGTACCGGACATCCAACTGAACTAGATAGAGTTCTTGGAACAGAAGCAGCCTATGCTGGAACTAGTTTCATGACAGTTGATCTATTGAATTCACTTCGATATGGAAGTGAACATGTTACTCTTGTTTCTGATTCTACAATACCTGGAGGTCTTGGTACATTCGGTTATGATGATGAGGGTGTGAAAGCAAAACGAGTTGAACTGGTGAAAAATGGGCTCTTTGTAGGATATCAGAGCTCAAGAGAAACTGCCGCTCTTGTAGGATTGAAAGAGAGTTCAGGCGGAATGAGAGCTGATAGCCCTCAGAAACTCCCTTTGATTAGAATGGTGAATATCAATCTCGACCCATCAGGTTGGCTTCGTGATGAGATCATTGAAGACACAAAACAAGGAATCCTGATGTCGACAAACAAGAGCTGGAGTATAGACGACAAACGACTCAATTTTCAGTTTGGTACAGAGATTGCTTGGGAGATTGCTGATGGAGAGATTGGTCAAATTCTCAAGAACCCCACCTACACAGGAATCACACCTGAGTTCTGGGGAAGTATGGATGCCTCCTCCAAGGATGACTGGAGGGTCTGGGGGACTCCAAATTGTGGAAAGGGTCAACCACCGCAGGTGATGTATGTTGGCCATGGTTGTGGAACAGCAAGATTCCACAATGTGCGTGTTGGAATAATGGATGGGAAATGAAATGAGGAACAACAAGCAATTACTACTTGATAAAGCCGGTTTAGTTCTCAAGGAAGCTGAGAAGATAGGAGCATCACAAGCTCAAGTATCGATAGTTTTGGTAAACAGGAATCTGACCAGACTAGCTAACAGTATAATCGATCAGAATGTTTCAGAGAACCATGCAAATGTACGAATTCTCCTTTACTTTGGACTGAGAGCTGGCACAGTTGAGTCGGAGGTCTTTGATGATATCGACCTAAGAAAAGCAGTGGAACAGGCTGCTTCATTGGCACGGATTTCTCCAGAGAATTTGGAATTCAAATCCCTACCATCTCCAAAATCATACTCTACAGATCTCGATTTGAGAGACCTCGTTTCTGAGGATACACGGAACACAACTCCTGAGCAGAGAGCTGAACTTGCTAAATTGGCCATTGATACTGCTCATGAAGTTGATAGTAGAATTAATGCAGTTGCTGGATATGTACAGAATGTTTCGAGTGAGAGAGTTGTTTCCAATTCTCTGGGAATTGAAGGATATGAAATGAGAACATATGCAGATACTGAATTGACAATAATTGCTCGTGATGGGACTGAAGAAGCTACAGGTTGGGCTACTGATGCTAGTAGAAAAATTGGAGAACTGAAAGTTGAGAGTGTTTCCAATGTTGCAGCTGAAAAAGCTGCAAATGGGTTTGGGAAGAAGGACCTTCAACCTGGAGAATATAATGTGATTCTCGAGCCTGCAGCAGTGGCTGATCTTCTATTCTATTCTGTACTAATTGGATTTGGGGCTCGAAGACATCAGGAATTCATGAGCTATCTACGAGATAGAATTGGGGAACAAGTCTTCTCCCCTGAATTGACTGTATGGGACAACGCGTTAGATGATCGACTTGTTGGTGCGTCTTTATTCGACGAAGAGGGAGTTCCACACCAAAAGGTGGACTTGATTGAACAAGGTGTTGTAAAGAATCTAGTCTATGATACTTTGACTGCATCTAAAGACGACGTAGAAAGCACTGGTAATCATTCAAGATGGTGGGGACCAGCTGAGCCAATTGCGCGTCACATTATAGTCGAGGAAGGAGAGGTGCAAGTTGAGGAGATGATATCAGATTCAAAAAGAGCAGTTCTAGTCACACACTTTCATTACATGAACCCAGTAAATCCAACTGAGGGTGTTCTTACTGGACTTACTCGTGATGGGACTTGGTTTATAGATGCTGGTGAGATTCAATATCCTCTAAACACTCTTAGATTTACAGATTCAATTCCTAGGTTCTTCAATAGAATCGACATGATAGGAAGTTACTCTGAATTCCGGGAAACTCCACCCATTGGACTAGTTCCTGCGATGAAGCTACCTTCATTCAGGTTCTCAGGATCGAGTAAAGAGTAGTCGTAAACGTCCATAACTCATTACTTGGACAGTTTTACAATTAGCTCTTCACAGAACTGCTCGTAGATCATCCCGACCTTATCTTGTATCTCCTCAGAACCATATAGTGTGGTCAACAGTTTCAAAAATGCAATATTATGAAGCATAGATACAGAGAATTCATTTCTCGAATAGAAGTCTGATATTCGATTATCTACGATGGATTTGGCTTCTCCACCACCTTTTCGTCGTATCGCCTTTCTTCGGATGTTGTACATACAATCATCAAACTCTCTTGTCTGGAGAGCTGATCTGATTGGACCAATCAAGAAGTTTGCTGATAATTCATCAGTGAGATTGTGACTACCTATCTCTCTAACATTGTCATTGAACTGTAGGAGAACTGGCTCGATTTCAAAAGGAACAGACTTGGCAATCTCAACAAGAAATTTACGAAACTCTTTACGTCTTATCAAATGAACACGACTTCTGAACTCTTCCTCAAATGCAGCAATGACTGGACCAATACCCTCTATTGAAATGCGGTGCTTCTTATCACGACTGTAAAGGACATTCTCTTCTTCAGAATAGAACTGTAAGTATATCAGATACTTGACCATAAGCTCCAACTGATCTGTCATTCCTGTTTTTTCTAAGAAACTCTGTATATATTCCTAATTAGGAGGTTCCTATAGCTTTCATCCTCCAAACGTAGTAAATTTGTTAATATGTCAAATCTAGCATCTCGTATTCTATTAAAACTGGGGATGCATGATGCAAAAGAAAAGATCACTGAGTCTTGGTGATTTCATCCTTTTAGTCATCTTCTCAGCAGTTGTTATATCGAGTCTAATTCTAGTTCTATCTGGAAGCGCATTCATTATAATGGTTCCAGAAGACATGGCGCTGATCCTTTCCATTCTAGTTCCTATTGCAGCAATGTTAGCAGGAGTCATATTCACTTACTCGATTGCGCAATACTCAATGCAGAAACAATTCCGTCACCTAGCACTTGTTTTCATGGCTTTGAACATGATACTCACATCAGTTCTTTACTACCTAACCAATGTTTCAATGATGTCAATTTCTCCATTTGCAGACCAAGCGAGAAACAGAACTATTGTAGCAGCATTTTCATTGGTTTTAGCACCATCTGTTCTTTTTGTTGGTATTTCAGAAGAAATCCAGTTGAACAAGAAACGAATTCTGTTAGCCATCCTATGGGGTTTGTTACTGAGTCCATTGACTTCATTGTGGTTTATGTTCAATCCAGAACCAGTATTTCGAACAACTTATCCTGGAGGTGGAATGACACCGGCTGCATATCTCATCTTGGTATTTCTTTTGCCTACGTTTTTGGTAGCATTGTGGAGGTACTACACAGCATGGAAATCTGAAGGGAATAGACTAGATTTGGCAGCTTTCCTTGGTATCTTGATCTGGCTACATGTCATTGGCTTGTACATACTACAATCTAATCCCCTCCAGTTTATGGAATTGATTTGGTTTACTGGGTTCATATGCGGTGAATTACTCATTGCAATAGT
>JBHLRQ010000029.1:0-31814 GCA_048882385.1 Candidatus Thorarchaeota archaeon | reverse complement strand
TCAGTCAAAGCAGTGTCAGGAATCGCAACTCTCAGAGTCAATTATTTTCCCTCCTAGAGGTCAAGGGTGAACCACATGGTCGTCCGGTTAGGTTCTTGAAGAATTCTCAGGTCAGCGTATGTCATGGCTTTGACCTCTGTTCGTGTATCATGTTTTCTGTGATCAATTGCTTCACCAAGAACTCTGGCTTCAAGAATATAACCATCAAGTATAGCCTCAATGTGTTCAACATGAAAAATAGAATAGAACTGACCCTTGATATCAATCAATGCAATCAGCTGACCAATCCACTCTACTAGGAGCTCCTCGAGGTCAATAGCAGTGATGGAAATTTTGACAGTTTCTTGCGGTTCCACTGTAGAAGTATCTAGGATGACTTCGAATGTGGCAAGAGCTGCCTGTTCGAAAGCATCAATCAAATCTGGAGCCCAGCACTCAATTGTGATATCAGCTGTATGATCATGAAATTTGAAACCACGTTCCAAGGGTTTGGTTCACCTTCTCAGGCAACCACGACAAGAAGCTTAAAAGGCATTTCCAACGGTGGAAATCCTAAGCCGAGGTAGCCAAGCCCGGATTACGGCGCTGGTCTTGAAAATCGGAGTGTTATGCACTCCTAGACCAGGCAAACCAGTATCTTCGGATGCATGAGTTCGAATCTCATCCTCGGCGCCATTTCTCTTTATTACTTTGATTTCTACGAGTTCAAAAGGCATAATCAAGAAAGAGGTCTTTTATAGGGGAATTCCTCCTAATCAGGATACCAATTCGATTCTGGGTTGTAACCATGCAGGAACTAGATCTCCAGACAATTTCGATAATTGTTGCAGCAGTGAGTGTAGTTATTGGAGTGATTATGAGCGTTCTCTCTCTGAGAAACTATACAAAATCAAGACGAGCATCCATATTCTTGGAGTTTCACAAACAGGCTGACCAAGAGTTCATTGAAACCACCGATGAAGTGCTTGGGAAGTGGAACTGGAGCGACTATGAAGAGTTTCTAGCTAAATACGGACCAACAACTAACCCCAAAAACTGGGCACAGTTCATTTACGTTAGCTCTTTCTTCGACTCAATGGGAAAACTACTCGAGGAAAAGATTACCGATGTTGAACTGATTCCTGAAGCATTGGCGGTACTTGCATTGGCATGGTGGGAAAAGATTGAACCTATTCAAGCAAAGTTGGCAAAGCGCTGGAAACAATCAGGATCACTTGATTCGAGTAAATATCTATGTGAGGCTCTCAAAAAAATCGGATATCATTCACCAGTTCCAGATAAGTAAAACCAACCTAAACCAAGTCAGGAATAATGAGAATACATAATCAGTCAGCTATTATCTTTTGATTTACCAGGCCACATATTATCCCAAAATTCCTTTGGAGGATGCCGCAAATCATAGTCGACTCGTGTATCATGCATTACACGAGAACAATATGGGTCGCCTTGAGCAATAGTATGTTCCATAGTCAAGACTATACTCTCATGATGGTCTTTGGCTCCTTCATAATCACCATAGCAACAAACATAGTATTTGATTTCAGAATCTGGGAGATCATCAAGTGAGTCAACCCAGTAGCAGTTATCATTTCTAAAAGCATATTTTCCGTCTGCAATCATACCATGGATGACTACCCACTCTGAGGGATTGTCTTTATCAATTGCTGCTATGCGATTTGCAAGGAGGGTTTCAAGGTCCACGAAAGGTGTTTCACGAGGGGGTCTGTCGTTGTCAATGATATACTGAGTAAAGAAACGTTTCCACAAACTAATTGCATCTTCACGATTCAGTGTTTCAATAAGTGTCAGGAGATTGTAGTATCGAGGGTGAAGAAATGCTTGGTGATAGTTCCGGTTTACAACTTCAACAGACCCATCCCAATTACTTTCTTTCGGTAGGACAAGTACTTGAATGTAGTAATTCAATGCGGCTTCAACAAGAGGTAGAAGATTTGACAGATTGTCTTTGTCAGCAATTAATTCTCTCAAATTGATGTCTTTCTTTGAAACATGATTGATTCTGACTAATTTCTGATATCGCTTTTCAAGACTTCTTACAAATTGATCCACATTATCTGGTGACTTTTCACGAATGAAGCCAATAAGATAGTTCAATCTGTTCAAGACAAATCGAGGGAACATTTCCTTAGGAATGATCTCTACCTTTCTTTCAAGCACATTTTCTTGAAATTCTCCTAATTTGTAGAATTTCATCGCAATCTCTCCAAGTTAATAAAGTGTGCAGCAAGTTCTTGGTCTTTAATCGTTATATTCTACGCAATATGAGTATGATATTGATGAAGGTCGAAGTCTTATTTCTCCTAATTTCATCCTCGGTGTCATCTTGTTTCTGTAATGATTGAGGAGCATCTCATGCGTCTAAGTTTTCGATGATTGTTGCGACTCCTTGTCCGCCACCTACACAGGCATTGGCGACTCCATACTTTCCTTTCTTATCTTTGAGGATTCTTGCCAGTGTCCCGGTCAACCTGATCATTGTCGAACCCAGAGGATGTCCAATCGCAGTTGAACCACCCATGACATTCACTTTCTCCTCTGGAATTTTCAGTTTGTCCATACAGTTGAGTGCCACAATGCAAAATGCCTCATTGATCTCCCAGAAGTCAATTTCTTCTGCGCTTAGTCCAGCATACTTGAGAGCTTTGATAGTAGCTGGTACAGGTCCACGACCCATGACAGTGGGGTCAACTCCTGCCCATCCCATGGAAACAATCCGTGCCAAGGGTTCTATGCCCCTTTTTTCAGCCTCCTTTGCCTCCATTAGAACCGCAGCAGTAGCTCCCGCATTGAGCGGAGAAGCATTTCCCGGAGTAATTACACCCTCATCTGTCCCCTCTCGTTTGATATATCCCTCTTTTCCTCCATTCTTCTCGAGATAGAATGGTGTTGATACTCTTGGAAGAGTTGCAACCTTCTCAAGTGTTGAGGGTCGAGCACTCATGTCCCTATCAATTAACATGGGTTCATCAATATTACCAGGTGCATGTCCTTGCATTGGTATGATTTCTCCTTTGAACCATCCGCTCTCCTGATTTTTGATGGTCAAGTTATGACTGCGAACACCGAATTTGTCCATATCCTCCTTTGTAAAAGTAGGAACTTCTTCTTCGTATAGTTTCTGGGCAGTCTGCAACATGTTGAACACAGTAGGAATATCAAAGCCAGCTCTGTAAAACTCAGAGTTTTTGTCGCCCATGGAGAAGTTAGGATCTACTCCTGTTCCCCTCACTCGGGTCATATGTTCAAAACCTGTTGACAGCACAGTCGTACTAAATCCTGTCATTATCTCCATGATTCCAATATGCATTCCTGTGCCTGCGGACCCACATTGACGGTCTACGAAGACAGAGGGCACTTCATATGGAAACCCAGAGAGAAAAGTGGGTATCTTTCCTCCGTATGTCCAGTTTTCAAGGACTCCTGAAGCCACACCGACTGTGACCTCATCGATGTCCTTCTTCTCAATTCCCTTCTCTGCCAATGAACCGTCGAAGAATTTCATGAGCAGACGGGCTAGGAGCTCATCACCCCGGATCTCGCCGAACACGTCGGTTTCAGGTTTATTGGGACGTGAACGAGAGAAAGGAGTACGAACATAATCAACCAACCACACATCTTTCATGCCAAGTGCTGGGGGGTCCTTGATTTTAACTCTTTTTTCAAAAATTACTAGGGCTTGTAATCCTCTATATCAACAGGATTTCAGTGTTAATGTCGCTTTCATGAGGGGTATAATTGGGATAATTAACATTCAATTTTGCCGCTATGGAATGCACTAATGTATTAATGATTTCAATATCTGATTGGTGCGAATGATAATTCCTGTCGATTCATGGTATGAAGCAATCTTCCTCAGACACTCTCACAGAAAGTATTCTGGCGAAGTGCCAAATGATAAGCTGATAGACAGAATTGAGAGAGTCTGCAGTGATTTTAAACCATTTCAGGGTGCCAGAGCAGTTCTCGTGAAAGATTCAGGAAAAGATGTTTTCAAGGGTGCAGTGGGTGAGTTCTTTTACAAAGTAACAGAAACACCATACTATATTGTTTTCATTGGTGACATGAGTGTGCTTGATGTTCAGGCTATCACAGGATATCTAGGTGAAGGAATCATCCTCGAAGCCACAGCTCTTGGATTGAATACATGTTGGGTTGGAGGGTTCTACAGACAAGAGGGTATAATGAAGCACATCGATTTGAGGGATGATGAACGAATTCTAGGCATTACCCCAGTTGGATACTCAAAAGATGAAAATGACAGAGTGGGTGTATCATCCAAACCCTATAGACGAAAAGAGGTGGAGAAGCTCATTCTTAGTGGAGAAATCGAGGATAAGAATTGGGTCAGATCTGCAGTAGAGGCAGTAAGGGTTGCACCGTCAGCTGGTAACAGGCAACCCTGGAGAATAGAAATTCAAGAGGATTCTATCAGTATATCAACCAATAGTAAAAGAAAAGATTTCAGGATTTCCAGACGACTAGATTGCGGGATTGCCATGCTGCACCTTGAGCTTGGTGCACTTTCGAACAATGTTCCTGGACATTGGGAATTCCTTGAGAATCCTCAGGTTGCACGTTATAGAATCGATTAGACATCATTCTAATTTGTAATGAACACCATCAGTGCTAGCACAAAGTAGTAGATCTGATACGTACTGACCATGAACCTCTCGATTAGCCCCATATAGCCACTCTTAGTAGAGATAGAGGTGGCAATTACAAAGAGAAGAGAAAAAAATGCTGAAATCAATGAGAATGTTGCGAAATCACCCCAGACTGAATCGGATACGAGACGAAACCAGAGCGCAACCATTCCTGCAATTGTCAATATTCCTGAAATCGAAATAAGGACTAGATGCATTTTCCCACGCGTCGTCACAAGTTCGCCGCCTGCATCAAGAGGACAGAAAATTGCGACAATCACTCCAAGGAAACCACTAATCACAAACAAAACAGGTCCAATGACAGATCCCACTCCACCGTTAATTCCCCAATGTAACCCAATATAGAATAAGAACAAGAGGGTACTGGATGTGATAAGAAACGTATCAAGCATCTTTTTGTTAGGAGCGTCAACTGCAACAAGAGAGCTAACATCCTGGCGGATGTGGCTATATTCTGGATCCATAAATCCACCAAGAATCCACATTATCGTGTAGAGTACAGGACTGAGTAATCCAAAAATGGCCAACAGATGGATTAGGTTCAAAATTGCAACTCCTTGCAAGTTGAGCAGAATTGACCAAATAAAAATCTGATGAGAAATTGATATTCAATCTAGAGAAGGAGGTCTATTTGAGAAGTCTTACATTTCCAATCTCCTGATAGATTTAGAACACGTGTTCTATATTTGGTATTAGATGAGATGCACAATTTTGACTAACTCGGTAATACCGAGATACAGGATTATCTAATTTGAGGAAACTATATCATAGGAAAATGTGAAGGGACAGTGCCACGCCAACCACACCTGATTCTAATGGCCTGCAATTTCTTTTGGGCAAGACCCTGATAGGCTGGGAGGAGATCAGGGATGGCCTCTCGTTTGCAGAGAAACTTCGCAAGCAAGGACTAAACAATCACATGAGGATAGAGGTGAACAATGTCCATGGGCAAGTCATCGTGAACTGAGGTTTGCATATCAACAACAAAGGCGAACACATGGGCTAGTTTTTCGTTATATGCCCTCATTTACGAAACTCCCCCCTCCTACCACGACCCTGTGTGTTCGCCACCCTCTTCTTATCTTAGGTTTTTTGAAAGAAATGGACCTAGGTCTTGAAATCCAAGATTTCTATAGTACTCCTTCACACCAACTCCACTATTGACGATTATTCGGTCTACTCCTAATTCATCACGACTAATCTGATCAGCAGTTTCGAGGAGCTTCTCTCCCAGACCCAAGTGTTGCCATGCCTCTGAATCCCTTTCACCGATTTCGACTACAGGTCCATAGACCCTCAGTTCACGAATAAGTGTACAAGGTTTTTGAGAAATTTCAGGTCTATAAGCATCTTTACTAGGTATTCTCAGACGAAGGAATGCCAAAATCACATCAAGGTCAGGTACCTCATATGAGAGGAAGAACTCCTTTCCATCAGAAGCGGTATATTCTCTACGTACAGGCTCGATTTTGTCAAGATCTACAATCTGTTTTGACCTCAAGGTAAAGTGGCCTATCTCCCTGAACCTGATTGTAGGATTTCTCAATGCGCCAGATTGCATCTTCTGATGAACTAGTTCTCGAAGATTCCCCTTATCGAGACCTGCTTCAATCTGATGGAGAGGTATGTCACGCTGCATCCTTTGGATTCGTACATATTCAGGCATCTGACTCACAGCTGTAGATATTAGGTCGACTATTTGATCGGCTGAATAAGGGTCATATTCACCAGCCAACCACCAGTCGTATAATTTTGTGTTTTTTACAACAATAGTTGGATAGATCTTCAACATGTCAGGACAAAATCGTGGGTCTGTGAATAGTAGGTGGAAAGTTTCTAGGTCACTTTGAGGGGTTACTCCGGGAAGACCTGGCATCATGTGATAGCAGACTTTTAGACCACTGTCACGTAGCATCTTTGATGCTTGTGCCGTTTCATTAACGCCATGACCACGTCCCACCCTCTCAAGTATCTCATCAGATAGGCTTTGAACACCTATTTCAACTCTAGTCGCACCAAGATCTAGCATACTGTCAATACTCTCTTGTGAAACCCAATCAGGGCGGGTTTCAAAAGTCAGTCCTACATTTCGTACTTCTGCTGTTTCGTTTCGTTTCTTTGCCTCTTCAAGATCATTGCTGATGGACCTATTCATAGCATCTAGACAGCCTTTGACAAAAAACTCTTGATATTCTGGAGGTTTTGAACACCAGTCACCACCCATCACGATTAGTTCAACTTTGTTTATGCTGTGACCAATTGTTTTCAACTGAGTCAGTCGGCTGTCAACTTGACGGTATGGATCAAAATCGTTCTGAATGCCCCTCATAGTGGCAGGTTCATGACCTGTATAGCTCTGAGGAACTCCAAGATCAGGACCTCCAGGACAATAAGCACATTTTCCATGAGGGCACTCGTGTGGGGTTGTCATGGTAGCAACAACTGCAACCCCAGAAACCGTCCGTACAGGTCTTTTCTGTAAAAATGGTTTGAGAAGCTCGGCTTCTTCAGGGATTGTGACTTGAAGAATATCAGCATTTGTTGGAGTCTTTGCAAGCTTGTACTTGGCACAGATTCTGTTCTTTGTGCGATTGACCACCTTTCGACTAAGAGGTTCATTTGAATTTAGTAGAGCTTCAATTATCTCTCGACGAACTTTGTAGTCTTCCTCAGGCGTGGTCATAGATGTGTCTATCAAAACTTCCAGATTAATAGAATACGGTTTGACTCACTTATCAGGAATTGTGGGAATATCATCCAAATTTGGTGCATCAGGGGAAATAGTATGGGTTTCTTCTTCTGTGCTAACATAAACTCCGTGAATTGCAATCCCGAATCGCTTACAGACATCTTGTAGTGTGGATATTGCAGTCTTTGTCCAGCCTGAAACATCAAGTTCTCCAGGACCAGCTACCTCTCGGACCATTATACTGAAGGGTTTAACATGCTCTGCTGTTAGTACTTTAGCAACCATAGAGAGCACAAGTTTTCGTTCATCATTGAGTGACTGAGCGTAGACCAGTATCAGTCGGTCCACAGCCTCTGCAGTACCCAATGCAACGAGTGTACTTACGGCTGTGAGCCAGTTCTCATTCTCATCAGAACTCAATAAACTCTCACAGTAATCCATGAGATGAGGGTCTCTTCTACGGGCAAGCTCTTGTAAAGCAGGTTTCCTTAGAATCAGATGTACAGTATTATCATTGACCAGATTCCACAGCTGCGCACTATCGACATCAACATAAAGAGGGGTATGGTTTTCGATACGGAGAGGCGTCGATAGGAGACGCAGCCGTGGTCGGGTCATGTAATCCGGTGTTGTTGAAGGTTATTAAGGTCGTACAACTGTGGTGCCAATTGGATAGCTTTTTATGAGAACTTTTCTGAGTCACATATAGAGCCCAATAGGGGAAATCAAGATGCCTGGTTCACACGGTTCACTTACAAAGGCTGGTAAAGTTCGCGAATCCACACCAAAAGTACATGGTCGTGAACGTCACACACCAATTCCTCGAATACGCAACAAGAGGAATTATACGAAGAGATTTGTTCGCGGACAGACAATTGGTGTGAGGAAGTAGGCAGTCTAGAATTTTTCAGTTCTTATTCCGTTACGTCTGAGTGTATTGTTCTTCAACGTTCCAAGGTCGCCACGGCTTCCGTACCCTAACCTCTGAATTCAATGAGTCGGAATGGGGATATCTATCTGTTGATGTGTTTGATGAACTAGACTTTGTCAACTTTCTGTTCAGATTTTGTAAGTTGAGTAAATAGGTTCGAACGGATTTGTATGGCATTAGAATCGTATCCATGTTGTATACTGGCTTAATACAAATTCTAAGCATTTCTGGAGACAGCAAGTGACGGTTTGTGTACCTATAATTGCAAAAACAATGCTTTTGGACATGACCCTTTACAAGGTGTATGTCTGTGGGGCTTAATAGGAATAGCTGACCACATTTTTTGGTTTTTGTAGGTCTTTTTCAATGATGACTATCACTTCAGTTTGGTGTACAAATTGTGTAAAACAATAGTTCTCAAGAATGGTGATAGATGGAAATCTCTTGGTGAAGCTGGGAGACATGATGTTACCAACGGAGAGATGGTGTTAATTTGTCCTTTCTGTCACAAAGCATTTGTTGTAAGTGGTTGAATGGATTGACCGAATGATAATAAGTCACTATTGCCTTACTTGAGTCATGAACAGAGAGAGTGGCTTATACGGAATTGCAGGTGTAGATGAAGCAGGAAGGGGTCCGATGATTGGACCAATGGTCATCTGTGGAGTCTTATTATTTCCTGAAACAATGCCCAAACTAGAAAAAATAGGTGTCAAAGATTCTAAGATATTGTCACCAACAAGACGGTCCATACTAAGTAAGAAGATCAATGATTTAGCTGAAAAAATTGAGATCAAGTCTATTTCTGCATCTGAAATTGATAGACGTAGAAAACGTACTACTCTTAATGAAATCGAAGTTGCAGAATTTGTATCAGTCGTCAAATCATTAAAGCCCCAAGAGGTCTACCTTGATGCTGCTGATGTGAAAGCAAAACGATTTGGGAAAACGATTGGTGAACGAAGCGGACTTGCAGCCAAAGGAGCCATTATAGTATCAGAACACAAAGCTGACTCGAAGTACCCTATTGTATCCGCAGCATCAATTATTGCTAAAGTGGAGAGAGACAGAGTTATTGACAGATTGCATCTGCAGTATGGTGATTTTGGGTCGGGCTATCCATCAGATCCAAAAACTGTTGAATTTGTGAGAGATATTATCAGAGATGGAAGGAAACTACCTCCAATCATACGAAAGAGCTGGGATTCTGTAAGAAAGATTCGTGATTCAGAAGACCAATCTAAACTTGGCGAGTTTTAAGTTACTGATTGGACCGCTCCTTGATTATCTTCTGTAGTTCTTGTGGTTTCTCAATTTGGTCAAGTTCTAGCTGTCTGATTACTGGGAGGTCAGATACGCTCTCTTCAGCTTTACCTTCTTCGACTATGATCAAAGTATTTGATTCAGTAACCTTTGATACGCTCTTCAATATCTCCATGCGTTTCTGTAAGGACCAGCTTGTGATTGAGCCGATTCCAGTCATAAGTGGAGGACCTTCTTCCTTTGCTGCAACGTGAAATGGAGCTCTATCAGTCCAGAGAACACTCATGCCCAGTCTCTCAAAAAAGAGATTCACACGAGCCTCAAGATCAGGTATATCCTGTCCTGCACGAGACTGTTTCAGAGTTTTTGCATCAACACGCTCACTTAGTAAATCAATAGGAATTATCAGATCTGTTTCAAGGATCTCCTCTAAGCGTTCTGCGATATCAGTACTAACTCCCATATGCTCATAGTCCTTCTCATATGCTAGAACTGCTCTGGCTGACACCTGAACACACTCAGCGAGCTTCCCAGTTGTCATCTTGTGCTCCAGTCTTGCCTCTCGAAGTTTTTCCCCATCGATCGCTACAAAGCGGCCTCCTTTCTGACTGAATTCTCTTGGCATTCGTTCTTCTGCAATCATGCTCTGAAAGCTTGGAGGCGCAATTGTAGAAACTCCATACCTCTTGTAAACCACACCGGGATCCAAATCTCCTTTCCTTGTTTTTCTTCCAACAACTAGTGGTGTAGCATTGAAGAAATGGGCTACAAGTTGTAATGCCATTGCATCTTGGCTTGTTAGTACGTCAATATTGGCCAATACCTTGACAAGAATCAGTTTGTCGCCCTTTCTGGCAACAAGGTCAAAACAACTAGGTCTCACATCACATTCAGAAGAGAGACTAAACCCAGCTTCCTCTAATTGAGAGATTACTTCTTGTGTTAGCTGGGTTCGCGCTTTTGTCAATTCAGACTCCAAACTCAATTCTGTGCTGAACCTTTTTCAGATTATCTAATAGTGAAAATTCATCAAACTTCGGAGTTTGGCTTCTCTTTTTCTTTTGTAGACATGGCAATACCGATAATAGTAGTTGATGGTAGCTTTCTTCGCAGGAGTTGAACCTGGGGACGGGATAGTCTTTCAACAGGAGTCCATCTACCGAAATCAGTCCATTCTAGGTCAACATATCCTAGGAAGCGGTGTATCATGAACAGCTCGATCTTGTTGCCTGCAATTGTGTAAATTCCTGGTCCGTAGTCTAGTCTACGTAAAAGAACGATGGGAAGGTGAACTTCATCGTGAAATCTTGATGGGACATCTAAAGCCAACTCTTCAATCTCATCCCTTTTGAATACTGAAAGTTCGCCATTCCGAGTAATAAACTGGGGTGAAACAGTACTGAGTAGCTCTGACAAAGGATGTCTTGACTCTGGAAGATGGTCATTGAGCGTGTCAATATCTCGTTCAATCATCTTTTCGATGAATGGACTCACTTCAGTTCCTCCGAAACTCTGCATACAATGAACCGATGGTCCTTCTCTAGGGGATTGAGATCAACATTATCTACAATCTGAAGACCCAGTTTGTCAAGAGTTGAGATTTCTTTACTATAAATCTCATCCAGGGCTGATGCGGAATCTATGCTTCTCGCTTTGATTGCCAGCATACCCCAGGCACCGAATGAGCAGAAGGTCTTGAGGTTCTCGTAGAGGATGTTTGCTTGATTGGGTTGTGCAACATCTTGGTAGACTACTTCAATGGGGCCTGATACTACAGAGGCATATCTTGTTGGATGTCTTGCATCTTCTACAATGGGGAGGATGTTGTTCCGTGCAGCCGCCAAGTAGATGAGATCGCGTGCGGTTCGTTCTGAGAATTCTACAGCGTAGATTGCACCCTTTTCACCGACTATGTCAGAACAATGACTCACAGTTGTGCCTGATGCGGCACCAAGGTACAGAATCTTTGATCCTGGTTGAATTGGCATCTCGGACAGACCGTTCTTTATCGCTGCTGATAGTTTAGACCTTCGAGTGGACCAGATTCGATACTCCTTGTCATCAATTTGAATCAGTTTTTCGCCGTAGACAGTTGTTCCCGGTGCTAGAGATTGAGTACATAATGATGTCCTGTCTTTGTCCTTGATGGTGTAGACTCCTGGAAACTTGTACTGAGATACCTCCATATCAGTGACCTCCATGCCTTTTCTTTGAACGTCCACCCCGTCCTGTGTACTTCTTCTTCTTCGTTACAGGCTTGGGTTTGGGTTTCTGGACTCGTTCTGGAGCCTCGGGGTTCTGTCTTCGTATCTCCTCAACTCTTGACATGAATTCCTCTCTCAGTTTCTCACCAACATTCTTGTCAGAGTAAGCATCGATACGTGCTGCAATTGATAGTTTTCCAGCAAGACCCCTTGCAATCTTTCCTCGCTGCCAGTACGGAGCACTATTGACCTCTGCGACTCGGTAGATAATACCATGTTTTGGAGGATCTGTACCAGTCTTTAGACTGCGGAAAAGTGCCTTTTCAGCACCAAAGACTTGCACTGTGCTGGATGGTTTTTGTGCCAAGTCTTTCAGAGAGCCAGCCAGACTTATCAATCGTGCGCCAATCAATGGACCGGCCAGGGCACTGATATTGGGTGCAACTGTTGACATCATCGATGTGATATACTCCTCAAGTTCAGCTCTCATCTGATAGAGGTCATCAACTGTTTTTGCAAGACCTCCGATTACTGCAAGGTCTGACTCAGCAAACTCAGCTCCAATGTCCCCTGTCAAGGCACTCATAATCTGATCTGCAACAGTGGAACCAACTCCTGCTGACTCGAGGCAGTCTTTTGTGGTTTCGGATTTTCCTGTGCAGTTGTTCAGGATGCGGGCATATTGCTCTTGGTCCTCGATAAGCCGAGTGAGTGATGGATGATGCAGTGAGTACCACTCACGGAGACGCATTATGAGTACGTTGATCGACTTGTCAACCTCATCCACAGCGTCAATTGCATTCTTCACAAGTAGATCTTTCTCCTCACTGGCAACGCTAATCTTACTCTTGGCAAGTCTGATTGACACATCTCGTCTAAAAGAAGAGATATCATCCTTTGAGGAAACTATGCCTTCGCTGATGAGAAAGTCATCTTGACCATCTCTGAACCAGCGAGGTGCTCTACCGGCCTCTACCCGCACATCGAGATCTTTGACTTGTGAAAGCGCTCGTGCAAAAATTGGGTCTTCAACAACAATATCATCACCCTTCACACTTTCTGCAACTGATTTTAGCAAGTCAGTGGCTACCTCATCATTCACGGCAACCAGGTTTGTAGCCGCAAGTTCTGCATCTGGGTAGAACAGCTGTTTTGAAGTCACTTTTCCATCATCGTCAAGTACGAAGACTCCGAACACCGTAAGCGTGAGATATGTTGGCACCATGAATCCTCCTGGTGTGGTCTGAGTGCTGAAATTGCTGATTATCGGATAAGTCTGTCGTCCTGGTTCCATCTAGCTTATTACTGACTGCCATCTAGTTCGGACAAGGTGTAGAATTGAAGATTGAAGGATACTGGCTCGCATCAGGAGTATTAGGAGTCACAGCCTCGACGATGATTAGGGTTATCGAAGCAGGCGCTGATGCAGTCGTCACGAAATCGATAGGCCCAAGACCGAGGAAGGGGCATCCTGGACCAGTTCTCACTTCATCTCACGGAGGTCTTTTGAATGCAGTAGGTCTTACCAATCCAGGGATAGACGCATTCAGTGATGAAATGAACCTACTAAGGAATAAGAGAATACCAGTCGTGCTCAGTATCTTTGGTAACACCATTGACGAAATCGTTGAAATTGCCAGAAAGGGAGAAACAATGAAACCACATGCAATCGAGCTGAACCTCTCTTGTCCACATGCTGAGATCAGTCAGATTGCACATGACCCAGATCTAACAGGCAAATACGTGGAAGCAGTGAAAGATACTGTAGACTGTTCTGTCTTTGCAAAACTGACTCCAAATGCAGCTGATATTGTGTCTGTTGGAAAAGCTGCCGAAGAGGCAGGTGCAGACGCGGTTGTGGCAGTCAACACTGTCAGAGGAATGAAGATCGACATCTACCAAATGCGTCCGGTATTAGGAAACAGGGTCGGTGGATTATCTGGAGCTCCAATCTTTCCCGTTGCTGTAAGGTGCGTATACGACCTGAGTCAAGAATTGAATATTCCAGTCATTGGAGTTGGGGGTGTGGCAAACTGGCAAGATGCTATCGAGATGCATCTCGCAGGCGCAAGTGCAATCCAGATTGGTACTGCTTTGATTGATGGACTTGATGTATTCTCGAAGATCAAAGAGGGGGTCAAAGACTACCTGAAGGAGATGAGTATCTCCAAGACTGCTGATATTGTGGGTGCAGCCTGGAGGTCTAAGGCATGATCATTGACAGACTGATGGGTAATCAGGTTTCGATACGAATCTCCGAAATAGTCAAAGAAACTGATACAGCATGCACAATCCTGTTCAATACCCCGATTTCAGATCTCAACATACTCCCGGGACAGTTCTTCATGATATGGGTCCCCGGAGTGGATGAAGTTCCCATGAGCGTTTCACTATGGGAGCCTCCCAGCATAGGATTCACAGTCTTCCCCGTTGGAGAAGCAACAGAATCGTTGGTTTCTCTTCAGCCAGGAAATTGGTTAGGCATCAGGGGTCCTTTTGGATCAGCATTCACTTTGACGTCAAAGAGAGCTCTGGTCGTGGGTGGTGGAATCGGAATGGCTCCATTGAGACCATTAGTTTACAACCTACTCAACAATGGTGCTAAGGTAACTCTATTGATTGCAGCTAGGAGTAAGGAGGAGCTTGTGTTTCTTGATGAGTTCTCTAAAGTATCTGCGAAAGATTTCGTTTTGAAAACATCAACAGATGATGGTTCCTCAGGGTTTAAGGGATTTGCCACAGATGCAGTAAAGGATGAAATTGATGTTGATGAGTTCGACACCGTGTATACGTGTGGTCCAGAGCTAATGATGTTTGGATTGTACAATCAGGTCAAGAAACTGGGGATTCGATTTGAAGCATCTCTTGAGCGCATTATGAAATGTGGGTGTGGTATTTGCGGAACTTGTGCAATGGACCCTACTGGTACATTGGTCTGCATGGATGGTCCTATCTATTCTGGAAACCAGCTGTCAGAAGTTAAGGAGTTTGGGAAATATCATCGCGATGCAACAGGGCTAAAGACAAAATTCTGAGTTTTTTCAGTTCACACTCATTAGAGTTGAGTGTAGTCTAATCAGTGCTTAGATTGACACTCTTTTATTAAATTGACATAATTTGAGTTCATGGATATCTTAGCATCATTTCTTGTACTGGCCTTATTGACCATATCACTTGCCATAATCTTCGACAGACGATCAACCCATCGTGGACATGTTGATGTCCGTAATCAACCAAATGTGCAATCAGCCATAGCTAGAATTCTGGACATGGGCCCCCAATGTGCTCAAGCAGTTGGGGTCTATAAAACACATCAAGATAGAGAAAATCTGAAGAGAAAGAATGACAATTTGTGATGATATGGTGGGGCGAGTGAGATTTGAACTCACGACCGACGAGTTTCGCCAATTGACGACGGTCATTATTGACCCGTTCATTTTGGATGCGAAATGCACCCAGATCTGGAGCCCGTCGCCATACCGAACTAGGCCACCGCCCCTTGGTTCGGATTGAACCGAATGCCTCGATTCTGTCTGTGTTAAAAGACTTTTCGTAGAAATGAAGTGGGAGCAAGAATAACCATGATGATGTCAAATATATCTACAATGAACTGACCAGTGTTTGAAATCCATGAAACAGAGGACACAGACTGTAAAATCCGTACAATCGAAAAAGAATCCCAAAAAAGTGATTGAACTGTATCTAATCGGCTCGAAACTCTTTGTGACAAAAGAAAAAAGGGAGCAATACCGAGGGCAAAGACGGACGGGGTGTAAGATTGATACTTAGGGTGAATAAGGCGTGAGAAAAACAAATAGTAAAGGAGGAGTTGCCCCCAGAGGTCCTTCTCGAGTTCCACCAAAGAAGTTAATCACAGTAGGACGTCCTAGGGACAAGTCTTCAATGAAAGAATTGACAAAAAAGAAGAAGCGGGTGATGGTAATCCATCTAGGTCCCGACGAAGACGAGAAAAAGATGCACTACTACGAAATTAAAAATCGTCCCTTTTGTGGAGTTAGAGGAGCATCTTTGTTTACTAGGAAATCAGACGAGATTACATGTAGGAGATGTTTGAAGAAAGTTGAGTGATGATAAGAAACGGGATACAAAACAAAAGGATCGAAAATCCGTAGATGGTATCATTGATAGAGAACTGAAGAAGAGCGTTGTAATCAAAAACGTTGTCGCACGAAGTCCAAGGGATCTAGAAACCATGACCAAAAAGGCACAAACAAAAAGTAAGAAGAAGAAGGTAGGTAAGGAGTGAAAGACAGCACGCAGCTCATTATTGCATTCTTCATCATCTTGGGAGTAACGGTGGTTCTGTTTGCTTTTGCTCTCATTCAAGGTAACTTGTCATCAATTGAGAATATCCTAGGGATTTTACTGGCATTTGCTCTTGGAATGATGATGACCGAGTATGTACGGGTTCGGAATGATGAGAAGAGAACTAATGACATTATTCAGGATTTACTAACTGAAACAAAAGAAATCATTGAGAAGGGATCAGCAGAAGGATTTGTAAAGCTTCACTCAGCAACATGGTCATTTATCAAATCAACGGGAATGCCCACCAGAGTCAAATCAGACCTTAGAAAGAAGATACTTGAAGTGTTTCAGAATCTCGAAATCTATAATGAGGATGTTCAGAGGTATGAGGATTATTCCATACAACCAAAATGTGATGATGATGTATTGAGTGGTTTCAAACTAACTATAGATGAGTCAAAGATACTACTTCTTTCACTTTGTGAGAAAGTAATTGAGCTGGCGAAAACGCAAGGATATATCGTATCGTGATGATTCGCAAATTTGTTACGGACAACTCAGGGATTCGACCCCACGTTCAATGAGTGTCTTCGGTGATGACGGTCGCTATACCGGACTGGGCCACAGCCCCGGTGTCGAGAGGTCACGATGTGATGCATTTTATGAACTTTCGTAGGATTTGTTTGTGTCAAGTTGTGTTTTTGTAGTGCCAAATAAAGTACACTCAAAATATGATCAAGACTGGTCAAATTTGACCAGTTTCGTGCAAATAACACCAGTAGAAGTGTCAACTCCACTAGATATTCGTTCTCGACGTAATGTTCGATTATCATTGTTGTGAAAAGACAATGAGACCTGGATGCGCTGACCCTGAAGTGCCAGAACCTTGGTGATGGCCTGTTTATAAGATTGCGGTTGGATTTGATACACTAGACTTTACAAATCGTCCAAAACATGGACGATTATTCTACTTTTTTCTGCTAGGAATTATTATTATACGCAACTTAAAATTGTGAACTCAAAATTGCATTACAGAGATTCGCCCTATGTCTTTGTCCAGTCAGAATTCTGTATCAGTTTGGACCCTTGAGGGACATTTCAGAGGGTCCCTTATCTTTAGCGAAACCGGGGTTTCAATCAAACTAGAAAATGGACAACTGATAGAGGGAAAAAGCGAATCTGATATCTATTATGGAGTACAGAACAGTATCATTCCAGATAGGTCGGGTAATAGTAAAACTCAGCGGCTTAAGTCTCAGATTCGAGTGTCATTGTTTCCATTAATGATAGTTCGTCGTCCATTTACTGCTCAGGATGTACAGTTTGTTGAAAATGTATTTCCGCCCTCGACATTTGGTTTCTATGGAAAAATGAAATCTGGAGAGAAGGATGCCCTCTTCATAGTGCAAAGGATAAGGGATTCTGA
This sequence comes from Candidatus Thorarchaeota archaeon, assembly GCA_048882385.1. Lineage (GTDB taxonomy): Archaea > Asgardarchaeota > Thorarchaeia > Thorarchaeales > Thorarchaeaceae > SMTZ1-45. The sequence continues at coordinate 14,347 of JBHLRQ010000029.1, read as the reverse complement.
AAGATTGTGGTTGACAATTCTAAATCCAATTGACTACAGCATTCTTCAAACCCATATGATAAACCCATATGAAGCTGAAGCTCTTGCTCTTGTTGAAGATCATATTTTCGTAGAATCCGAATATCGCAAAATTGCAGTAGACTCGGACAAGTCTAGATATAGTTTTGAAAATATACTTTCAGAACCTTCTCCATCATGGAATGAACTAGCCAAAATCGTGGAGGGCATATCAGTTCCAAGTTTGTCAATAGGAAAAAATGTTGAAGATACACTATCGCAGATTATTCCTGGATCTTTTCCGGATTATATCAGAAAAGAGCTCATGGTCTTTCTAAATTTTGTAATGAGAAATGAGATACCACGAGAGGACCCAATTGATTTCATTTCAAGGTTTGAATCTATGGAAGTTGCAGCGCCGCTAATTACTGGACATATCATGCATCTGATTAGCAAGACTAGTTGGCCACAGTATGTTAAGCTCATGAAACAGGCTGAAAGAGGTGAATTGGGGATACCTAAACGAGCGATAACTGAACCCACTAAAAATACTCCATGGTTCATGCTAACTCAACGGTGCGCTGAGTTACTTCCAAACTTGTTTGGTTCTGTAATCGATTATGTTAAGGAGATGAATGACGCAGCCAAAATCAAAATTGGTTTGCCAATTACTAAATCGCAAACAAAAAGGTCTCTTAGAGCATGGAAAAAGAAGTTTGTACTGATGGCATATGGATTACGATTCAGGGGTCATGTCAATCCATCAAATTTCGGTTTGATGGAACTCATCTATCTTGGAGCAGCCTATAGATGGCCGCATAGGCATATGAGGTTCCTCACATCGCTTGGTGGAGTAAGTGAAAGTGTTCCACATCTTCAGGTAATGGTCATGCCTCCATCAGCTGTTGAACGAGTTAGAAGAGTTCTTCCGAGTGTGATGATTGTGGATTGGTCTGCAAGAACTTTCAATTTCGACTTGTACGATCATACTTCAAGTAAATGGATTGTCCCAATACAGAAGATATTGAATTCCTTGAAGAAGAATTCATCAATGGCTCGACTATCAAATCAGTATGGTACCTCTGTATCAGATACCTATCAAATGTCCCATAACGAGGCAAAAGTACTGGATTTGATTGGTGAGAGTGTTCTATCAGAAACACTTGATAAGCCTGAAGAATTGAAGCTTTGGGGTGTGACCAAGAAACAGGTAAGATATGTTGTATCGAAATTGACTCGCCAAAATGTACTAAGAGTAAGATACGAAGTAAGAGATTTACAACTAATCAGTTTGGTAATCATTGTACATGGAGAAACCAAAAAAATCACTTCACTCGTTTCTGCTCTGCTAAACAATACTCCTACATCATTTGCACGACTAGCTAATGCGGGAAAGAGCGCTGTCATTCTCACAAGGCTTCCAGAAGAAGCAGCACATGAACTTGCCTTGCAATTACAATCCTCTGGTTTTGACTATGGCCTTACTATCCGCTGCATGCGGACCACAACTTTCCAGAGTTATACTCATGATTTCTATCAACGACTCTTGAAACCTGACGGTTCATGGGACGATGATGTAAGTGCATTTCTCTCCCAAGCCAGATCAAGGAGAAAGGAATTGTCAGAGAGTAACGCTTAAAACAAAACATGAAAAACCAACGTCTTGATGGCGGCCATAGGGAATCGGGAAACACCTGATCTCGGCCGAACTCAGAAGTTAAGACGATTCCCGTCAGGAGAGATGTGCGCTGCGCGAGCGCGTGACAGGCTCCTGAGCTGCCACATTCTTCTTCTTTCCTCTCATTTTGAAGAAAAATGTAGAGATAGAAGTCATTAAAAGAACAACGAACGAAATCGAGCTTGATATAGATGCAACTCGGAGAAACAAGTGATTTAGGTGTACTACTTAATATCGGATTCTTTGCATTCATCATAATCTTCAGTCTATACGGAGCAAAGTTCCAGATATGGCAGTACTTGAAGCAGATTGAGGCAGGACTACACGAATTCAAACGAATGTTCATTGAATCACGCCAAATTGCAATTGACACCTTCAAAGAATTTGGTAGGTCCGAGGAAGAAGTTGCCAAGGATCTCGATAGATGGATGGATTATTTCACAATCATGCCCGTAGACCTAGATCCTGCGGGAATCTTGAAGCGGCTAGATCATCTTCTCGATGAGCGTAGGGACAGATTTCAAGAGTTTGTTGCAGAAGTGGCACCAGAATCAAGTGAAGGAATGAATCAAAATCTGGAGAACACATTGGAAGTTACTCAGGTTCTTGGACTCATCTATCGGGTTGTTAGGCATTTCTATATACTTGGAAAGAAGACTGGTAGCCAGATTATGATTATGCAGATTCAGATGCAACTTCCAGACTTATTGAGACTGGCAAAGGCATACTTTGACTCATTAAACGCATTCTCAGAAGGTAAGCCTATTGGAGACGGAATTGGACCACTTGTTGTAACGAAGTTTGCAAGAGAATATGGTGCAACACCTGATAGTTATAGCCACGAACTTTCCCGTGAGGTGGGCTACTACAAAGTTGAGGCTGAAGGAAGGACCGTCTATGCAATGAGAGCAACTGGACCAGGAGGCACTGTTGGAAAGCCTGGAATGGGTGTAAAGAAGCTCGTGGACAAATATGGCGATAAAGTGACGCGAATTATCACAATTGATGCCGCATTGAAACTCGAAGGCGAAGAGCTTGGGCGTGTTTCAGAGGGCACTGGAGCAGCCATAGGTGATTTAGGACCTGAAAAACACGCAATGGAGCAATCAGCCACTGAACGGGGGATTGGTATTGAAGCCATCGTCGTCAAGGAAGATGAGGCTGCAGCAGTGGGGGTAATGGACAAACGTATCCTAGATGCAGTCCCTGAAGTAATCGAGCGGATAAAGGCATCAATACGTAAACGTACAAAGCCCGGTGATAGTGTGATTCTCGCAGGGATTGGAAACACAATAGGAATCGGAATATGAGGTGTTTTTGATGGGATGGGCTAGTAGAATTATTGGACTTGCATTTGCTGCTGCAGGATTCTTCATCCTTTGGACTGGTATGGGTACGAATGATGCTCTATCCTATGTCTGGTCTTTTGTGGGAATGTTTGTGATGGCAATGGGTTTTGCATTGCTCACATCAGGAAGTAGACAAAAAGAGAAGAAACCTCCCCCACCAACAGTCACTGAGATTAGATGCGATGGTTGTGATTTCAAGGAGATCCGTGACTTTCAGAAGGGAGACTTTGTCTTAAAACCAGTTGAAACCACTTGTCCGAAATGTCAAAGCGCCATGACAATTGAGGGTGTATACATCGTAAGAGAAGAACCAGACGAAAAAGACAATATCTAGTCCAGTCTGGTCAGAATAATTGGACCGTTCTGAGAGATATAGACTGTATGTTCAGTCTGACTCACGGGGCGGTTCTTTTTCTCGATTTGTATGGGAAATCCACGAACAACTCTCTCCTTTAGTAGGGTTCTGATTTCTTTGATGATGTCTATATCTTTGTCACCAGTGCCGATCCATCGCAATGCAAAAGGGAATGGACCATATTTCTTGCGGAGATACTTTCTGAGCTTTTCAGCCAATCCTTCAAGTGATTTGTCAATTCCAGTATTTGCAAAAATGTAGACATATTCGCTATCAATTACTGTCCCCGCACCACTTGTGGCAAAAGGTTCAATCGCATAGTATTCTCCGGTTTCCACGAAATCAGACGTCCTTGTTTTCACATTCGGAACAGTTTTCCCAGCATGTAGTCTGTTTGGTTTGAGGTTGTGGCCAGAGAGATTCTTGATTGGTCTGAGACCATATGCTTTGATTACTTGTTCAATCTGTTTTCCAACCTGTCCCAAATTGGTTCCGGGTTGCATTAATTCAATAGCTTCTGCTAATGCATCCTCTGTGGAAGCAACAAATCCACCTAAAGTCCCATCTATGTCAACAGTCGATGCTGTATCCGCGATGTATCCATCAACCACGACACCAACATCCAGTTTCACTAGTCCAAATTCTGGAATTTCACTTCTATCGCCCCGGGGAGATGTACTGTGTGCAGCTATATGATTTATTGAAACGTTAAGTGGAAATGCAGGCTGACCTCCATACTCTCTGATCTTACTCTCTGCAAGAGCACAAATCTTGATTATTCTCTTCTTGGGTTCAATTTCTTTGCGTATTTCGGTCAAAACACGTGCTGCAATCTTTCCCGATTTAATAGCAGAAGGATTTGGACCATTAGACACTTTACCACCCAATACAGAGGACCTAGCAGGGACTCTTAAGCGGTTCCATAGACGCTAAGAAGTTTCATCATCACGTCTTGTAGATACGATTGCGCCATTCTCACCAACAAATATGCTGTGTTCAAATTGAGATACGATTCCATTCTTTCCCTCATATAAGACAGCATAACCATGAATTGCTCCAGCTCTCTGAAGTTTTTTGATAGCTGCTTCTACATCAATATCACCACTCTTTGAGTGAATCCATCTCGAAGCCCATGGTAGGTTTCCGAACCTCTTGCGTGCAACATTCCGGACAAGAAGAGTGTGATCATCGAACTTCTTCTTACTCCTCATGTCGTTGGAGAAGATGTATGCGTTTTGTCCACTCCTTATAGTACCATTCCCGTTTGTGGCAAATGGCTCGATAGCAAAGGTTTCTCCTAGACGCATCTTTCCAGTGAGTTTCATACCGATGTTTGGAACATTCTTACCAGCATGTAGGTTGTAGGGTTTCAATTGATGGCCTGTGAGCTGATGAACAGGCTTTAGTCCAAATCTTTTGATGGCACGCTCAATTTCTCTACCGACATCACCAAGTGAAATATCAGGAGTCACAACGTCTATAGCTGCATCCAGGGCACTTTTTGCAGCTTCTACGTACTTCTTATAGGATCCATCTAGATCCACAGTGATCGCCGTGTCTGAGATATGGCCATTCACATGAGCGCCAATATCAATCTTCACTAGACCCTTGTCAGGAAACTGCTTTTTATCACCGTGAGGGCTAGTATAGTGCGCTGCTTCATTATCAATTGAGATGTTGCAGGGAAATGCAATACCTGTGGCACCAAACTCGAGTATCTTCTTCTCAGCGAGTTGGCAGATTTTGAGAACCTTTACACCTGGTTTTACCTCACTATTAACTACACTCAGAACCCGTGCAGCTATCCTTCCAGCCTTCATGAAGTCAGGGTGAGGTTTGGTTTCCATGTATCATCACTGATTGTTTCGATTCTTCATTATGTATTAACTTTCAGATTGGGCAGAATCTGTGTACAGGGCAAAAGATAGAAGTCGAAAAGCGGATGTCAGGTTAGGAGATATTACAGAATGAAAGTCACATTTCTAGGTCACGCATCATTTAAGATCGAAGAAGATGGAAAAACGGTATATATTGATCCCTGGCTTACGGGTCCTACATCACCCATCACAATAGACGACGTCGATACAGCAGACATTGTTTTGATCACTCACGACCACACTGACCATGGATTTGTTGAGGGTCGGGATATCTGTAAGAGGACTGGGGCAGTCTTTGTGGCACTCAATGAGCTGGCACACAAGGCAGGAGACCAGGGCGTGGAGGACATTCACACACTAAACATAGGGGGCAGTGTAAATATAGGAGGAGTTGTTGTTACTCTTGTCCAAGCATTTCATTCAGCAGGTACAGGAGCCCCAACTGGATTCATTGTCAGATTCCCGAGCAATTCGTTCTACCATGCTGGAGACACAGGGATATTCTCATCCATGGAGTTACTGGGAGAGTTATATGCACCTCTGGATCTCGCTCTTTTGCCTATCGGTAGTTACTTTGTGATGGACATTCACCAGGCAGCACTAGCAACAAAGCTTCTCAAACCAAGAAATGTCATTCCGATGCACTATGACACATTTCCGGTAATAGAAGCAAACCCCGAGAAGTTCAAGGCACTTGTTTCTGAACGAAGTCCAGAAACGAATGTAATCATCCTTCGACCTGGAGAATCAACTGAAATATAGCTCGATGATATCAGTATTCTTGTCTAGTTGATTCGATTTATTAAGTCCGTTCTATTCAATTTGTCTTGCTCTTTTGGTTTTCATCGTAAATCAATGGAGGTGATGGGATGATGAGTAGGAAAATTGTCTTCTGTCTTAGCATAGTGACTGCACTATTGATTCTCTCATCTACTCCACAGTTGGGTTGTTCTGTGCTTGTGTGGTCAGAAACTTTTGATGATCTTGATTCTGGGATATGGAACACACAGTCATGTAGACTTGAGGACGGGCGCCTTCGTGGAATGGAAATTAATGCCTCCCGTCAAGAGAGACTGTCACTTTCTATAGGTGATTCAATTCTAGCATATCGTAACAGTACAATCTCTTTTGGGACATGGAAACTAGAACTTGAAGAGATAGGAAACTGGCCCATACAAAAGTCGATCAATGATATGACTCGAGTGTACTTTATGATTCCAGATGTGCCAACTGACATTGACTCGTATTTGGCACTTAGTTTCAGGCATGCTTCAAGTACTGAAAAGAGATTTTTCAGCTATAGAATAGAGAAATATTTCGATAGCAAGGTAACACTTCTTGATACATACTCTGGAGAGGCTGAAGAAACAACAATTGGAATTTTACATCAGTTCGCCATCACAAGGACCTCTGATGGACTAATAACGATCTATCTCAATGGCACCCAAATACTCCAAGCTGTTGATACCGATATAACTACGACTCAATATTTTGGATTCTACACGCGAGTTGATTGGGCACTTGATAATATTGAAGTATTTGACTCAATTGAAACAAGTAGTGAAATTCCATTAGTTTTAGTAACCGTTAGCCTAGGATTTCTCACTGCTTTGGTTGCAGTAGTCCTTTTCATTAGGCGCAGGTAGTTTTGAGTCATTGTCAAACTTGGGGGCTAAAAGAAATCTAGAAGAATGGTGGCTGATGTCTGTTACCCTACACACTAACTCCCAGCATCACAGCATCAGAGATTACCTCTGGCTCCGCTGAGCTGTCTCGTGTCGGGCGTTCTGACATCAACCGGCCCGCCAATGTATGAAACCGGGGTGACCCGCTGTTCATCTAAAGGACTGTCATCCCTATCAAGCGAGTCCGTTTTGGTTCATCCTATTGGTACTTGGCAGGCATACATTCAGGATGTGACCCGCCCTATGCGCAACACCTCATTGGATAACCTCAGTGCGCCCTCGTGAACGGGACAGAATACTCCTGAACAAGAGAATCTGAATCTTTTTCGTTATTAGGATTGCCACTTGGCGCGAATTTCTCATTTTCTTGTAGTTCTTTAGGATGTCAGAACACAGTCTATATGGTGATAACGACATCTTCAAATACACTGGGGAAACAGCTCCAGTGTACAGCATGGCGGACAGAAACCGCACATGCTCTGCAAATCATCATATCATCATATCACAGCGCCACGTGTGCTCCGGCTCTGGACCAATAGTGAGTCGATGAGAACACTGCGCAAAGTCTTAGGACGATTATCATTCACGAAATCATCACGATTATCATAGCATATGTTCGGGCATGGATTAGAGTAGCATCAAGAGAGGTCTTATTCCAATCAAAGTCAAGAGGCATAGGCCAGTCCGTGACGAAACGCAGGTAGGCATCACCTCGGTCTATACGCGAGGGTACGTGGTAGCAGAACATAGGAGACGTGTATAGAAATAGGAACAGACTTCGACCAGAGTACAGCCAAATATGTCATACGAGCAAAAATCGAAATTGATGGAGTCGTAGACAAGCCCGATGTTGTTGGTGCAGTATTTGGCCAAACTGAAGGATTACTCGGAGAAGACCTCGATTTACGTGAACTTCAGCGAACCGGTCGTATAGGAAGGATTCAGATTGCAATCAGATCAGCGAAAGGAAAAAGTACTGGAGAGATTGTAATTCCAGTTTCTCTAAACAAGACTGCCACTGCAATACTTGCTGCAGCTCTGGAAACTGTAGACAGAGTAGGTCCCTGTACAGCAAAGGTCATTCTTGAGAAGCTGGAAGACATCCGTGGTGCAAAAAGACGAAAAGTTGTGAGTAGGGCAATTAGTATACTCAAGGGATGGGAAGAGGATATCTCGCCAGGTGCTGATGAGATTACGACTGCTGTCACAAAAGGAGGCAAAGTCCAAGTATCCAAGTTTGGTACAGATGGCTTACCCGCAGGCTCAGATATTACCAAGAGCAAAGAAATAATCATTGTTGAAGGCAGGGCTGATGTCATTAACCTGATTAAATGCGGAATTACCAACACTGTAGCAGTGGAAGGGACACACGTTCCAAAAAGCATTGCAGACCTCACGAAAAAGAGAGGCAAGAAAGTGATTGCTTTTCTTGATGGCGATAGGGGTGGCGATCTTATCCTGAGAGAACTTATGCAGGTGGCAAAGGTAGACTATATTGCCAGAGCTCCTGAAGGCAAGGAAGTTGAAGACCTCACAAGACGTGAAGTGGCGAAAGCACTTCAGACACAAATACCAGCTGAAAAAGCCCTTGCCTTAGTCAAGGAAAGAAAAACAAGTCCTGTAAGACAAAAACATGTTGCTAAAAAGCCCACTCGTACTCGTAGGGAGCCAAGGAGAGTGGATGAACGCGTTGACCGCCGAACACCACCAACTCGCAGGCCTCAACGAAAAGAACCCATAACTGTGGATGAGGCATACGTTGCGAGAATTGATGACATAAAGGAGGCATTCAAAGCAATTTTGTTTGATGAGAAAAAGAATGTCCTTGTAGAGTGTGGAGTAGCTGAACTAGCAAAGACACTGGAAGATCAGGATATAGTTCCTGCAATTGTTTTTGATGGAGTAATAACTCAACGTCTTGTTGACATTGCAAGTAAGAAAAAGACAGAGTTCTTAATCGGAGCTGCTATAGCCGACATTGAGAGTAAACCTAACGAAATGAAGATTGTAACATTTGACGATTTAGGTCATTAGTGAGGCTCCTCGGAGCTTCACAATCCTCTTTTTTCTAATAGATAAGTAATACTCACAATTATCTCATCGCCTCATGAATTCATCATACCGAGCAGATACGAGGCTCTATGATGTGACATCAATCTTGGATGGAATAGAAACAACTGCTGAAGTGGAAACTCCTTCAGATCCATTCCAGAGAGTAATAGGGCAGGATCACGCTGTTTCTCTAGTTCGTTCTGCAGTAAAACAGCATAGACATGTTTTACTATGTGGTGTCCCCGGAATTGGAAAATCGATGTTGGCAAAAGCTGCATATTCACTACTTAAGCCACCAAGCGAAGAGATACGACTTCGATACAATCCTTCTCAAAAAGACAGACCAGATGTAATAATCAGACGTCCTTCAATAGAGGATACCAAGTCAGAGGCCAAAGTCATGGGTATACATGATACTATCTATGTCACACCTGATAGGCTTCCATTTGATGTATCTATCAAAATGGGGTTCAGGTGTCCATCTTGCGGTAGTATTTCCTCACCGGATGAAAACTTATGCTTCAATTGTGGGACTGAGAAACGATTTGACTGGGCGCAAGGTGAATCGTACCATGGTCTATTCAGAATGTTAGATGTTGTAAGGGAGCCCGCACTCAGAACAGTGACAAACCTGGAGGAGATTAATGGTAGGTTCTATCAGGTCACATATGAGCGTACTGAACAGGGTGAGATTATTCTGACTAGAAAGGGGGTAGGTACACAGCAGGAAAATTCTCATCAGGAAATAAACAAGGACGAACGTGTACTTGTTTCACTTTGTTCAAATCGTTTCGTTCGGGTTAGTGGATCAAGTCCTGTTGAGCTTTTGGGAGATGTGAAACACGATCCGTATGGCAGTGCTGAATCACTCGGATTAGCAGCTCATCAGAGGGTTGTTCCAGGGGCTATACATGAGGCACACGAAGGTATTTTGTATATCGATGAAATAGCTGCTCTAGGAAGTTATCAGAGTCATCTTCTAACAGCTATGCAAGACCGAGTATACTCCATTTCGGGTCATAACCCACTAAGTTCTGGTGCAGCTGTTCGTGTAGATGATGTTCCTTGTGATTTTATCCTGTTTGCTTCTTGTAACATAGAGAACCTAGTGAACATTCTCCCGCCTCTACGATCTAGGATTAGAGGATATGGATACGAAATAATGTTGTCTTCTTGGATTGAAAAGACACCAAAGACAAGCGACGATATAGTAAGATTTGTGTCACAGACTGTGGAAGAGGATGGTCGAATTCCACATTTGACGGTGGAATCAGTGAAAATTATTCTTGAAATAGCGGAAGAGATGGCTTTTCGACTTGATAATAAAAAAGACGCTTTTACTTTACGATTGCGAGAGTTGGGTGGTCTCGTGCGAATTGCAGGAGATCTGGCTGTACAGGAGGATTGTGACATCATCATGCCAGATCATGTACAACAAGCTGATGTTTTGAGTAGAGGGATCAATGATGAAAATCCATACTACATGAAGCAGAAATCAGAGTCGTCAATTAGCAAAGACTATTTCTTCTAGCACACACAGCAGACCGTGGTGACATTTTGAAAATTGTAAAACGGGTCCTTAAAGAAGGCAAGATTGTGCTGAAGATCGAAACTTTGGATGATCTTTGGCATCTATACAATGTAGTCGGACCCACTGATGTCGTTATCTCACGAACTTCACGTCGTGTGAGAATTGGAGATGAAGATAGTAGGAAACAAGATAGTGTCAGAAAGACAATGACACTGAAGCTAGAGGTCGAAGAAGTTTCGTTCCACACATTTTCAAACAGGGTACGGATAAAGGGGAAGATACTGGAGGGGCCTGGTGATTTGGTCAATATAGGTTCCTATCACACGATAAATGTGGAACCCGGTGACACTCTGACTATTGTAAAAGAGCATTGGCCCGGATTTCTACTGGACAGGCTCAAAGAAGCAGCCAAGGCTCAGTTACGACCAATGTGTCTCATAGTGACTATTGAGGATGGGACCTCAGAGCTATACTTGGCAGCAGATTTTGGGATTCGAGAAGCAGTACGAGTTAGTGCAAACATATCCAGAAAAAGGGGAGATCAGAAATCGTACGAGTCCACGATGAGGGAGTTCTTCGCAGACACTGTCCTAGCTGTTCGTTCGCAAATCGAACAACACGAGTTTGGATTGATTATCATTGCAGGACCAGGCTTTGTCAAAGATCATTTTAGAGAGTATCTTATAGCGGCCAAAATCAAGAACCTACCACCAGTTGTAGTTGAGAGTACTAATTCTATTGGAATTCCGGGGGCAAAGGAGATTCTGTTTCGAGGAGTCATCGCAAAGGCTGTCACTGAACTGAAAGTAGAAACTGAAACCAGACTCATCGAAGATTTGATTGAGCATATATCAAAGGACGACGGTCTTGGTGCTTATGGTAATGATGAGGTTTCTAAAGCAGTGGAGTATGGAGCTGTAGAAGACTTACTAATCACCGATAAGAAACTCAGAGAAGGAAACGATGCCACACGTCGTTGGATGGACACTCTAATTAGAAACACTGAGAAGACTAGAGGTAAGTTTCATGTGGTGTCTACTGAACATCCTGCAGGAGACCAATTGGAACGTCTCGGAGGAATAGGAGCAGTATTACGTTTCAGAATCATGGAATAGTCAGAACGGATCGAACATTGTCTGGAGACGATCCCAGGTAGGATATTCAAAAGCAATCCCAATCTCAATTTCCGTGATGTCTGTAAGAGTATCTTTGAGTGCCTCTGAAATTTCCTCTAGTATCCAAGGTGCTATCTCTATTCGTTTTCGCTTTTCATCTAGATTTATGAGGTTTTTAGGAACGCTGAATTCAGTTTCCAATATTTGGTATATTGATTCCAATTCAGAAAGGGACAATTGACTTCCATGAGGTGCTCTCACCACGCCAAGTATCAGCAAAGGGTCTGTATCATCACGTTCTTCAAACTCACGTATGGTTTGTTCAAGTCTACGCTCGAGCCTTTTTCTCATTTGAACAGAGTCCTTGAATCTGGAGGAACAGAAATGCAAAGAGAGTTTCTGAAGGTTCGTTTCGGACCACTCTAACACCTCTATCGCAGTAGATCGACTTCCCTCAATACTAGCGCTTTCCATATTGGTCAGTTTCATTCCGAGACCGACAAGCTTGCCAAAATTGGTCTCACTGGCTTCTAATTCATTGATATTTAGAAAGGAAACTCCAATCTTCTCAGCACGAGTTGCCAGCTTCTTGAGATGCTCTTGCTTCCCGGGGATGGAGGGAACTTCTATTCCAACGATGAAGCCAATTCGAATAGCTCGTTGTATTCCAGACCAATCGTCTGTCTGAGGATGGAATCGTATCTCATCAAGACCAGCATCTTTCAACTGTTGAAGATCACCTTCACTGACATCAGTCTGGCTTGTGTAGAGGTGTGTGTGAAAATCAGGTCCGTGTTCCTTCTTCAATAAGATGAGGTAGTTCAGTGTCCTCTCTAACCTGCAGAGGGGGTCACCTCCGCTTATACCAACACCTTCACTCTTGATAGCTTTCGCTTCAAAGAGTATATCATTCTCATCTGAAACAGGAATTTCATCTGCGAATACTACATCCTGACCGGTCTTGTTCATTGAAAGGGGGCAGTAGTAGCATGAACTATCGCAGAGCCCCGTCACGAATAGAACCATCTTTGACCCTTTTGCACATAGTCTACACCCAGTTGGGAGAGTGCCAATAAGTAATGAGTCACCTTCGAGCTCTGAGATGGTTCGTTTCAAAATATCACCTCTTTCCTCCTCGACGCTCAATTGTACGACGAATTGCTGGATCACTGTCTTGTAGTTTCTTTGTTACTTCCTCGAAACTCTCATCCTCATGGAGTGTTCTTGTGAGATAGACACCAGTCCTTCCTACATTGTCACGACGTGAAAGGACTCTCACACGCTCCTTAGCAATTCCTATGCTGACATTGAGTTTCTTGGAAATCTCAGGTTCATGTCCTATGACACCATATTCGAAATGTCCAGTGTCTGTTGGTTCAATAAGAATCAGACGCTTGTCAACACCAGAAACTCGTACATCGGTTTCCAACCCAATTTCATCAATTATTCCTCCCCACCGATAGAATTCCTCCTCTCGTGGCATCATTTTGAAGAGAGGAAAAGTCACAACGGTGTTCTGTGGCAGGTGGATATGACCCTTGAGCACCATTGACGGTGTTGCTTGAACGAGCTCTCGTTTCAGTGATTGCCCAAGAACAAGCTCCAGCCGATAGCTCGATACCTCACGAAGAACAATGATGTCAATATCAGAATTCTTGTTGACATCTCCTCGAGCCACAGAACCATAGACATAGGGATTTACGCCTATCGATTTTATTGACTGTACGATTTCGAGAGCACTACTCCTCAAAGCTCTGAGATGTTCCCAGTGAGCTTGGTTGTATTGAACTTCTCTAAGTTCGTGGAGCACTTCTGGCTTCTTGGCCATTTGAGAGTCATCCTCCTATCTCTTCAAGCATCTCACATGCTTTGCATAACTTAGTCGGAGAAGGCATTTGACATCTTTCGCAAATCATTGGTTTCCAAGTAGAAGGACTGTCTAGAAATGCAGCAGTCATGGTTTCAGCCGATCTTAGAACAGCTAAGAGTGTCCCAGGTCTTTTGTACTCCATCTCATTCAAAAAAGTCCTCAAATCGTTACGATATGCCTCCTCTGCATAAGGACATGGAACATCATGATAAGGTAGCTCAAGTTGATGCGCGTAAGCTACAATATCTCTCTCCGATATCTCAGTCATAGGTTTAATTCTAGAAACAAGACCATCCATGGATCTACTACGGGGAACATTCGTCCTAGCAATCCTTCGACTATCTCCACGCATAATGTTCATCAAGACTGTTTGAGCTTCATCATCTAGATTATGACCGGTTGCTATCACATCAGCATCAAGCTTTTGTGCAGCAATGTTCAGAGCGCGTCTGCGAAATACTCCGCAGTAAGAGCAAGCACCCATGGAGTTCTCATTTCGTTTTTCTACAATTTCATCTAGGGAGTGACCTATCAATTCTTGAAAAGAGAAGACCTCAAGATTGAGGTCGAGAGAACCAACAAGCTCCCGAGCAGCCTTGAGAGCTTGATTCCTGTATCCATGAATCCCCTCATCAATGGTGACAGGTATGACCTCAGACTTAGGAAAGTTTCTTTCAATTTTATGAAGGGTATCAAGAAGAACTGCACTATCCTTACCGCCAGATATCGCGACAACGATTCTATCTTCTTCCTCAAGCATCTTGTGGCGATTGATAGTTCTCCGTACTCTATCTAAGGTGGTCTGTACTAGACATGAACCGCACAGTCTTTCTGCTGT
>JBHLRQ010000028.1:0-32437 GCA_048882385.1 Candidatus Thorarchaeota archaeon | reverse complement strand
CCTAGAGGAAATGGCATTGCACCATCCTTTCGAGCAGGGTGATAAGCTTCAGCAGCAATATCAGCATCACCAGGAGCGTAAAGCATCGTATGTTGTCTTTGTTGCAGTGACTCTCTCCCACCTCTACGATTTGCATGAAAAGCGAGGATAATGAGCGGACCCAAAAGTGCTATTGCAATCACGAATAATCCAAGCATTCCTCTTTCACCTGTATGTAAGTTGGTGTGTAAGCTTATAGGGTTATGTTACCCTCAAGAGTGTCATTTATGGCAATATTGAAGTGATTTTGATTCAGTGGTTGAAAGTTTGAAATGAGTTCATTCAATATAATTGCCTTGGCGTATGATGATGCAATTGACTGGGAGGCACGACTCTCAAGAGAGATGCCATTCATTGTTTCTCGCCTTGGAACCCCTAAAGGAAAACGAGTCTTAGATTTGGCATGTGGAACAGGACGACACTCTGTAGCCCTTGCGCTTGAAGGAGCGGATGTTGTTGGAATTGATATTAGTGAAACAATGATTTCTAGAGCAAAAGAAAATGCAGCGTCACACAATGTTACACCTGTATTTATCTTAGGAGAAATGACAGACTTCCAGTCTCTGGTATCAAATCAGTATAATTTGATACTCTGTCTTGGTAATTCTCTGGCACTCTTAGAGAACTTCAAGACACTTGAAAAGCTCATTTCATTAATTTATAACTCACTAACCGATGATGGATTGTTCATTGCGCAGGCACTTAATTTCGAGGAAATTCATAGATCGGGTTTCAGATTCTTTCCACAAAAGGTTGGAAGAATGGAGAATGGTGAGGAAGTAGTATTTTCAAGATTCTATGATCACACAGACCCGCCATCCTCGTCAACTCTGGTAATGACATCTCAGATGAAGGAACAAGGTGAGTGGAAATCTAGAGTTTCAACACAGAAGGTGTTAAACCTAACATCGGAGGTTATGGTTCGCTACCTTGCACAGGCGGGTTTTCAAGAAACCAAATTCTATTCTAACTATTCAGAGTCACTCTTTGTTGGGAGTGATGACCGAAATATGGTCATCTACTCCCGGAGATGAGATCACATGCTTAATCTTCGTCGTACTAAAAAGATGACCAATACCACCATACCAACTACACTCGTAGAAAGTAGGATAACAAGGAATGTTTCAGGTCCCCGTAATGACCTTTCAAGTGCATCTGCTGCAGCATCCCAAGCATTTGCGATTGCAATGAGATGAGTTCGAATCTCTCCCAAATCTTCTTCACATGCAGATGCTGCTGCTGATAAATCCCCATCTAGCACATGTTCATATTGATAGGCAATATACTCGAAAGTCTTTGTCACTAGCTTTATGCCTCCTGTATAGAAAGGAGTGTTGACTGTTGAATTGTCAGAGAACAACTCAAAGTGTACAAGAGCTGAGCTGGCCTCGGTAACAAAATCTTGGACTTCGAGATCTGGTAGTACACTTGAGAGAACTTCGAGTGCGGCCCGATAAGACTCGTACTGGCGAGTCAAGCTTCCTTCAATCTGGAGACCTAAATCCTGCAAGATAATCGATTTTGTATGTAAATTGTACTCATCATATTCATCCATGAATGAGGAAAAACCTGTAGGAGTGAGATCAGCCGCCATAGCTCTGAATGCATTCGATCCAAAATTCCAGAAAAAAACTTCTTCAGAGTCAGGTGCATAGGAGTTTCTATCACCACGCAATCTGTCTATGATGTAGTTTGCCAGATTACTAGTGAAATCTTCAGGTATGCCTGATCCTGGTTTGATAATTGTGGTGCCATAAAGTCCAAGCCAAGCCTGATTCAGTGATGTGAAATTGATATCGTAAGACCAACTTCCATCATCAGGGAAAGATGCTGGGTCATCAAATAGACCAATTGCAGGGTCCATGATATGAGCAGTTTGCGAGGTTTCATTGTAACCAGTAACCAAAATCGAGTGGGTAGGATCGGTTTCGGTTATACCTAGGTTTCTGATAATATCATAGTCAGATGCAGGGAGATTCTGTAAATTTACATAGACCTCAGCCGGGAAACCGTCATCTATACTATTCTTTAGAATCAGAATTGCGTCCTCCCATCCATCAATCTCAATCCAGCTGATATTATACAAATCCATAATCATTGAAAAAGGGGAACCCAAGTCAGTACTATCAGGGTCCATATAGAACTCCACATCAAAACCATATAAGTCTGCAAAAGTGGCAAGAGCACTTTGTTGTCTATAAGAAGATCCAGAGAGAAAACCCCAGGTGTCTTCATATCGAATGTAGCCAGCTGAGAATCCTACACCTGATGCGGCTAATACTTTTGCCAGATCTAGTTGAGCTCCAATACTCTGTAGTGCCATCGAAAGAGTTGCCCAATAGCAGAAACCATTCAGCTCCTGCCAGACATATGGAACGTTTGTCACTTCTCCAGAGTTGGCAGTCAGACCATAGTCATTTTTCATAATGATGATGGCAGTGTCCTGTGTCGATGTTTTTGGGATACCAGTACTGAGAAATATTATCAAAACAATGAATAATCCAATCTTATTCCAAACGTGTTTCACTTCATTACCTCCTGTGAGAAAAGTTGTGGCAAGGTGGAGTTACCAACACCAAAGAACTCCACCTTTGCCACTCTCTCTAGGTTTCTGGCCTAGAGAGGTATCTTATTCCAGACCAGACTAGGAGGATAGCTATGGTCCATTGTACAATTAGTCCAAGAACTGAAACTCCAACCATCATATTTCCTGGACCAAAGATGTTCGCCATGAATCCAAAGAAATCAATGCCAGTACCGATGGTGAGAAATATGTCTGCAAAAAGAACACCCATGATTGAGAATTCAGCAAGCAGGACTGAAGTCATCATGTTCGCCTGATGGGCGGGTGACTTCGTATCCTCATAGTTTGGGTTGCGTGCAGTTACACCTGTGGCCATCAGCATTCCACCGATAACAGCAACATATCCGAGTCCTAGAAGGATTAGTAATTCTGCGAAGGTCATCTCAATCATGAAGTAGATGACCGCAGATGGTATAGCAGCCAGTGGTATGCCAATAAATGCCTGTGACGCAATCCTGCTCTTGACATATCTCGATGCTCCATGTGGAGCGCCTTGAATAATCCAGAGCTGGTCTTTGCTCTCTAGGAATCCAGTTCCAGCGAATGGCATAGCACCAATCAATGACATCATGATTACCAGCATCATGAACAATTCACGAAACTGCAAGTACTCGATGTCCATAGCCATCATGATGACTGGCATGATTATTGCCAAGACCAACCCGTATCCAATCTTTGACAGATTCTGTGCCTTGCGTAGGAAGTCCTTGAAGTTGGTGACCATCAGTGATCCAAAGGGTCCTGAGTTGACTCTCCTGACTCCTCGGAGGAAGATGTTTTCTCTGCCTACTGTTGTCACAACTTCTGTTCGGACTCCAGCCTCAATGGTGAAAACCCTGTCAGCTGTACCTAATGCAAGACCAACTGTACCTAGGGTGAATCCTATTGCTAGGAGTGAAGTCCATACCATGTCAACCTGTAGTACACTTGAGAAGCCTAGTATCTGAGAGCTAGTTAGACCAATACCGTTGAATGATATTGCCAACCAGCTGATTAGGTCTGAGAACCAAGTTGATGGGAGGAGTAGGAACGCGTTCATTCCCATCATCTCAGACAATGTTGGTAGGAAGAACATCAGTCCGTACATTGGAATGATTACTACTATGGCAACTACCATTGCTAGTGCCTTTGCGATGTCGTTCCCTCGTGATGAGTCACCAAGTCTGGATTGAACCACACTTGTGACGAAGTTTGAAAGCCAGATACTTCCCATTGCCAGCATTGTCATTGCACCGTAGACCAACAGTTGACCAATGATGCTGACTTCGAATGCCAGCATGAACGGAGTAATCACCAAAGGTGCAAGGAAGACAATAATCAGTCCGTAGAGACCAAGCTTTCCTATGAATGTACCAGCCATGATGTCCTTTGTTCTGACGTTGTTTGAAAGGAATATCTCCCACTGCCCAATCTTGATCTCCTGTAGCGCATAAGATAGCGGGAACAGGAGTAGGAGGAGCCAGAGGAAAAGTCCAATCGTCCGCATTATTCCTGGAAACATCACTATTAGCATGGGTCGTAAGTATTCCATTGGGAATAGTGCGCTGAGAATAGCATTGTACATCATAGGGGTTATGATTGTCGCCCATACCAGAGCAAGTACATATAGTATACCCACGTAGAGCCTACGATTACCCCTCAAACCTGAGGACAACACCTGGAACTCAGCCTTTGCAATCGCTAACCAGGTTCGTACCATCAGCACTACCTCCAAGCCAACAGAGTCTGTCTGTCCACGTGACCACCCACGACCTTTAGATATGCATCCTCTAGGTCTTTCGCACCAGTTGTTTCGATGATCTCCTGGGGAGAACCATAAGTAACAAGTGCGCCTTCATTCAAGATACCTACCACGTCACACACATCTTCAACGAATGATGTCTGGTGGCTGCAAATGAAGAAGCTTGTTTCAGTTTCTTCAGCCAGTATAAGAATGAGATCTTTCACCAGAGCACTTGCTGCTGGATCAAGTCGTGAAGTTGGCTCGTCTAGGAAGACAAGTTTGGGTTCGCTCAACAGTGTTGATGCTACAAGCACCTTCTGTTTCATTCCAGAAGAATATGATTCTAAGAGGTCGTTCTGACGACCCTCTAGCCCGAGCATTCCTAGCATTATGTCAATGCGTCTGTTCAGACTCTCACCATTTCTTCCATTTAATGCTCCTATGAACTCCAAAAATTCTACTGCAGACAGCTTTGAGTACAGTCCAGGAGACTCAGGAAGCAGACCAGTCACAGCTTTGATCTCATCACGCTGTGTACTGACATCATAGCCACATACAGCGGCGTTGCCACTTGTCTGTTTCAAGAGTCCAGATAGAATCCGGACTGTGGTCGTCTTTCCAGCTCCATTAGGACCCAGGAAACCAAACCTACTGCCAGACCGAACTTCTAGGTTCAGATCTCTAACGGCGTGAACAGTATCGAATCTCTTGTTCAGGCCGCTTGTTCGAATAACAATCCCGTTATTTCCCATTTTTTTCACCTGAAGTAAACAATTTTGTTTACCAAATCTAGGTAAACATTCACTAAATTTATATATAAACTTTCCCAAGAATGTAATAAGGAATTACCACAAAAGGTTCAAATATGTGGTATGACCAAAACGCGGTGAATCAAGAATGCCCCAACTATCAACAGATGAATCAGCGGTCTGGGAACAGTTCCAGAAAGGACTTAGTACCACTGAGATCGCTGAGTCAGACGTGAAGAAAGGTTGGAGCCCCGCCTATGTATCGCGAGTGCTCAATAGAGCGCGAAGAAAGATTGCTAAGACGCTAAGTCAACAAGCAAGTAGTCACAGACTTGATGTTGAGAGCTTGCTTGACTACAAGGGAATTCTCATCGGATTCGACTACCAGGCAAACGCCCAAGTATATATCATATTCACAATGAAGCTTGGTATTATCGTATGGTACAAACATGACTCCTACGCGGGAAAACTCTGCCCTGATTGTCCAAAGGAAGCAGAGTGCAGGGAGACACTTGATACAATCATGGAGGAGTACAACATTACCCTCCGCCCTGATGAGGAACAGCTCCCAATGACTCAGCAGTCTATTGCGATTTTTAACAAGCTCGCAGCAAAGGAGATCCCGCGTTACAAACGAAAGGAGTCGTGATAGATAATTGGTTGTTGAAAATGGAGTACGAGGTATTTTGGAATCCCCACAGGATTCGTCCTTTGGGAAAACATTCAGGCCCTCAAGTGCATTGAGGAACAAGTGGTGGTTCGTGGCCATTGGCTTTGCGGTAGCAACATGGTTATTGACTTTAGGTGTAATGTATGGAACTGCTTGGCTAATCGGGTTCTTCGAAGGTTGGGCATCAAGTGAGCGACTTGCACTCCTTGCTTGGATTCCTACGATTAGTCAGTGGATCTGGATATTCAACATCATCTGGTTGATCCCTGCACTTGCAGGTATAGTCGTCTACGTGAGGTCCATAGAGTATGCAGTCCTATCTGAGTCTGGTACAGCGATGCCAGAGGTGTATGTCAAGAAAGGTATCATCAATATTACTCGAAAACATGTCCCATTCAGGACAATCACAAACATCGCAAGCAGAGCTGGCGTATTTGATAGGTTGTTCAGGATTGGAACTGTAGAGATTCAGACTGCAGGTTACTCTGGTGGACCGACGGGTCAAAGCGGCCCAGAAGAGAAACTGGAAGGTATCAAGTTCTACAGAGAGCTTACACAATTTGTCCTTCGTGAGCTCAGGCGTTTTAGAGACCCCTACACAACTGGAACTGAAGTGGTTGCACCTCGAGATGAACCAGTTCAGAGAAGTGACATCACCCTTGATGACGAGATTCTGCTGGCACTTCACGACATCAGGGAGATTTTGAAGACAAAGCTATAGCGGAGGAAACAGTGAGAATGAAGTTTGATGAAATGAGTTATGGATACTCAAGGAGGCAACAACAATGGTGAGTGCAGCTCGACTGGCGGCAAAAGTGATTGTCTTAGTGATGGCCCTCATTCTCTTTGTCCTCTTACTGGTTACGTATATGGGGTTGATATGAATTGTCAGAAAGAAAAAGAAGCATAGGTACGGTGCTCATGTCATTTGGTGGTCTCATTATGATCTTTGAGATTGTCGGAATAATCTCAGGCACTCTTGGGGGACCAGAGATTCTTTACTTTCTAGGAGGACTTCTTGAGGGGCTAGGATTTGTCTTCTTTCTAGGTGGGTTCGCAATAAGAGAAGAAAACAGAATTGACACGGGGAGATGAAATAATAATGGAACGGGACACGCGTAGAGTAGTGATTAAACCTCCAATGGAAGATGTGACAGCAGGTCGAGTCTTCAAACCAGATCGGAGGTTTTACTATAAAGAGTGGATTGGAGCGATTCTTGGTGCAACGATATTCTGGCTTATAGCAATTGGTTTCCTCTTACTTGGAGCTTTTATCTATATGACAGATCAAAGTGGTGCAACATGGGCTACTTTCTTCGCAATCGTCTATGATGTATTTCCCATGCTCACTTTCTGGTATGCAGTCTCAATGATTTTCTGGTGGCTTCCAATCATGATTGGAATTCCACTTTACATTCGCAATATAGAGTATAGTGTCATTTCTAAAAAAGGAACCACAATGCCAGAAATCTATGTCAAAAAGGGACTGGTCAATATCACTAGGAAGCACGTTCCCTTCCGAACAATAACGAACATTGCGTCCCGAGCAGGTCCAATAGACAGATTGCTAGGTATTGGAACAGTAGAAATTCAGACGGCTGGATACTCAGGTGGTCCTAGTGGACAAGGCGGTCCTGAAGAGAAACTGGAAGGTATTACATTCTATGAGGAAGTGAGGGACTTCGTACTTCAAGAACTAAGACGCTTCAGAGACCCATATGTAGTAGGAACAGAGGTTGTTCATCCAAAGGATGAACCAGTCCCACGGCTGAGTGACAGTCTTGACGACGAGATACTCATAACACTTCGTGATATAAGAGATGCATTGGGTCGAATTGAAAGGAGAATGGATGATAATAGAAGGTAGAAAATCATGTCAGGTAGAGGAAAGGTCATCAAACCACCGATGGAAGAAATTGCCAGAGGGAAGGTCTTCAAACCATCGAAATACTTTCGAAACAAGAACTGGTTCATTGGAATCTTCGGATCGTTCATTTTATGGGTGATTGTAGTCGCATCAATACTGCTAGTGTTCTGGCTTGTTGAAATGGTTAGCGGGCCTACTGGATATTTGGCGGTTATTTGGATCCCCTTCAATTTCTGGTTCTGGCTCATTGTACTCAGCGTATTGATACCCTACTTGATTGTGTATCCAATCTACATCCGGTCCTTCGAGTATTCGGTCATTGCTGAATCCGGAAAAACGATGCCAGAAATCTATGTGAAGAAAGGCATCATCAACATAACTCGGAAGCATGTTCCCTTCAGAACAATAACAAATATTCAAAGCGTTGCAGGACCATTTGACAGATTGTTTGGGATTGGCTCAATTGAGGTTGAAACCGCTGGCGGGTCAGGGAGCTCATTTCAGTCCTCAGAAGAAAAGCTAGAAGGACTAACATTCTATGAGGAGTTGCGAGATTTTATACTCATGGAGCTCAGGAAATTCAAGGACCCATACGTGACAGGCACTGAAGTTGTTCATCCTGAAGAGGAACCTGTGATTCGAATCGAGGACAATCTCGAGGATGAGATTCTCTTGGTTCTTCGAGAGATCCGTGATTTATTGAAGAAAGAGAGAGAGTGAGATAACTATATGCCTCAGAGAGAAGGGCGGGTCATTAAACCACCCATTGAACAGGTTGTCAGTGGCAGAGTATTCCATCCAGACAACGCCTTTCTCTATAAGAAATGGTTTCGAGTGTTCATCGTCTTGGTCTTCTTTTGGGTATTGCTGTGGTTAGTTTTCTTTACTCATTCAGCAATTCTAAGTATAGTTCTTCTATTCGCTGATTGGACTCAGCTTATTGTCGATGCAGGATGGTTACTTGTGAGTCAAGCTTACTGGATAGTAGCGGGTGGATTCTTGCTTTGTTGGATTTTGTACACCTATATCTACGTCAAGCGTATAGATTACTCATTGGCAAGTTGGGAGGGTGATGTAAGTCCAGAGATTTATGTGAAGAAAGGAATTATTCAAATTACACAGAGACATGTACCCTTCCGCACTATAACTCACGTTAAAACAACAAGAGGGATATTTGACAGGCTTTTCGGAATCGGTACAATTCAGATAGAAACTGCAGCTAAATCAAATATTGCACAAGGAGGGGGGCTTATTGCACTGCTCCTTCAAAGAGCGATGAGAGGTGGTGCTGCAGAGGAGAACATAGAGGGTGTGAAGTTTCATGAGGAACTGCGGGACTTTATTCTACGTGAGCTTCGAGGTTTTGGTAGAACACTACCTCCAATTGAGTTGGCTGCAAAAGGAAAAGGAAGATCAAGAATCTTCAACAGGGATACACTTCAAGCGTTTATCGAGATCCGAGATGCTCTTCGAGAATCGAGAAGGTGATAATTATGAAACTGCGTGTTGTCGCACTGGTGTTTATTGGAATACTGCTTTTTGTATCAGCTCTTATTGCGTACCTACTGATGGCAGAACTGATTTGATTCTATAAGTCTAATTTTAGTATCTCCATTAAATTGGCGATATTGTGTAGACTCTGAGTAGCAGCTTCACGAGGTCTAACTTCAAATACATACTGAGGTTTTGCTTGGAGTTCTTCAAGAAAGCGTAGAACTTTCTCAAAATCAAGGGCTCCTTCGCCAACTATTTGATGACCCTTCAAGGTCGGGTGATAGTCATGGATATGGACCACTTCGATTGCACCCCTATGTTGCTGCATGAATTGCCAATCAGACTCGTTTATTCTAAATCCTGGGACATAGAGTTTTGGAATATCTAGACATATCTTCAGTCCAGTGGGAAAGAGATTCTGTAATACTTCGCATACTAAGGGTGTCCAATTAACATTCTCTAGCACAATCTTAACCTGAGGCCTGCCATGTTCGATAAGTTCAGCCAGATTCTCTCGAAGTGTTTGCATATAGACAGCCCGATGATCTTCAATGAAGCCATTATACTGTTCTCCGGCTTTTTGAAAGGAAGGAGGTGTCCCTGCGTGAATCACTACATTTGTGGGTTTTACACTAACTTCTCTTGCAAAATTGATTATCTGTTTGAAATACTTGATAATTCCTTCACGAACAGGAGGGTAGGTAGTGAAAAGACTGACATCGTCACCTGGTGCATGGAAACCCCATTCAATTGACAGATCACGAGATAAATCTCTCAACCTCATTCTCTCTTCTGATTGAATTCTATCAGGTGAGAAAGGCGGAACTCCAAAATCTGGGACAATCCCAGTCCAGTCATTGGCTGCAGCATATCTGATTGCGTCTTCAAGTGACTCATCATAAATCACATGATACGCTCTACGTGTTGGAAGGCGCATGAAATTCACCTATGAGTAATATCTTAAGAGGTTAGAGTTTCCCGAAGGGTTTTCTTTCCAGGAATTTCCCATGGCCAACCTCTCCTACAAACTTGCCATCTTCTGCGACAATTTTTCCTCTTGATATAGTTACAACCGGATAACCAGTAAGTGCCCAACCTTCGAATGGATTCCAATCACAGTTTGATTGAAGATTCTCAGCTTTGATTGTAATCTTCTTTTCAGGGTCGAATACAACTAGGTCTGCATCACTTCCGATTGCAACAGTTCCCTTCTTAGGATACATTCCAAATAGCTTGGCTGGATTGGTACTGACGAGGGACACCAGATGATTAACTGAGAAACCACGCTTGCCAACACCTTCTGTATACATCAATGGTACCATGGTTTCGACACCAGGCATTCCGAAAGGAATCTTCCTGAAATCACCATTCCAAGCTGCTT
This sequence comes from Candidatus Thorarchaeota archaeon, assembly GCA_048882385.1. Taxonomy (GTDB): domain Archaea; phylum Asgardarchaeota; class Thorarchaeia; order Thorarchaeales; family Thorarchaeaceae; genus SMTZ1-45. The sequence continues at coordinate 21,930 of JBHLRQ010000028.1, read as the reverse complement.
TCTGTTTAGTATCAAAAGTGCATGTATCAGTCGCTATAATCTGGACTTCACCATTTGCGAGCCCTTTCCAAAGACGCTCACTGTCATGTGGTTTCTTGATTTGTGGACAGGTAGCATAAAGATGTCCATTTTCTCGCTTGAAGACCTCGTCGTCTAGTAGTAGATACTGTGGGCATGTTTCTGCATATACATTCACACCACGGTCTCTTGCAGCTTCGACAGCATCAGCTCCCTCCCCTGTTGACATATGAACTATATACAATTGCCCGCCAGTGACTTCAGCCCATTTGATTGCACGAACAATTGCTTCCTCTTCGGTATAACAGGGTCTTGAGAGTGTGTGACCATATGCACCCCACTTCTCTTTCTCCTTGGCATATCTTTCAATCAACAGGTCTAGAACATCAACACTCTCAGCATGGACTCCAATATGTCCACCAAGTTTGGAGGTTTCTTCAAGGGCGCTGAAGAGCATACCATCATCTGCCATCCATCCTTCATTCTTGTAAATCATGAACATCTTGAATGTGGGTATACCATAGTCAATGATTTTCTTGATCTCTTTCTTTGTCTGTGTATTCCAATCAGTTATTGCTGCATGCAGCCCGTAGTCAACACAGACATTTGGATCCGCTTCAGCTCTACGTGCTTCCACAGCCTCCATGATGGGATGTCCTTTGGTTTGAATGGCAAAATCAAGTACTGTTGTCACTCCGCCACATGCAGCAGCTTTAGTACCATTTTCAAAATCATCCGCAGAAACTGTTCCAGAGAATGGAAGTTGAAAGTGAACATGAACATCGATACCACCAGGGAATATGTACTTCCCTTTTGCATCTATAACATTGGTATTTGTCCCGGGACTAAGATTAGCTCCAAGAGTTGTGATTATTCCATCCTTGACTCCAACATCAGCCTTGAAAGAATCAGATGCAGTCACGACATTACCGTTCTTGACAATAAGATCTAGCTCGGACATGGAAAGTCCTCCGTAGACTAAAGCTAAATTCACCATAAATCGCTTTGGGAAATGCCTATTAGATGATAGAATATCTGTTCTTTTCTAGAAGATATTGGAGTGATAGTATTGAGAAATGTTCGCATAGGTTTAGTTCAAGCAACTTGGGAAGGCGATGTTTCGGATGAAGCATCAATCGAAGAAAATATCGAGAAAATGATTCGAAAGCATGAGGGATTTGCGACAATTGCTAAGCAGCAAGAGGTTCAGATTCTCTGCTTCCAGGAATTGTTCTACGGACCATACTTCTGTGCTGAGCAAGATCGAAAATGGTACAAGTACGCTGAGCCAATTCCGGGACCACTTTCTAAGAGGATGCAAAAACTTGCGAAAGACAATCACTTAATCTTGATTGCTCCAATGTATGAGGAAGAGTCAGTAGGAGTATACTACAACACTGCGATTGTAATTGACTCTGATGGAACCCTTTTAGGTAAGTTCAGAAAAATGCACATTCCACATCTAGATCCAGGTTTCTGGGAAAAGTTCTATTTCAGGCCTGGAAATCTTGGCTATCCTGTCTTCAAAACATCAGTTGCGAAGATTGGTGTGTATATCTGCTATGATCGACATTTTCCAGAAGGAGCTCGTGCTCTAGGACTCAATGGAGCAGAAATAGTCTTCAATCCATCAGCCACTGTTGCAGGTCTATCTGAGCATCTGTGGAGTATTGAACAGCCTGCACACGCTGTTGCAAATGGATACTTTATGGCTGCCATAAATCGAGTGGGCGAAGAGCCATGGAATACTGGAACATTCTATGGTAGTTCTTACATCGCAGATCCTAGAGGGCAGTTAGTTGTGCAGGGATCTCGTGATAAGGAAGAGCTTGTGGTGGCAGACATTGACCTCGATATGATTCGCGAGGTGCGAAATACCTGGCAGTTCTTCAGAGACCGCAGACCAGATAGTTATGACGACCTTACCAAGCTGTAATTGATCAGAGTCCTTTCTCAGCTTCCGACAGAGCCTCATCGAGTATGGAACAGGCTTCATCTATCTGTTCATTAGTGAGTTCTAGTGGAGGTTGAAGTCGCATAACATTATTGTCAAGTCCACCCTTACCGATGAGAAGTCCCTTTTCTCGGCATAGTTCCATCATGTGAAGCATCTCTTGGGTAGCAGGTTCCTTTGTAGTTCTATCCCGGACTAGTTCTACTCCCAGCATCATCCCTTGACCTCGAACCTCACCAACCAGTCTATGGTCCTCTTGAAGCTGTTCTAGTTTTTTCCTAAAGTGTTTGCCTAGTTTAGTAGCCTTATCCAAGTAATTCTCTTCCTCAATGATTTCAATCACAGCAACCGCAGCAGCACATGAAAGAGGATTTCCACCAAACGTAGCGAATGCATCAGTAACAGTATAGCCTTCTGCAATCTCAGGTCTGGAGATAAAACCAGCTATAGGAATACCACTACCAAACCCCTTTGCCATTGTAATGATGTCCGGATCTACTCCAGTGTGTTGGATTCCCCACCATTTTCCTCCAGTTCGACCAAAACCAGTTTGTACTTCATCAGAAATGTAGTAACCACCGAATTCTTTCACAATTTCATATGCGATTTGAAAATACTCTGCAGGAGGTTGGATGATTCCTCCGACTCCTTGAATGGGTTCTGCAATGAATGCTGCAATTGCACTGTTTGTCTGAGTGCGAATCACTTCTCTGAGGTAGTGTGCACATTCCATGTCACATCCAGGATGCTCTTTTCCGAATGGACATCTATAACAATAACCGTAAGGTGTGAAGCGCACTCCTGATGGATGAGCTTCTGGGAAAGTACGCCACCCAGCACTTGAGAGCTCACGCGCAAGAGTTGTCCTTCCGTGGTATGCACGCTGACAAGTAATGATGTATGGATTACCAGTGTGCTTGCGGACCATAGTAAGAGCAGCTTCATTTGCTTCTGATCCACTGTTTACAATGAATGAGCGAGTTAGTCCGTTCGGAGCAATGCCAGCCAGCTGTTTCACCAGCACTGCATATGGAACTGTAGCATAGAGTGAGCTTGTGTAGATGAGTCGTTCAGCCTGCCACTGTATTGTGGCTACAAACTTTGGATGCTTGTACCCGGTTATTGTTGTACAGATACCAGCAAACAGGTCAATGTACTCTTTTCCATTAGAGTCTCTCAGGACAGCACCTTCCCCATCAACAAAGAGTACGGGATCTTCATAATAGTGACCTACTGCTGGAGCCAAGAATTTCTTCTCAATATCTAGAATCTCTTTCTGTGAATATTTCTTTGTCAGGTCCTTTGGAACTAGTTCATCATTCACCGTAATCACCACTTCAGGTTTCGCGGAACACTGCAAAGAAACACTTCCCTAAAGGCCTTTAGGGACGTAGTATTACCACCAAAAAGCTGGAGGAAGAGCATATTATGACCTCAAAGCAATTGGAAATCGAGTTTGCAGGAATCACATTCAAAAATCCATTCATGCTGTCATCTGCTCCACCTACAATGGATGCACGTCATATAATCAGGGCTGCAAAACTAGGATGGGGCGGCGCTGTGATGAAGACTATTACGGAGGAACCTACAGTTGATCCTAGGACTCGACTTGGTGTTCTTCGCCATGATGGAAGAGCAATCGGGATGAACAATATTGAGCTACTTTCGCGTGAACCTCTATCAACTTGGACCGACGACTGGATTCCGAGAATAAAACAGGAAGCTCCAGAGGACTTCATTTTCGTAGCAAGCATGATGAGCGGACCTGAACCAGAAGGGTGGACAAAGTTGGCTGAAACTATGTCTCAGACAGGAGCTGACGCTATCGAACTGAACGTTTCATGTCCTCATGGCTCACCAGAGAAACATATGGGAGCTTTCATTGGTCAAGACGCTACACTTGTTGAACGTGTGACCCGAGCAGCCAAGAAAGGGACGGACCTTCCGATAATAGTCAAGCTGACACCAAATGTAACAGACATCGTACCCATTGCGCAAGCGGCCGTTAGAGGAGGAGCTGATGCAATCTCGGCAATCAATACGGTGGAGTCACTCATTGGCATTGATATCGAAAGTGCAACTCCATTACCCATTGCATATGGAGTGGACAAGAAGGAACAATTCAGTACCTATGGTGGTTTTTGTGGTCCCGCGGTCAAACCATTGGGGCTTAGATTTGTGTCTCAAATTGCAAAGGCAATTCCGGCCTTTCCAATTTCCGGAATTGGTGGAATTGATAGTTGGACAACAGCAATAGAATATCATATGGTGGGAGCAAGAACCCTTCAAATATGCACTGCTGCGATGTGGTATGGGTTCTCGATAATCAAAAAACTCACGGAGGGTGTTGCTAAGTTTTTGAAAAGAAAGGGCTACAATAGACTCGAAGAGGTTGTTGGAAAAGCTCTACCAAAGATCACAACATGGACTGCTTTGAGTAAACTCCCTCCAGTTATCGCGAGTGTGAATGATAACTGCTCCGGATGTAAGGAGTGTGTCATTGCCTGTGCAGATGGGGGGTATGTTGCTATTCAGATGAGAGACAAAAAAGCGGTCATAAATCCTGAGAAATGTGATGGGTGTGGGCTCTGTTATGTTGTGTGCAAAGATAATGCAATTGATTTTGTACACACAAACTGAGATTACACAAGAATCAAATACACATCGAAGCGACTAATGAGTTCCGAACTGGAAGTGACCATCTTGACAGTAGAAATTGTAAAGAACTACATCAACGGACGTTGGGTGGAGTCCAAAGCAAAAGAAACTAGAGACGTTTTCAATCCAGCCACTGGTGAATTGATAGCAAAAACTCCGATGAGTACCGCTGAAGAGACCCGTGAAGCAATAGCCGCAGCAAAAGCAGCCTACGATCGATGGAGGCGAACTCCTGTCTTTACAAGGGTTCGACATCTGAATAGAATTAGAGATGCTTTCGAAGAGAATTTTGAGGAACTATCGAAGATTCTGACCATGGAGCAAGGCAAAGCCATTGATGAAGCAAGGGGTGAATATCGTCGCACTATAGAGAATCTAGAGTGTGCTACCAGCGTTCCATCGCTTCAAATGGGGTATAACACAGAAGATATTGCAGCAGAAATAGACGAGATGGTCATTAAACAACCGCTTGGTGTATTCTTCTGTGTGGCACCATTCAACTTTCCAGGCATGGTACCAACTTGGTTCTGGCCCTTTGCAATTGGGGTGGGAAATACATACATCGTGAAGCCCTCTGAGCAAGTACCTCTGAGCCAGGTCAGGCAATTCGAAATCATTCATGAACTTGGATTGCCACGAGGTGTGTTGAACATGGTCCATGGTGGTGCTGAGGCAGTCAATGCCTTATTAGAAAGTCCGGATACGGTGGGCATGTCTTTTGTGGGTTCATCTCCAGTTGGAAAGTTGCTATACAAGAAAGCGGGTGAACATGGCAAACGAGCTCAAGTTCAGGGAGGTGCAAAGAACTTTCTCACTATCATGCCTGATGCAGATTTGGATCGAACTGTTCCAGCCCTCATAACATCATTCTATGGATGCGCAGGCCAACGCTGTTTGGCTGGAGGGGTTCTACTAGCCGTTGGAGATATCTATGAACCTCTAAAGAAAGCGTTAGTTGAAGCAGCCAAGAACTACAGCGTTGGTAATGGCTTGGAAGAGGGCGTCCAGATGGGACCCTTGGCTTCAAAGAAAGGAATGGAGAAGGTTCTTGGATATATTAAGATGGGTATCGAGGAAGGTGCAGAACTCATATTGGATGGACGAGGAATTGAAATCCCAGAGCATCCAAATGGCTATTTCATTGGACCTACTATATTTGACAAAGTCACTCCTGAGATGACGATTGCCAAAGAGGAGATTTTTGGACCAGTCATTCCAATAGTTCAGGTCAGTAGTCTTGATGAGGCCATAGAGATCATACATGCGAATCCATACGGAAATGCATCATCTGTATTCACATCGAGTGGGAAGATTGCACGTGAGTACCAATACAGAGTGAAGGCTGGAAATATTGGCATCAATATAGGAGTTGTTGCACCAATAGCGACATTCCCATTCTCAGGTATGAAAGACTCGTTCATGGGTGATCTACATGGTCAAGGTCGAGATGCAGTAGACTTCTTCACAGAGAACAAGGTCGTAATCACTCGTTGGTTCTAGGTGATATGATTGGAACTTGGAACGTTTGGTGCAATTCTGAAGTTTGCTATGAAACTGGAACAAGAAGCCACTAGTTTCTACGAATCAGTAAGTAAGATTGTACGGAATCAAAATCTAGCAGGTCGCCTGCAAGACTTGCAAAAGCGAGGAGGAAAACGACTCAATACTCTTGAAAGAGTCCGGAGAGAGAATGTTACTGAGATGATTCTTGAACCTATAATTGGACTGGATTCTGAGAACTATATTCTACAAACTGAGATATCTTCCAGTGGGACAGAAAAGGATATTCAAGAGTTAGCGGTGGCTATAGAGAAGAAACTCTTGGAGTTCTACACTCAGGCTGGTGCCAAAATCGATTTCTTGATTGAAGCTGCCTATTCCTTCGAGCTACTTGCAGAAGCGAATCAGACTGCCATAAACCATCTATCCTAGATAATGTATCAGAATAGAAATCTGATTTCTGAAAGTCCTACCACGGAGTCTTAGACTTACTGGAGCTAGGAGTGTCTGATTGTTCTTCTTCCCACCAATATTTTATCTTTTCAACTTCACCCCATGGAACTTTAGCTTTGGGCATTGGTCTTCTCCATAGAACTAGAAGTCCAAATACCATCATTATCGGGGTTGGCCAACTAAAGTAAAAGATTCCTCCGGAGATGATACTAATTATAATAGATGGCAGAAAAACGACGATATATGGAATGTCAGCTAGAACTGCAGCAAATGCAGTACGTGGCCTAGTAGTTCGATTCTGATAGTACTTGTTAAGTTGATATGGCAAAGCTAGGCGAAGTAGGAGAAATGGGAACATAAGAAACATCGACATACTAGGCGAAACGAGATAGAAGTCAATTCCATAATTGGACACGTACAGTTGCCAGAGTATGGCAATAACTGAGAAGGAGAATCCCCAATCTGCATAGTACCAAAAAGCAACTGGAGCTAGAAAAGCCATGATAATTGAGAGAATGACAAGTAATCTCGATATATTCGGATTGACAATCTCGGAGTCCTTTTCATCTGTTTTTCCCATATTCGAATCTCCCTGCTATTCCATACGATTGAAAGATTAAGCAAGGGATTATGAACTCTGCGTTTAGAGACGAGAATTCCGTTTGTTTCAGATTTTAAATTGTTTCTTTCAAACTGACTGATCTAAATCACTTAATTGATGCGATTTACAGAGAACTTCGAACTTGTTTCGTATTATTGAGAAATCAACTTTATTGCTTTAAAGTCTGTACGAATCTCATTGAGTTGGGAGGTCAAATTCAGATAGTTCTCGTCATCATGAAGTGTTTTGATCTTTTGTTGATAATCATCTTCACTATCATAGCTAACCATGTAATAGCTCTCATGGGGAGTTTCAACGCTCTTCCAGCGACCTATCACTTCAATTCCGTGTTGATCATATAGCTTGCGGAAACTCTCTCGAAGTTCATCCATCTTCTCAACAGCGTCTCGTTTGACTTTAGTATGATATAGCATGACAATTCTCATGACGGTTCACAATAAACTATCGTTAAAATTATTGATTTATACTTTGAGGAATGAATACAGATTTCGTTGAGAGATTGAATCTATCCTTTGTTAGTCTGCATTGATCTAGCTAGATAGAGAATTGACGCCGCTACTGTTGCTAGACCAAGAGCGACTGCAAAAGGAAATGGGTCCCATGACACTCCTAATGAAAGATAGCCAGTAAATATCGTGATGGCAATCATAACAACGATACAGTATTGACAATTATCCAAATCGATATCAGGTACCGAAGAATCTTTACTCAATCCCAACTCAAACTACCTGACCTAATCTTTTCCTTCGACCTAATTATTCTTCCTAAACATTGACTTTGGGGTATAGATTGAAATGTAGCCATTGTCCAGCAATGTACATCTAGGTTGGATGTACAAGATGAATCCAGTAGAATTGATAATTGCAGGAGCTGGCGACCGGGGATCTGTCTATGCATCCTATGCAAAGGTTCACCCCAAAAGAGCAAAAATCGTAGGAGTTGCGGAACCTCGTGATTTCTACCGTGAGAGGTTAGCCAAGCAGCATAAAATACCAGAAGAGAATGTCTTCACAGACTGGAAGGATATGGCAAAGAGAAACAAGTTCGCAGACGCTGTAATCATCGCGACACAGGATCACATGCACAAGGCTCCGACGCTAGCTTTTGCCAAGAAGAAATACCACATTCTCCTTGAGAAACCAATGGCACCAGATGAGAAGAGCTGTAGAGACATTGCAAAAGCAGTCAAGTCACAAGACATCATCTTTGCGGTGGGTCATGTCCTTCGGTACACCAGATATACACAGAAGCTTAAGTCAATCCTTGATTCCGGCTTTATTGGTGACATAATAAACATCCAGCGATTGGAGCCTGTGGGATACTGGCATCAGGCTCATTCTTTTGTGAGGGGAAACTGGAGGAATGAGAAGGAGTCCTCTTTCATGCTTTTGTCTAAATCATGTCATGATTTAGACTGGATTCGATATATTATGGGCCAGAAATGTACAGCGGTTTCATCCTTCGGATCGCTAACTCATTTTCGAAGTGAGAACAAACCTGAAAATGCAGGTAGTAACTGCATGGAGTGCGACTATGAGCCTGAATGTCCGTACTCTGCAAAGAGGATTTACCTTCAGTTGTTTGAGAAAGGGAAGAAGGGATGGCCAGTCAGTGTAATCACGACTGAACTGACCAAGGGAGGCATTATCTGGGCCATCAGAAACGGACCCTATGGCCGCTGTGTCTATGACTGTGACAACGATGTTGTGGACCACCAAGTCGTAAACATGGAGTTTGAGGGTGGTCAAACTGCTTCATTCACAATGACTGGTTTCACCAAGGCAAGACAGAGAGAAACAAGGATATTTGGAACAGAGGGCGAGATATACGGCAACGGAACTAAGATACAGCTCTATCACTTTGTGAACGGTGCTCAGGTGATTATCGATACATCTGAGGAGGACCCAGTATCACTTGCGGACCACGGTGGTGGCGACTATGCATTGATCGACTCTTTTGTTTCTGCTGTTGCTGAGAATGATCCAAGCAAGATTCTTTCAGGACCTGATGAAACACTTGAAAGTCATCTGATGACATTTGCAGCCGAGCGAAGTAGGAAAGAAGGGAAGGTCATCAGTTTGTAGATTAGAAATACCATAGATAGAATCCAACAATGAGAGGTCCAATGAAAATAAAAAATTCGACTATCGCTCGTGGCTGAAACATTCCTAATCGATTCAGATTTGATATTGTGTATAGAAGAAACAGAAATGTGATTATACTGATGAGCATGAAAGTTATTCCAATCAATGATATCTGAAGCATGCGAAATGATAACGTAGTACATTTCAAAACATCTAGTAAAATCATTCGCCTTTTGAAGACTCAAATGAATCATTTAACTGCTCGATGAATTGCAACTGCTCCAAAGGTCATAGTCCAATAATCGATTTTTGAAAATCCAGATTCGTATAGGATTTCTGAAAGGTCGTCTGCATCAAAAAAACGTGATACAGTATGAGCAAGATAGGTGTATCCAGTTTTAGAACCTGATATTAGTCTACCAACCAACTTGATTACTTGTTTTGAATAGAAACGAAATGCGATTCTGATTGGCGTCCATTTAGGTTGGCTGGTTTCAAGATTGATGAAGCGACCTCCTGGTTTTAAGACTCGACGAAATTCTCTAAGGAAAGACACTAGTTTTTTGCGTGTGGGGGTGATATTTCGAGTGGCGAAGGAAATCATTACCAGATCAAACGTGTCATCAGGAAATGGTAGCTCCATCGAGTCGGCAAGGGATATCGATGCCGTCTGGAGTACTTCCTTTTGTTTGGCTTTCAATATCATTGGTAAAGAGAAATCAGTCACTATGAGTTTGGTCCTATGACTTGCATGCTTTTGGAGATTTATCGCCATATCTCCAGTTCCGCTGCAGACTTCCAACCAAAGTGTTCCGCCCCCTGCTGCAGCCACCTGAGCTGCCTTCTTTCTCCAAGGAATATCTAGCCAAAATGTGAGAACATGATTGATTAATTCATACTGATCTGCAACCTCTGAGAAAACTCTGAGAATCCCTTTACTCATCAGGCAACATCCATTCTTGAGCTTTGACTAACCCATTGATAATGTTGACCATTATGACTAATGTGCTGAGATTGAGGAGTAATATCGAATCGTCCAAATACTGGAAGTCTTATGAAAACCAACTATGAAACAAAGAAATGAATCGATAGGTCGCAGATGGTTTGAAGAGATGTGGAGCAAACCGGACCTTGACCTCGCGGATGAACTCGTCGACGACAACTATAACCCAGATTGGATTTCAATAGACAAGGTGGGTCCTGACCAAGTCAAACACGAAATCAAATATTTCAGATCAGTATTTCCAGACCTCAAGTATGAGATTGTTGACATCAATGCTGATGATGATAAGGTCTGGATAAAATACAAGGGAAGTGGAACTCACAAAGGTAATGCTTGGGGTTTTGAACCTACTGGAAAGTTTGTGGAGTTCGAGGGAGCAACAATCCTTCACATAAATCAAGATGGGAAAATTGTGAACAGATGGGGCGCTTTTTGCTTCTACGATATTCTTGTAGACTTAGGTCTCACACCCCCTCTTTGGGAACTCAGTGTAAAAATCAAAGACTCTCAGATTTAATAGTTCGGCAATTTACTAAACTATCGTCGACAGATTCAGCAATCCTATTAAGGTGAATGACCCGGTAGCAGTCAGAGAGAGGATTGACGTTGTCAGAGTACATGAATATCCTGAAAGAAGAAGTCAACTCCGTTGAAGCAGCTCTAAGGAAATTCCTTGATAGCAAAATAACAAGCGCAAGCAAGCTAAGCGCTTGGCATAAGCAGTATTATGAAAACATCAAGGAGTACATGACAAGGGGTGGAAAGAGACTTCGTCCGATTCTTGTTGTAGTAGGATACAAAGCAATCAAGGATGAGGTGGAAATAGATCATGTCTACCAAGCCGCCTGTTCTGTAGAGATATTGCATAATGGCTCGCTCCTGCATGATGACCTCATCGATCATGATGAAACTCGCCGTGGTGGAAAGACATTCCATGCAACCTATCGGGATGTGGCTACGAAAAAGGGGGAATCCAAAGAGGTTGCGTTTGACTATGGAATGACGATGGCAATTCTGGGTGGCGACTCTCTCATCAATCTTGGTGCAGAAGCCATCACTGCAGCCAAACTCGATCCCGATATAGGAATGCAGTGCCAGCATTACTACCAGTTTGCCTACTCACATCTTGTGGATGGTGTTCTGCTGGAGATGAATATGATTATCGATGACTCAGCAACTTCTGAAATGTACCTCCAGATGGTCCGAATGAAGACTGCAGTCTTGTTCGACAGATCTCTGATGATGGGAGCTGCAATGGCCCGAGCTAGCGAATCACAACTAGAAGCACTCATGGAGTTCGGGATCAAGGTTGGGCAGGCTTTCCAGATTCAGGATGATATACTGGGTTCTTTTGGTGATGAGGAAAAGACTGGAAAGTCAACATCAGGTGATATCCGAGAAGGCAAGAAGACCATGCTAGTCTTCGAAACATATGCGAGGGCAAATAAAGACCAGAGAAAGAAATTTGACGACCTGCTAGGTAAAGAAGGGATGACTGATGAGGAGGTAGACAGAGTCAGGGAGATCTTTCAAGACACTGGTGCCCTGAGGGCTTGTCAGGAGTTGATGGAACATTTACTGATTACTGGTCAAGCTGCTCTAGACAATGCAAAACCAGCATTGAATCCAAAATATAAGAAATTCCTCATTGAGATGTCGAACTTTCTTGTGCAGCGTGACTACTAGTATGCGCAGTGGGTAATACTTATTCAATGTCAGATATCTCTAATGTGAAGAGAGGAGATCAAATGACGAATTTCGCTGTTATTGGAATCTATGTGGATGATATCGATAAAGCTAGAGAGTTCTATTGTGATACTCTGGGTTTCGATGTGGAAAGCACATACGACGATGGCTGCATTATTCAACTGAAGAGTGATGGTCCAACTGTGATTCTTGAAAAGGTAGACAAACCATCAAACGCAGTCTATCCAGGCGCATCACAGGTCGTATTGTGTGTAGCAACAGACAACATTGAGAAGACCTCAGAAGAATTCAGAGATAAGGGGGTTAATTTCTTGCATGATGAACCACAACCTTTTGTTGCGGGGCGTTTTATGGCAATGAAGGATCCAGCTGGAAATACCCTTGAACTACTCGAATTCAATAGAGAGTAATCATCTAACATAAGGTCCCGTCATAAGAACCCACGAGCCATCCTTGGACAATCCAGAGGGATAGAGGAGTGCGGCAAGACCAAAACCCATCATGACAACCCCAGTTAGAGTGAGAGGAGACAATAAACTTCGATAATCTGTAATTTGAGTGCTCTGCCCAGTATATGCCGCAAGAGAGATGTACATAGCAATTATGAATGTAAATAGCGAAACTGAAAATCCTAGCAACAATAGAGCTTTTCCAATCACTCTATGTGTTGATCTCTGCTTTGATGCCTTCTTAGGATTTTCATTATTTCCACTCATTGCAAGTCAATTTACTCAAGAATTAAATTAAGGATTTGTAAAATTCTATTCATCAAGTTGCTCGCCGATGGAGTAGGCATCTGCAACAACATTACCAAGTGTCCAATACTGAGTAGCTGGTTTTGTAAACAGAAGGAAATTTAGCTTCTTCTGATCTAGAACTCCTTCAGTCATATATCGTTCTTCCGAATAGATATGTTTCACTTCTCCAAGAACAAGATTATGGGTTGAAACATCTACGAGGTCATATAATTCGCATTCTGCTGTGACTGGGCACTCTCTTATCATTGGAGCGTCATTGAGCTTTCCATAATACACGTCAAAAAGCTTTGATTTGTCAACACTCTTTCCGGACCGGATACCACAATAGTCGGTTTTCATTACTAAATCAGCATCTGGAAAATTGACACTGAATGTTTTATTCTCCCTTATTCCACATAGTGTGTACTTTGTCTTTCCTATGCATGCCCCCCAGATGTTTGGGCTCCTACTCATTCGATTGAACCAAGCAACAGTGATGAAATTTGGTCTGCCTTCGACGACGGATCCGATGAGTACAATAGGTTTCGGAAAGGGAGAGCCTCCAGAGTCAATTTCAATCTTTGTCATGAGATTTCCACTCCTGTTTTACGTATCTAAGATTGAATGAAATTAAACTGCTCATTTAAGCAAAGGATTTGAGTCATAGCAAATATTGGATGACAAGACCGATGTTAGGCAAAAGTCTTGTTTTCCAATTTATCCACTTTGCATAAATCACCCAACGATTGTCAGTCGACTACGCCATAATGCTACTATTGAGGTGAAATTCACAAGAATTGTAAGAAGTAGTAGAATTGGTTGAGGAATCATGGAGTTAGAATCGTGTACCGATTCAACATCCTCTTGTTCATAGTATGCCCATTCAATATTGACCTGAGAGTCCTGATATGGACGTACAGTTACTATGAACCAGTTCTCGCATTCTACTACGAGATGGTTCGTATTGTACTGTTTCAGGTCACCATCTGTGGTCCCTCTGACATAGACATAGGATGTTGCATTTGTTGTGATCTTAAGGAGGAGCCAGTTATTGTCCACTGAACCTATGCTCAGTCTGCAGTAATCACCATTTTCAACATGGAATGTTCTGGACTCTACTATATCATTGGAATCCGGGAATGTTAGACGAGAATCTAATTCCATAACTTCGAAAATGCAAAGTGAAACGGTCAATATTGTAGTAAACAGGAATAGAATTTTGACTCTGGTTCTGAAATAGAAGAAATACTCTGCTCTCGTACCAGAGGACATAATGCATCAATAATAATCATTCTTACTTCGATTTCTTCTATTCGGTGATGTATTGAGTAGTGAGCAAAAAGAATGCCCTGAGAGTTCTTAGAATGTCTATACCAACTAAAACCAATGCGAACACATGACAAATCGAAATATGCATAGAAGATTCCCTCGAGAACATACTAATTGGAGATAACGAATCAGAGCTCAATACCTTGTCAACTCAGAACTAGATAGAAGGTACCATTCTAAGATGACAGTCTGCTACTATAAAATAGAGAAACAAATTGAACTTGACTGAGAAGGTATTTTAGCTGGCTTGCCAATTATGATGAACCCCAACACGAGATGTCATACCATGAAAATCATGTTTGTGGAACCTCCAAAGGAGTTCTGGTTTGTAATGGGGGAGTATCTTCCTCCTCCATTGGGTATACTCAACCTAGCAGCATATTTACGAAAACATGACGAAACTATTGAGATAGAAATTGTAGACTGTCAGGCAGAGAGAATTAGTTGGGATGGAATCAAAGAGAGAATTGGTCAATTTCAACCGGACATCGTTGCTCCTAGTGCTTTGGCCACATGTAATGCATATCGAGGTCTTCGAACGATAGGAATGGCAAAGACAATTGATCCAAATATTACAACAATTGTTGGAGGTCAGCACTACACTGCATTGGCGCACGAGAGCTTGGAAACATATCCTGAATTGGATATAGTTGTCAGAGGAGAAGGGGAGCAGACTCTTCTTGAGGTGGTTCATGCACTTCAAGGAAAAAGATCTCTCTCTGAGGTCAATGGAATTACGTTCAGACAAAATGGGAAAATTATTGCAACACCAGACCGTGCTCTCTTTGATGATTTGAATAAGTTGCCTTTTCCAGCATATGATTTAGTTGACAAATATATGAATGACTATCATTTCACAATGATGGCAGGTCGTGATACTCCATATGCACTTGTTGAAGCTTCTAGAGGATGTCCTCATGATTGTAATTTTTGTTCCCAATGTGTATTCTGGGGTGGAAAGTGGAGATCAAAAACACCGAAGCGAATTGCGGACGAGTTCGAGTACTGTTATGACAAATTTGGTACGAGGTTCTTCTGGCTAACTGATGACAATTTTGGCTTGGGAAAAAGAACTAACGAATTATGTGATGAAATCATTAGCAGAGGAATTGCTGAAGACATCATGTGGTTCATGCAAGCGCGGTGTGATGATATAGTCAATCATAAAGAGATTATGCCAAAAATGCGAAAAGCGGGTCTAACTTGGATTCTTGCTGGAGTGGAAAGTCATAGTTCTGAGGTGTTGGCATCATTTAACAAGAAGATTGATCCAACTACGTCTAAAGAAGCAATGAAAGTTTTGAAACTAAATGACATATTCGCGCAGGCCACATTGATTATTGGAGCTCGTAGTGATTCTCGTGAAACCGTTCGCGGCCTACGTGCATACATCGATGATCTTGATCCAGACATCGCGATATACATGCTATTGACTCCATTCCCGGGAACCAGACTCTATGAAGAAGCGTTAGCAAATGGTTGGATTGAAAATGCTAACTGGGCTCAATATGACATGATACACGCGGTAATGCCAACTGAGCACTTGTCCCTATCAGAAATCCAAGAGGAACTTTACCTGTGCTACAGAGGGTTCTATGGTTCTTGGAAAAGAAGGATAACAGGTGTATTCTCAAGTAATAAAATCAAGAGAAGAACCTACAGATACATGGCTCGCCAAGGAGTGATGGCAGCCTTGAGAGGATTGTTCTAAGGATGTCTAGTGATGTTTCATTAAAACAGGTTTCAATATGGCTCCAAATATTTTCGATTATAGCACTGGCATTGATACCATTGATTGTATATCGTACGATGACAAACCCTCCTGGTCTGGTTTCACAACCGCAGATAGTCGGGCTTATTTTCATCACTATTTGCGTATTAGGATCAATTGCAGGAGTTCGCCCTTCCAGTTTTTCTCGACAATTTCCTCGCATATTAAAAAAAGATGAGGTTAGAAATTCCGAAGGGTTTGATTTAGTACAACATAAACCAATTCTTCGGGGACATCATTATTCATGTGATTTATTTTCAGATCATGTAATTCTAATTGGAAGCAATGTCTTTTGCGCAGGTTGTACAGGACTGACAACGGGCGCAGTTCTAGCAACTATTGGAAGTCTGGCTTACTTCTTCTTCAATATATCATTCAGCAGTGGTTGGGTTCAATTCGGGATAGGTTTTTCATGCGTGTTCATTGGCCTTGTGCAACATCAATTCTACAGAATTCTTTCAATCAAGACGGGATTCTTCCGTTTCGTCTTGAATGTCATCTTTGTGTTTGGGTCATTTCTTGTTCTTGTTGGAGCAAATCAAATCACTGGAAATCTCACTGTTGATTTTTACATACTTTGTGTCATTTTACTCTGGATTCTAAACAGAATAATGATGTCAAAGAGCGAACATGAAAGGATATGTTTGCAATGTGATGATGAAAGCTGTGGTCATCCTTTAGGTTAGGGATTATGAATTACGATGAATCTTTAATCCTCTAACAGTGATGCGGTCACACGTCAAGGAAACTCATTGACCGCTATACGAATATTCGATTAATCCTCTGAGATTATTGATATCGACGTTTCTTTCGAGTTGAGCTGTAGACAGCACCCAGAATAATCAATGCACCAAATGTTATTACTAGATACGGACCAATTGCTGTTTCCCACAGAGTTGAAAAGTCCCAACCAAGTACCCAGGACAATCCTGCAATGATGACAATTCCTCCAAAAATGATGCCGCAGATGGCATCACCATTTGGAAGTCCAAAGCATTCATCATCCTTGGGTTCTCCTGATCTTCTGAATTCCCGTACTTCTCTTACGGGTTCTCTTGCTTGCAAAGCAGCACCGCATTGAGCACAATACTCAGCATTATCGTCATTCTGTTGTCCACAATGTTGACAGTAAACCACAGGAATCACCACTTAGAACTGACCATGAAGCATTTCTTGTATTTAAATGACGTTTTTCTTGTGGAACAATGAAGTTCGATGGAATTTGACAACGAAGGAAGGATTTCTACAAAATGATGAGTCATTCATCAACTTGAATTAGGTCTTTCTTGATTTGACAAAGTATGTAACAGATATCAATCCTAGGAAGGCTACAGTTCCAAGAATGAAATAGAATATGATTTGAAATCCATCTTGGTTATTTTGGGGTATAGACTCATCAACAAGCCACCGCGATACTTTTAGCATCAAACCCCACTCCGAATCTGGATCATTCAAGTAATCATACAGTCCAATCCCATCTCTGCTATCACCCTCTTCGTATTCAGGATGAGGACTACTGAGAAACACTGTACCTTCTCCATAGGAAAATGCAATCATACCAGGTCTATTGTTTGAAGGGTAGGTGCAGATGGGAATGACATTGGACATGTCATCACCGTAGAAATATGCTGAACCCCAGTACATGGTAAGATAAGAATCCGGTTCGGTGGAAAGATCAGGACCTGTTGAGTTGTGGTTTACATTCATTTCTGTAAGATAGATGGCAGTGCCATTGATTGGATTGCTGTACGAGCCATTGAACAGCCCCAAGATAGCATTTGTAGCAAACAATGAACCCCCACAGATGCCAAAATACGAACCTCCATTCATCACGAAATTTCGAACGATATCAAGTCCTTCAGTTCCCAAACCTTGGGAATAAGATACAGCTGAACCTCCGGGAAACACTATGATATCATAAGAATCTAAGGTGCCATTGAGAATTTGAAATGCATATATTAAATCGACAGATGCGTTCATCCAGAGAAACATATTATCGAGTGCATCCATCGAGCTAGAAAGGACTCCAACTCCACCGTATATGGCTACTTTCGTGTCACTCAAGTCGGATAGCGTTGATGATGATTCTTCAGAAACACACTGCGTAGCAGGTATTGATGTTAGAATGAGTATTAGTAGTAAAGAAGTTGAATAGATTACTCTACGATATCGAGTTGACCTGTAATGAAAATACATCTAAATCGTAGCAGAACTCGAGTGACTTACTTTTAATAAACCAGTTTAGAGCAATCGATTGCCGATAATTCGAGAGGGGATGTCACGATTGTAGAAGTTGTTTTCAGACTTTAATTTGGCAATATAGTTGTTATCACGAAAATCAGAATGATAATTCCTAGAAGAATATAGACAGGACTCAATAGCAATACCCTCCTATCAGTAATGTGTGAATTTCGAAAGACCACAATTCCTACGAGCAGGTAGGTTACAATTGATGCTTGTATCAAAGGAGCAGGATACAAGCTCATTGATGCTATAAAAAAAGCAACTGCAAAACCAAAGAAGAAGGGAGCCCGCACTACGGATTGTCCAATTGTCAGATATTCTTTGTAACCTTTGAAGATTACAATATAGAGGAAGGAAAATCCGATGGCAAAAAGAATAGGGAACTGTATAACTTGATTGCTAAGCGTCCATGGTAGGAGAATTTTCAGTGACTGCATAAGAAGGATTAATGGTATCCCAAGAATCGTCTGCTTCAAACTTTTTGCTTGTAGATTTTCTTCTTGACTCCAGTGTCTGATGTAGGCTGAGGGGACAGAGTAAATTAAGTTGATGAAAACTAATGAAATGATAACATAGAAGAATAGCAGGCTGAGTATGATGGATAACAGAAGACCCAAAGCTATGAATGAAGCAGCAATAGCGAGAGCCTCTTTTTTACTGACAATCTCAAGAGCTATTGGTTTTCTGGGAGTTTTCCTCTCATCTGTTTTATCTTCTTCAACGTCATATAGATCGTTTAGTATGTAAATCGAGGAATAAGAAGTCAGGAAAGCAATGAGTCCCAGCAGGATATGTAATGGATCTATCGTGATATCAAAAATGAGAAGAAGCATGATTCCAATAGCGTAGAGTCCAATGTTCTTGGGTATGTTATCTACTAAGTTTCGGAACAAGAGGATTCTTCGAAACATTGTGAAATTCTCTGTTTATATTTCTTCAATCATCATTTGCCTAAAAGTCGAAAAATCTATGCATACTCATCGATTGATAATGGAGATATTCGGTAGCAAAGTATAGAGCTTCTAAAACACAAGTAGACTAATGAATAAGTCCGGATTAGATTTTGAGCTGGAGGAGAGAGTATGAGAAGAAAAGTCTGGATTGGATTTCCCATTGCATCAGCAGACATCGAGTACAAGGAAAAAGGAGTGAACATAATTGATTAGTAACTCTAGCAAGAGAAGTAACGACAACTCAAAGAGAGGAACTAGAAAGCTGTTTGTATCATTCGTTATTGGAGTATTATTCGGACTTCTTCTATTCACTCCAATTTCCATTTGGGCGGGAATATGGGGTCCACACGAAAGTGGGTTTAATGTTTATTTTGTTAGGGATGAGTTCAACTTAATTCTGGATGAAACAAGTAGCCCATACATAATCAATGCAAGTGATTACTGGACCTCAGGATTGTCTCCTAATCCAGGCATCTTTGCAATAGAAGTAATAGATCTTCACACCTACGGTTCTCCATTCAGTTTGTATTTCATATCAAATAATGTGACTGTTCATCAGTTATTTAACATCACAGACCAGTCCAATTACTCGATAAGAATCGG
This sequence comes from Candidatus Thorarchaeota archaeon, assembly GCA_048882385.1. Taxonomy (GTDB): domain Archaea; phylum Asgardarchaeota; class Thorarchaeia; order Thorarchaeales; family Thorarchaeaceae; genus SMTZ1-45. The sequence continues at coordinate 2,294 of JBHLRQ010000028.1, read as the reverse complement.
CCCCTCTCCTGTATGGACTGAGCAACGATTGAACAGTGATTTGGATGTTGGGGATATTTGGGAGAAGGATTACCAACTCAAATTTGAGTTAGTTGAAGCACCTACAGTGGTCCATTTTACATTTGCAGTGTGGTATGCAACAATGTGGATGGAATGAAGGAAGTAGTATTTGAAAATAAAAGGACATCAAAGTATGGAGGTCATGGTTCTACAACACGGCAGGCCTTGAACAACTCTAGGTACAGGGCCAAGCATACTTTTAATATGTATGATTGGCTAATCTGTAAGTTTCATGCGAAATGTCTGTCATTTCTGAATGCATTCAGTTTATCATGATAGAGAGGTTAGAAAACCAATGAGTAGGATTTCGAGCTTTCTCAAGAAAATTGGAGGAAAAATCAAAGGCTTCTTCTCAAAATCTAGAGTGAAATCAAAAGGTTATGGTAAAAATCTGTCAGACAAAGGAAGGGGATTCTCAGGTTCACAGAAAGACAAAACGCAGGGGTTTTGGAGAAGGGGAAGAGGATACTTCTCAAAATCCAGAGGGAGAGCACTAGGTTTTCTGGGCTTAACCACAATCTCTGTTCTCTTCATTGGTTTTATTATTCTGCCTACACTCAATGATAACCAAGGAATCCAGAATCATCCTCCAGAGATCACCGAGTATTATCCAACTCAATCAGTCCAACTGGCAATTGGAACTACTCAGGTATTCAATATCACTGTAATAGATTTGGATAATGATACATTAGCAATTTCATGGGAATTAAATAATACACTTGTGGATTATAATGCAACGAGCTATATTCTTTTTGCAGCGCAGTTTCAAATGGGATCTTATGAATTGAATGTTTCAGTAAGTGATGGAGAGTTCCTTGATTCTATGGTTTGGGATGTTACAATTGTTTGATTCAACTTCAAACATACTGATTCTTCTGTAAAATAATTCGGACCCAAATGAGCAATCAACAGAAGATGGAGGTCACGTTGTCTTGCCAAATGGCCCAAGCTGCATAATCCAGACTCCATCTTGAGGCTGACCCTCTGGCAAGAGAATAGCTATCAACCCAGCGACCACTAACAGGACACCAAAAATGACAACCGGCGTTGCAATTGTATTGAATTGAACATATGCGCGAGCTGATTCTGTCGGACCATAATATGCTGAAACAATGGAGGTCAGCATTCCCAAAACAATCACGAGAACAAGGAGGAGGATACCTACAACGATTACTATCTTGCCAGTCCTTCGTCTTAGTGAAACCTCTACTTCTTCCTCAGCCTCTGTCATGGTCTTACAATATAGATAACTCCTGAGATTACATAAACATTGAGAAAAATACCTAACAAAGGATGGAGGTTCACCAACAAGCTCCTAGACAACTTAGAATGAATGGAAGCTATGTCAACCATAGCCTATTCTTGTCCACTGGTTACTACTACCTTTCTGCCAATTACCAAGTGTGATTAGAGATAGACCAAGAGCTGCAGGTAAAGAACAGAGAACATTTGGTTCAGCAACGTGACTCACGAGAATAGGGTTCGGAATAGCTAAATCGAGAACCAATGACGGGAGATATATTTGAGCAATTAGTAAAGGCAGAAAAACCAACCAGGATATCAATTGAGAGAGCATTTCACGGGAAAATAACAACAGGTTCAGTGCTTGGATTATTGCAATGAATATCCACAGTATGAAAACAAAAACGATTCCAGGATACGAGAAGCTTAGAAAATCCAATTGATATATGATCAAATCAGTTGTCCCCATGAAGTTCACACCTTCATGGTAGAACATTACCTCTACTACCGTACCCATCGGTAGTAGTATTGCTAAAGCAACTGTCAATAAAGCCAAGAATATGGCTCTCGAAACTCTCATCCTAAGGTCTACCAAGAAATATAGTGCAAATTGTCTAATCAATCCTGTTGTGTTCAGATATGCTTAACCAATAGTTCCATACAGCAGCATGTTCTGTTAACATCAGACTAATGAAAAAAACCAACAAAGGATGGAGGTTCACCAACAATCTCCTAGACAACTCTAGGTACTGTGCGAATCACACTTTGGAAATGCACGCCTCGGACATTAGTAGCGGTGAACTGAACACCTCGCCGGAGCTTGGTGCGTACATCCCCGCCCTATTTACCTTGTCTTCTACAAGAGTCCTCGTTCCTAGACTTCGATGTTACTGTCACCAGTCCCATCGTCTTTTGCAGATCGTCTAGCAAGTGGATGTCTATTTTCTGGTCTGACTTCACGCTTAGATGCATTCAGCGTTTATCCATTACGA
>JBHLRQ010000027.1:0-34824 GCA_048882385.1 Candidatus Thorarchaeota archaeon | reverse complement strand
TCCTAAGAAGATGCTTGTCATCACAGATGGTGTCTTTTCAATGGACGGAGATATTGCCCCACTTGACGGAATTGTCAAAGCCGCAAAGCCACATGGCGCAATGATTTATGTGGACGATGCTCATGGGGAGGCGGTTCTTGGAAAAGGCGGAAGGGGTATCGTTTCACACTTCAATCTGACACATAATGACGTTCATTTTGAGATGGGAACCTTCTCGAAGGCATTCGGCGTTATGGGTGGTCACGTGTCTGGAAGTCGCGACATGGTAAATTTCGCACTGAACAAGAGTCGTTCATGGTTACTCAGTGCTTCACATCCGCCAGCAACTGCAGCGGCTTGCATAGCAGCAATAGATGTCCTTGAAACCGAAGAGGAACATGTGAAGACTCTCTGGGACAACCGTGAATACTTCATCAAGGGACTCCAACAGATGGGCTATGACACAGGAAAGAGTCAAACGCCTATTATACCAGCCATGACTGGTGAGAGTAGTAAAGCAGTTGCTCTGAGTGACGGACTGTACAAGGAAGGAATCCTAGCGCTGCCTATCGTATTCCCAATGGTTGCACGCGATGCTGCAAGGATTCGAAACATGATGAATTCTGGTCTGACCAAAGAGCAGCTGGATGTTGCGTTAGCCGCTTATGAGAAGATCGGAAAGCAGGTAGGCATAATCTAAACATACTTATCTTGAGTGCGCCTTAGACTAGGCGCCTCACTTCTAATTTTAGGGGTCTATTTGACTTTTTGATCAACCTTCTCAAGTTCCACAATTGGTGCGAATCTGAAACTGACTTCCGGTAGATAATGACGAGTGATCTTGACAAGGTGTTCAGGATTCTCGGTTTCTACAAGCTGAAAGCCCTCTGTACCGTCAACCATAGTGTAGTTTTTCGAGATGAATCTTGCATGGTCATCGGGATTCTTCTTTACGATTCCCCTAAACTCTTTCAATTTGTCCATCACTACGTTATGGTCACCAGGGTCATATTCCCAGAACATGATATACTTCATTGTATCAACTCCTTAAACTCCCTAAGAAATAGATTCTACTAGTTAAGAGAGTTGCGAAATGACAGAAACCAATCTTTATCACAGTGAGAGCTGATAGTCTATGACATGTCGAATTTCGAGAAGGATGCAACCCTACGAAGCGTTTTGCTCGATGCGGCAAAGTCGGGTGAGCGACTAAGATTCTATGGTCCAGGAATGATGATAGTAGCTGAAGGACGTGTGGCATTTGTCGGTAAGGATGTAGTCGGTCTCAGACATGGAAGCACCGAGGACGCTGATGAGTTTGTATCTATCGAGTGTATCATCAAAGTACAGATTCTGGGAGAATACCGCCACTACTAGGTATTCATTATGTCCATTTGATTGTCAGACGCCCCCATAAACGAGTAGAATATAGAGCATCATAACAAAGACCGCAATCATAGCTGCCGACTCTAATGCATTAATCTTGGAGTCATCTGTTATCATTATCCGTAATATGAACATGGTTGGAAATGCGAATAATAACAAGACTACTGAATAGACATCGATGGGGAGGATGTCCAAGCCAAAATGTAGAGGATCAATGAAGCCAATGAATCCTGAAAATATCATGGTGAATCCAAAGATGACAAAGAAGACCTGCACAATTCCGCCAAAGGCATTTGAGAGGGCCACCTCGAGTTCGTTCTTTCGATGACTACTAGCAACAATGATGTATTCTGGTGTACCACCAAAGATCACCAATAGAAGGGCTGCATGAACAATAGGGAGACCAGCTTCGTTGATAGCAAAGTGTGCGAAGGAAGAAAGTGCTTCACCTCCAAGTAGGGCTCCTAGGGAGGCAAGAACAATGTAGATTATGACCGTCTGCTTTGGCATGACCTCGTGTTGCACCTCGCAGGAGATATAGGGATCATCAGAGCTTGGGTCGCACCGACCGTAATATTTCGTGATTCTATACAGATAAGCGATGAATACTAAGACCAGACATAGACCAAAGAGTATTAGCTCGCCTGAATCGAGAGATTGCCTTATTTCACCACCAGTTGGTGTGATGGGAAACAGATGCACAAGCATCATGGAGAGACCCACAGACAATGAAATCACTGCACCCATAGAAAGCAGGTCTGAACCAACCCACATTATTGCATCCGGAAGTTTGTAGTTTCCGTGTTCGTCTTTTGGAAGTACAAGTGTGTATAATGCAAACACTAGTGAGTTCATGAATATCGTTGCGAGAGCTAGAATCCAAGCCATCTCATACTGTCCACCAAGAATTAGAAAAAGAAGTACGAAGAGCTCTGGAATTGTACTCGCGATGCTTGCATATATACCAGAAACATAGTCTGTCAGCTGCATATTATGTGCAATACCTTCAACAGAGAGAACAAAAGCTTCGCAAGCTCCAGCAATTAACATGATTCCTCCTAGTAGTTCTAAATAGGGTAGGATGAATTCCGGAATTAAATGTAGACCAAGAAATTCAAGTAATAGAAGAGGGACTACAATCGCTAGACCGACCAGGTAAGAGATTTGCCAGAGATGCAATTTCACTTTTCTAGCACCTTGTCTGAGGCTGACCAGGCATATAATTAAACTTCTCCCCTATGGATGAGATTCATCTAAACTTCTTCATCCAAGACCTTCCGGATGATCGTAGTAGCTGTACGACCAATGACTGTGATCACAATCTGAACCAGCAGACAGATGAAGAATATTCCAACAGATAATGACATCCCAAAGAAGCTTAGAGAAGTGGCGGCTTCTGCTGCAAGGAAGTATCTCCAAAGTAGGTAGTAGCCATAAACACCAAGGATCAGTATGAAACCTACTGCTAGACCGTAGATTATCACAACTGTTTTCACACCCGGTCGATTGAGGTCGACTTCCCCAACACCTTCAGCAATAACCACCCTTCCAATCCGACGATTAAACCTAACGAAGAAACCTATGGCTGCTAGGAAAATGAAGAGAGTGAGCATCGCGCCAAATAATACAAGGAAAATTGCTACATCAGGTTCTATAATGCTGATGAAATCACGGATAACGTACGCAGATGCTGAGCCGAGGAGCATAATTGCGGATACAATTTCAGCTACCAGTGTAATCGTAGCAGTACCTCTAAAGAGGGATCCCACATCAAGCAATTCCTCTTCACTTGTTTCAATAATAGAAGATTCGTCAGTAGACAACACAGTAGCCTCCAATGCGTGCACATACTCAGAGTTTTGACCCCTCATAAAGGCTTGTCGTTTGAGTGATAAACCTCAATAAGAAGAGAGTATGTGTAACATTGGCGATGATTAGATGACAAATTACCTGCACGACATACCTCCAGGGCCAAATCCGCCGAGTGAAATCTATGTTATTGTCGAACTGACAAAAGCGAGTAAGAATAAGTATGAATATGATGCCGATCTCAATCTCTTCAAACTAGATAGGGTTCTGTATACATTCGCTCCCTTTGATTATGGATTCATTCCACAGACTCTGGACCATGATGGAGATCCTCTTGATGTTGTTCTTCTCATCAACGAACCAACCTTCACATCCTGCGTAGTGCATGCAAGACCTATTGGGATAATGGAGATGGACGATGCTGGCAAAATCGATGACAAAATTATCGCGGTACCAATGAATGAACCCTATTATAGAGATGTGAGAAGTATCATCGATCTTCCAAGAAGTAGGATGGATGAATTGACACACTTTTACGCGACATACAAGATTCAGGAAGGGGGTCATACAGAGATCAAAAAATTCCGAGAGTTGAGTGACGCGTATCAGACAATAAAGCGTTGCATGGATGATTACAAACAGGGAACTCATAGCTAATACGCACCAAAAGCATCTAAAGTGGAATTAGAATTTCCTCCGTGGTGAGTTGGTTACATGGAAGAAAAAAACCTCTATAGTGCAATCATCTTTGATTTCGATGGCACATTGGCAGATAGTATGCCCTTCCTTCAGAAGATTGGCGTCCATATCATGATGAAGCATTTTGGAGTATCAAAGGAGGATGCCACTAAAATGTATGTTTCAACCACAGGACTGCCCTACGAACATCAAATTAAGATGAACTTTCCAGATGACTCAAGGAATGCATCTGCCATCGAGGAGTTCGAACAGCTGAAAATTGAACGCATCTACGAACAGGAATTATTCCCTGATGCTGAAAGTACAGTTCGAAAACTCTCTGACATGGGATATGCTGTCTTCGTTTCATCCTCAACATTTCAACCTACAATTGAGGAGTATTTCAAGCGAAAGGGGATTCTAAACCTGTTCAAGGCTATTGTTGGGTATAGACCGGGATTCGAGAAGGGAGCTGACCACTTCAAATATATCAACTCAAACTTCAACATTCATTTCGATAGGATGATTTTCATTGGAGACTCATTAAAAGACTTTGAGAGGTCAAAGGGTTTCTGCGATTTCATTCCTGTTCTGAGAATGTTTAATTTTCAGGAATTTGAGAGAATTGGATACAAAGGACACGCGGTTTCCAATCTCTCAGAGCTGCCTGAAATCATCAATATTTCTAGTCTGACATCTTGAGTAAAAGTGAACACAACAGAATTCATATTTTTTCGCATAAATAATTAGTATTAGGAGAGGAACATTGTTTCGAAAGGAGAAATCTGTATTCGTGTTATTGATCATTCTTACCATATGCGTCATGTCAATTTCTGTATAACACTCTGACGCGGATCTTGCTGATACGGTGAATCTCGATATCAGTGGCACATTTACAAATAGCTCAAGTTTATCGATGCCAAAAGCTCAAGCACACATCAGAATGAGTAGTGGGGTTGCAGTAGATGTATCGTGCGTTTTTGAGGTTATTTCCAATGAAACTCTGAATGCGTCATTGGCCTTTGTATACCCTGAATACTGGCATGGCTATGGAGGGGGATATATAGAAATCAACTTCACAATTCACATAAACAGTACACTTGTCAATCATAAAATTCTAACTTGGGAGAATCTGACTTCACAAGGCTTCATTACAGAGCCCGGTAATTTTGGAGGAACATGGATAGAGTCAGCAGATTTCGTACAATTCGTATATGAAATGCAAGCAAATGCAACATACTTGATCAGGGTTCAAACTCAAGCCTTCCCTCTGTCATCTATTAACTATGGACATTTTTCGTATATTATAGGCAGTGCAAGAACATTCACTGGCGTAACTCATCAGACAGTAGAGATATTTGTAGAGAATGAGATTGGATTCGAGTCGTTCTCCTTTTACCAAGCTCAGCATTTAGTTGAATCTTCTAATGCATCAGGGTCTGTGGCGAATTGGGATTTCGTTATCGATGATACACTAAATTTCAGTACTGTAGGAACTAGTTTCACCTTCAATGAATATCGTGGATTGAAACCTCCATTTCCAGACCCATATCAAATATTAACAGTGGTTCTGAGTGCAGTGGTTCTTATTTCATTAGTGTTAATCTTGGTATGGAGAAGATACACCAAGTGAAGAAATCACACCTCAACCTGCACAGCTGGACCTTGACCTTTTACCTTGTTCATCTTTTCTAATATTCCTCGAATATGTGGAATAAACGGCTCAGGAACGGTTACAATATTATCAGGTGGCAGATTTTGCAAAACATCGAGGATCTTCTCTAGAGTATGCTTCTTCATCTGGCGACAGACTGCTCCCTCATACATAGGGATGATAGTCTTTTCAGGGTGTCTTTTTTGTAGTTGATGAATAAGACCCATCTCAGTGGCAATGATGAAAACTTTGGCGTCAGACTCTGCTACTGTGCGAACCATCATTCCAGTTGACCCGATCATATCGGCTTGTTCTTGCACTTCTATAGGACACTCTGGGTGAGCTATGGCAATAGAATTAGGATATTGCTCTTTCATCTCTATCAACATACTTAGATCAAACATATTATGTACGTAGCAGTGACCTCTAGTGTCAATATCTATTATTTCAACATCTGTGTGAGTACGGACGTATTCCGCAAGATTGGCATCAGGACCAAAAATAACTCGATCAACACCAAGTGATTCTACAACTTCTACAGCACTTCCAGATGTACATATCATATCAGCTTCTGACTTTGCTTCCGCTGTGGTGTTTACATAAACAACTACAGGTACCCCGGGGTACTCTTTCTTCTTCTCTCGTATTTTTTGTGCATCAAGATAGCCAGCAAGAGGACAGAGGGCTTTTGGATCTGGGATGTATATTGGTATGTTTGGTGATAGGACTGCAGCCATCTCAGCCATGAATTTCACTCCAGCAAAGATAACCATGTCATAACCTTTGACTTCTGCAGACTGTCTGGCAAGCTGAAGAGAATCACCAACAAAATCAGCTATCTCTTGGATATCTATAGTTTGGTAGTTATGTGCAAGAATGAGAGATTTTCGCTCCTTCTTGAGTTTGAGAATTGCATCCTGCAAGCCTTTGATGTCACGTTCCATCAGACCACCATGTGAATTTCAAATAATTGACCTTTTAATAAAATTTCAATCGGCAATTAATGAATAGTTGACAAACATTTGGCAACTTTTGCCAATTCAGATTCAGTGTGATTTAAGTGTGACTTCCAGTTCTTTGGATAATCATCCTATAGCCAGAGGAGGCAGATTAAACGAGAATAGGCATCGCATCGGGATTGGAATCAAGCATACTGGAAGACGCACGGAATGTCATCGATGTTCTAAATAAAAGCGGTGTTGATCTAATGCTAGAGGATAAACTAGCAACAATTCTGAAAGATTCTAGTGGGACAAATATCAGAAAGATGGATGTTGATTTAATTGCGATAATTGGGTCTGATAGAATACTATTAAGGAAACTCCTTGAGTTGGGAAAGAGAGATGTTCCAATTCTCCCATTGGCATCAAAAGGTCAACCAGATTTCCTCTTTGAAATATCGTCCTCAAGTATTGATTATGTCATTAGCGATCTTCTAGACCTTAGATGGAAGAAGGAAGAACGAAAAAGGATAGTCGCGGAAATATTGGGAAAGGAAACACCTCCTCTCTTGAATGACATTGGAATCTTTGCTCGGAGAAGTGCAACGCTGATTCGATACTCCCTCTTCATAGATGGAGAGCACTTCTGGAAAGATGGAAGTGATGGACTCATTGTGGCTACGCCAACAGGAAGCACGGCATACTCATTGAGCGTGGGAGGACCAGTCATTTTACCATCATCTCCAGTATTATCAGTAATTCCTGTCAATAGTGTCAATCCAGCAAGAAGACCCCTTGTTTTGTCAGATGTTCTTAATCTTGAGATTCGCGACTTGACAAGTTCTGTGACTGTCGAAGCTGTACTTGATGGTCAGATCAGAAGAAAAGTGGACGACCAACCTGTACATATTCGGAAAGCAGATTCCAGTGCAGTTTTCGTCAAATTCGCTGAAGAGAGGATCGCAGCACTTAGAGGAAAATTACTGAGAAAAACTGAAACAACTGAAGAAATCGCCCAAGAACTTCCCCCAAGTGCAAAGCTTGTCTTCAAGATTCTTGAATATAAAGGACAGCTTACCCAGAAGGAAATAATAGAGGAAACACTACTCCCCCCACGTACCGTTAGATACGCACTATCACTTCTCATGAGTGAAGGACTTGTTGACAAGAAACTCTCGTTAAGAGATAGTCGTCAAGGAATGTATAATGTCACTAACAAAGCCTAAGAAGGGCTCTTACAAACCAAGACACTAAGAATTCATGTGATTTCAATGAACATAAAGAAAGGTATCCCTAAGACTAAGAATAAAATAATTAGATCAATGTTCAGTCAGGCAGAATCAGACCTTAAGCTCCTCTCAAGGAATGAAAAGATTCCAGATGAGAATGATATATTCAATGAATCTCGCGAACTACTTTTGTTCGAATTGGCAAAATCAATAGGTAGTTCCGTAGAATCACTCGAAAAAGCAAGTTCTGCCAACAAGATCCTGATGGAAATATTCAGAGATGTTAGAGAAGAACCCTCAGTTACAGATATTGTGCAGGCTTTGACACTTGGACTTTACGGGTTAATCCTTGGTAATTACAATGAAGAGGATTTCAGGCATATCTATAGATTTTCTCTCAAACACTTAAGAAATCAGCAAAAGATAGAACAATGGCTTCGAAAAGGGTTGCTGTTCTTAGCAGCAACTCATCATGATGATGTGAATCAAATCTTTTCAGAAGTTCGATTTTGGATACAATTTCTGGGTGCGCCTGTTTTTGGACCAGCATCATTCATCAAAGCTGGAGAAGATTTAGGGATTGATATCAAATCTGTTGTAGATTCAGAGGACTTGAAATTAGTGGATGCCATTACTCGTCATCCACAGTATCTACGAGAAGCCATTGAAGGGAGACCATTCTTCGAGGTATATGAAACATGCAAGGAGTGGACTCCAGACGCTCTCCTATCGGATCTTTTTTCCATATCAAGAGAAAAGACATACGAAGGAGCTCAATCTGTTGTACACACAGACATGACTGTGTCAAAATCCATCGATGCAGTGAACAGGTATTTTGAAGACAATAAATTCAAGAGTCATTCTAAAGCAGTCTTGCCAATTCGACTGCAAGACCTTCCATCTCCACCGCCTGGAGATGCAGTAGATCCTGTGATTTTCGAACTAATCCCCAAGAAGCTCAGAATGGGACTACTTCCATCAGTCGCATACTCGCGTAGGACAAAAAGCATCGAGATAATTTTCCTGGGTGGACCTGAGATTGGTCGTAGTGGCATTCTTATAAAAACCGATACTGGAGGGATTCTACTGGACTTTGGTTTGTCGGTTGCGAATCATAGGATTCCAGAGTGGATTCCAGAATTAGAAATGATTGATACAGTACTGGTAAGTCATGGACACCTTGACCATTTGGGTGGACTTCCAATTCTCTTCGACAAGTTTGATGGGAAATGGTGTTCAGTTGGAACAACAGGCGGAATTGCCAAACTACTTTTGAATGACGCTCTAAAGGTTGGAACACCAGCAGCTCCAAGGAAACATGACAAATTGGATTTAGTTTCCAGATTTTCAGAAGATAATGTCAAAAAAGCTACAGATAACCATGTTCGCCTAGAATATGGAGAGAGTAATGAAGTAAGTCCAGGAATAGTTGTAACGCCAATTGATGCTTGCCATATCCCAGGAAGTGCAGCTTTTTCAATCGATGTAGAAGGAACAAAGATTTTGTACACTGGTGACTTCAATATGGATGAATCAGCTCTGTTTCCAGGAGCATCTATCCCAACAGATTCAGACTACATCATCTTTGATGGTACTTATTGGGGACGTGAAGATTTCGATCGAAAGGGCGTTTCAGAATCAATTAGCAACCTCATAGCAAATCATGGACCAGTTATTATTCCAAGCTTCGCAGTCGGTCGATCCCAAGAGATTCTGACAATTCTAGAGAATCTTGGCGTAACGAAGAACCGAAATGTGATGGTAACAGGTATGGCAGATCGTGTGACAAATCTAGTTGGAGTTAGTGGGCATTGGGAGAGTATGAAGAAAAATAAGGTCCACCTCAATGAAGATGATGTTCTTGTTTCCGGAGGTGGAATGTTAGGAGGAGGTCTTGCAAGATATCATTTCAACGAGCAAAGGAACAATCCGAAAGCAGCCATCATTCTCTGTGGCTATCTTGCACCACGAACACCAGGATGGAACCTCCTACATGGGTTTGAACCACATGAGTGTAAGGTAGAATATGCTAGACTCAGTGCACATTCCTCAGCATCCAATCTTCAGAAATACATAGATTCGTGTTCAGGAAAACGAATAATGGTTCACACACCAATAGAAAAGTCACCAAAGGGAATCAACCTACCAGATTATAGAGAGAGGATAATCATCAAGACGTAATCATGCTACGACTTCTAGGACTCCATCAAGAACTAGCTTGGTAGCAACAAATTTCATTGCTGGCAGACTAACATTGAGTTTTCTCACTACATCCTGCATAGGAATGGTACCATCACAAAGATCAACGAATTTCACAACCACTGCTCCATAGGCTTTCTGTGTCTCTTCATCCACATCGCCCTTTTTCCTAAGATGACTTTCTGGACCAATCTCGACCTTGAAATCAATCCATCCGAATTGATTCATGATTTGAAGACAGCCTAGAACAGTATCGCGAGGCAGGTCGACACTCCGAACAAGACCACCAATTGTCTCATTAGTCTCAATTGCACTCTTGACTGCTACCACAGCAGCACCAACTTCGCGATTCTCAAAAGGCAGTGGCTTTCCAGCTTCTCTTGAACGAACAATATAATCAAAACTTATGGGCTTCAATGGAAGTCTTGTCAAAACTTCAAATACAGAAGTTTCAAAGATTGAGGCATTCCCGTCCCATGAATCCCAAACATCCGCGTATCTTTGTTCAATTTCTACGAGCAGAGAAGTAAGAATACTTCGTTGGACATCTTCATCACCATCGTTAGTCACGATCAGAGCCATAACAAAGTGTTTGGATTTCTCGACCATGACCAGATTGCCTTCGTGCTCAATAGTTTCAAGAGCATCTATAGATGAAGAGTCCTTTCCTGCTTCAGCATCGATACCCCCAAAGGAATCTAATGCTGAAATCAAAGACGCCACTGAATTCTTGTCGATTTCATCATCAGCATACTTCAGATGAAAGGCCACTTCAGGCATACCATCCCTCTGCACAATAAGTAAGAAGTGAAGAATACGGGCTTTATCTGGAACCACCTGAGCAACCATTTGCTGTTTTTGTGTAGTTGCTTGGATAGGAGTTTCAGAAGATTCAGCGATAGCCAATGCTTCTTCGCCATTGGGAATAGGAGTTTCACTTATCGATTCAATACTACTTTCGTCATATGGAACATTTTCATAACCTGATGGTTGAGCGGTTCTAGCTCGAGGACCCGGAGCTTGTGGACCGGGATCAATCTCTTCAGAGCCGCGCCTAACTGTTATCATCTCACTAATAGGCAACTCTGGAAGTTGAACACCTACTGTCTTTGCGGACACCTCAAGCATGAGCCTAATGAATTCGTCTCTTCGAGTTTTATCTGTTGCAACCATTGCGAAGGTTGGAGCTCCAAGAAGCCTCTTGATTTTTTCAGCCTTCATTGATTCAGGAAGGTCTTGTTTGTTTGCAATGATAAAGAGTGGAACTGCAGGCGCTTCCTTGCGGATGTTACGCAACAGCGATTTTGTCTGCATCACATTCCTGAAACTTGAGTCGGTAATCAGAAAGATGACATCAGTTCCTGAGAAATAGAAGCTCCAGAGATCCTGAAACACAGCCTGCCCAGCGAAATCCCAGACAGTCACCAAGAAGGTTCCAAACTGTATTGTTTCAGAGGAGTCTACAGCTACGTTTATTGTAGGAACATATCCTCCAGGAGCAGGTTCCTTTCCAAAGAGTAGTCGCAATAATGTACTCTTTCCAACGCCACCGCTCCCTACGAATGAGACCTTGAAATGAGTGAAGATTAGTTCTCCAAGTATATCATCAAGATTGTCACGAATGTAACCGATGCTGTTGCCTCTGAGAGAGGTAGAGATTCTAGATGCACCTTCTCGCACTCTGTGTTGAATGGCCCTATCTTCATCGCGACCATCAGTAACTAAGAGGAGGAGCATGTCAGCATCAACAGGACCGTGAAAGACTTTGTGTTTCTCTGCAACAAATACTGGTGTATCCTCAGCAAGTCCTTCAGTTGACTGAAGATCGTTGTATCCTGCAAGAAACTCAAGGATATCTTTCTGTTCGAAATCAATTTTCCAGAATCTAGTCTTGACTACAACGTTTCCATTTGCCTTTTCGATTAGAAGAACGTTGTGAATCAAGGTCTCACATCCAAACAAAGTGTATTTTGTATCGTGTTATCTACTTTTCTTGCTCGTTCTGAGCATTCTTGAACCTTATGGGTATATGGTTTACACTTCATCAATAGTCACTATTTCTCGTCTATGAAGTTCAGCAAAGACTGTAACAAGAACGCTGGGTTGAAGACCCAATTCTTTCGCAATATCGATTATTGTCCTGTTGCCATCAACAAGTGCAAGAATCTCGTCAACACGTGAGTATAATGAGAGTACCTCATCATCTGGAACTCCAATCAAGATAGGTGCGTCATCAGGTCCAATTCGTAATTCGAACCTTATAGCTCCTAATCTGTTTAAGAGGTGTATAGCCCCCAGCATCATTTCAGGACCCTTTCCTGGAACAAGCCTCGCCATTGTGAGTGTGCCATCCAATCTATTCCAAACTGCTTCCAAGAAATCTCTAACAGGTGCATTCTCAAATCGTTCCCACAATAGCGCTCTTGATTGCGTTGGAGCCATTCTCCCGGGAATTGCTTCATGTGGAAGCGTTGCCAGTAGTTTTAGTGTAAAAGGAGGTGACCGAAATAGATCTGTGGGATTTTCGACGACCTCGGGAACCTCATCCATGAAAAGATCTGGCAAGAATGAAAATCGTTCACGAAGTGCTTCCACATTTGCATCCTTTCCAGTGATTAGCGTATAGACATAATCATTACGTTCAATTGTAATGTAATTGAGATCCCCTGCTTGGAAGACAGAAGTTTCGTTTGGTTTTGCTGGATCGAACTTGAAGGCAGATATTGCAGCAACAATATTCGGTGCTATTTCAAGAAGTCTCGATTTCTCTTCGTAGTAGTAACTATAAGCTGCAGTGCCTGTTCGTTTGTCTACAACAAAAAAGGCTTGATGACCTAAAGCATCATCCTCCGGCTCATCATCTGATGAAAGTTGATCGATAGTAGTATCAATAATCCAATTCTGTAACGCGAGCTCTGCGTGCATGTAGGTGAATCCAGCTATAGCCATAACAGAGAGTAGAAGGATTGTAGGTCTAGGTGAAACTGAATCACAAAGCTCGAGACCGTATTGTTCCTCATATTCTCTAGAAAGTTCCAATTCATCATCAGATCCTGGAATTATAATCAGCTTTGCTGAGGATTCATCTCGAATCCGCATTACGACATGTTCAACTCGGTCTGCTGTTGGCAGAGGAGGTGAGATAATCAAACCAAATACATCAGCACTTGATAGGTCTTCAGACCAATTAGTTTTGATTATTGAATCGTATGAGATTCGCATTATTTCTACACCAAATGGACCAATTGCAGCTGGGACTGTATATCCACGGCCTCTTTGACCTCTTGTCCTAAACAACATGTCAACAGCAGTGCCTGATTTGTCTTCGAACGATGGGTCTTCGGAAGTGACAAAACAAATTCGGATTCGTTCTTTCAATAACGCCTCTGCAAAACGTTCGAAATCATCTTTGAATTCTCTGACAGATGATTGTTCGACTTGCTTTTCAACAGCATCTGAGAAGCTCTTCATCCGCTCAATATCATTATCGTGAATCGTACCAGTGTCAGTGACACCTATAATCAAAGTCACTTCACTTATCTTAGACAAAACGGTACCTCGATCTTCAATTTCGGTTGTGACAAAGTCTCGTGCCGAATCCTCTTGGATTAGCTTATAGTAGATTTCAAGGACTCTTTGGAGAAAATCTTCAGAGATAGCGTCACGACTGAATGTAGTAGACGCTAATGCCTTTGACCCAAGTAGGTCATAGAGAATGGCACTCACAATCACCTTGAAGATTCCTCCAGTAACCTCTCTTTGGATAGTTCAATCATTCTTCACTAATCAACGTTGCTTGGCTCTCTTTGCGATGAATTCCTGTAAATGCAGATTTCCTCTCATCAATCTTTGATAGTCTGATTTTATCCATCTCGGATTGTATTCGATTCTATCAAAGCCACCCCCTGGAGTTAACAGAGGAAGATCTGATACAGCTTCCGCAACATTAACAGGAGGGGGCAATTCGTCAGTGCTAAGTCTTGATTCTTGGCGATTTCTTCCTCCTAGTAATGAGGCTAGTATTCCTTGTGGAGCTGTAATTGGTTCATCATTAACTCTAGCAACAACAAACACCCTTCGTCTTCTTTGAGGAACTGCATACTCTTCCGCTTTCAAATCAAGAACAGATACTGAGTATTCTTCATCTTCAAGTCGTTTCATGACCGATTTTAATGTTTGACCCTTATTCATCCATTTCATACCTGGAACATTCTCAATCACTACACTCTCAGGTCTAAGTAAAGACACAAAATCCAACATCCTCATAACAAGTGAGTTTCTCGAATCAGTTGGAACCCACCTTCCAGCTGTTGAAAATCCCTGGCATGGTGGACCACCAACAAGAGTAGTCAATGTTCTACCCATTAATGATCGCTCTATCTCCTCAATCAAATCATCTGATTGAGATGAATTAGTAACATTGGCACGAACAACGTTTGTCTGAGGATGGTTGTATGCGTAGGTTTGGCACATGTGTGAATTTGCATCTGTAGCCAAAACAACATTATTTCCAGCTTGGACAAATCCTTCTGATAATCCTCCAGCACCAGAGAACATGTCCACGATGAAACCTGTAGGTAGCTGGTCTGCTACTGCTCTGGCTAAAAGAGGTGGGACAGCGTTTCCAATTTGTTTGTATCTTGAACTGTAATTCCCCAAGAATCGATAATGATCCGGAAAGGATTGTAATCGTGCAGCTTCTCGCATTGAAATTAATCGGTCTTGGTTTGGATGAACAAATGTTCCGTTTCCTGGACGATTGAAGTATGTATTGATTGTGTAGCTAGGAAGATGGTTCATGAGTCTCCCGTAGTATGTCGTACGACCACCAGACTTTCGTATCTGAGTAAGACGCGCTGACTTCTCAACTACCTTATCAGGAATATCTTGCCAGTTACCTCCAGGGGGCACTGAGCGAACCATCTCCATATCAAGGGCGCTCAATGAAGAGCATACATGATTATAGAGAAACTCATCTGCTTCTTCTCTAATATGAGACTCAATGGAAACAAGTGATATGGAATTCACAAGATTTCGATTGGTTCCTTGCATGAAAGCCTTACTATTACATGGTTTGCAATGTATCAACAATCTCCTGAATCTCGAATTGAGGAGTCTTTCTCAGTTCTAAAATCGTGCGTGCTTCAGTTGGTGAAAATCCATAGATAGAGAAGACAATTGCTTCCAGTAGAGATTCTTTAGCAATGTTTCCATTCTGGACTGAGTTAACCGCTGTTCTTACTGAATTGAATACATACTTCGAGATATTTTCAACGCGGGGAATAGGAAGCTGAAATAGTTCTTGAATAGATACATGATTATTTGTATTTGTCAACCCAAATCGCCAGTTCATTAACTCTGAATTTAGAACAGTCTGTAATAATACCAAATTTCTCTTTGGAATTCCATCTTCTATGGTTATATAATTGCAGGAATTTGCTAGAACGAAACCTTTTGGTATACTGGTAAATTTCAAGCGCCACCTTTGCGTTCTATTTGAAACCTGTTGACATGCGATTCTTGATTTATTGATATGACTAATTCTAGAGGAAGAGCCTAATGTTTCACTAAGTTTCTCAACATCTACATATTCAATGGGTCTTTTTGATCTAGTGATCAGTGAATAGCGGGAAATATCAGATCCTCGAATTAGTTGAAATTCAGTTTCTTTGGAAGTGATACAAGACTTGTTTAGAGTTAGATCTAATTCTCCTCGCTTCACATCGTAGCCTTCAACAGTGGATAGTGCTGGGTGCTTGTGTAGTTTTTCAAATAGTGACCAACATCCCTCATTCAGTTGGGGGATGGAAAGATGTGGACCGACTGCATCCTCAATCTTCTCTATCTTAATTTGCATACTACTATGGTTTGAAATATTATCAAAATCCACGAGTCCAAATTGGGCTCTAAATGATGTTGTCTTCCCACCTTTCTGAAGAGAGATAATAGAAACAGATTGTGTTACACCTTCGAATAGTCTTGAGGTTTCAGGAAAGTCACTTACCGTTTTAAGTTCATTTTCTTTGATAATAGACCTTCGAAGGGGGGATGAGGACAAATCACCGAGTATTGTTGATGGGACAATGAAACCGATGTTGCCACCTACACGAGACAATTGAATGGCTCTTTCAATAAAGAGTCGATGAGTATCAATTGAATATTTATTCCCAAGACAGTACTCGCCCGATCGTCGGAAATATTGAAGGTCTTCATTCATTTGTTGTTTGTAAGTGTTAAACTCTTCAAGATGGATTTCTCGATCTCCCGTTATAATTCTCTCTCTCAAAAATTCAGCAAGATTTGGTTTCAATCGCTCATATGGTGGGTTCATCACAACAAAATCAAAACCACCACGTTTCAACACATCCTCAAACTCTTCAGACCACTCGAACGGGAGTCTGGATGCAGCATCTGAAAAATAATGACTATGTGATTGATTTCCATCAAAACCTTTGAGCGAAACAAGAGAGTTGCCCTGTTTAAGATTAGTTCCATAAAAGGATTCATCCATAGAGCCCGATAATAATCGGAGTGACACATCTGTGACTTCGAGAGCACCAGCATCAACATCTACACCATACAGATTTGTCCGAAGTTTTGGAATGAAATTCGTGACTTCTTCAGATTCTAGAAGGTCATGACTAATTCGTGATTCACGAGCAAGATGAAGTCCTTTATCTAGTGCATTAACATATGCATTCAAAGCTGAAACTAGAAAGACACCTGTACCACAGGCTGGATCGAGTGTTCGTAATGACAATATGGTATCTATTGCTTTCACACCCTTCTTGGGTACACTCTCTGCAAGTTTGGTCAGTGTAGGAGTCAGGGTCAGTGAAACGATGTAATCTGCCACACGCTGAGGTGTGTAGTATGCTCCAAGTGGTCTCTGTGCAGTTCCTTGACTGTAATGAAGAGGTAAATGAAAACTGCCAATTGAATGAATTAGTCCAAGAAGTATGACAAGTTCGTGCCTAGTGAGATCAGTTAATTTCGGACCTTTGAATGAATCCAACCCACTATCTATGATGTTGGATATTGCATGGTATGAAACACCGAGTCGTTCTGCTTCATACGAGAGTTGAGAGAATCTCCATTTTTCCTGATTTACGCATTCAATCACATAGGAAAGACTTGCTAATCTTACAGCCTCAGTTATATCAAGAGTATTCGATGAACTTGCAGATACGACATTTTTGTGGATACCAGTAATGATGTACCATGCAATCTCATTGAGCTCATGTTTCACTAAGACAGCCTCAAATGAGAGAAGAGGCTAGGTCACAAAGGTGTTTTGTTCTGTGGGTTATTTGACCGACGTGTCGCTTTCCATGATGCCCCAGAGATTTCCTTCAGTGTCCTTGAAATAAGCGAGATGTCCAACTCCAGGAATTGTTTGCTTTGGTCGAACAATCTCTCCTCCATTCTCTACAATTTTCTTGACTGCTTCATCAACAGAAGGAACATCGATAGTATTCACAGGGATGTCATCTTCACTCTGACGCATTCCAAATGCACCATCAATTCCAGGTTCTTTCTCATCACCTGTCATTAGAAACCAATAATCGATTGGTCCATTCCATTTCTGGACTGTCCAACCAAAAACAGTTTCATAAAACTTTGAAATCCGTTCAGCATCATCTGCAACAATTTCGAAATGAACTACTCGTGGCATGATATTAAGTTAACTATAGCAAATAATAAGCATGTCGATAGTTAACAAAAGTAACGAATATTTTAGGTAGTTTCACGTTCCATACTGCCATGGTGTCGGAGAAGGAGATTGCTGAGCTCGAGCTATTGGCATCACATTGCTGGCCAGCGAGAGAGATTGTTACTTACAAAGGGTGGAAAATACACTGGGATCAAGGCGTAACATGGAGAGCCAATAGCGTCTTGCCAAATGAATGGGATAGTAATATTGATGTTGAGAGTGTAGTAGATTATGTCATCAGTCTCTATCAAGAAAAGTCTACTCCTCCAGCATTCAAAATATCACCAGCTAGTCAACCAAAAGGACTCGATAAAATATTGGAAAACAAAGGATTTCAAAAACGAATGATAACTAATGTTCAGACTGTTCCAATTGACACAGTTTCTTGTTTAAGACCACTCATCCCTGTTGATTTATTCAGCGTTACAGAAGACTCGCTCGATACTCTAATGCATCGATCTGAGAGAGGAAAACTTGCAATTGACGTAAGACGGGAAATAATTCACCGCATTCGTGGTAGGAAAAATATTGCTAGAGTTTCAATGCATGGAAATATTGCAGGAGTCGGTCTCGGAGTGGTAGAAGGAGATTGGCTTGGATTGTTTTCAATAAGAACAATGCCAGAATATAAACGCCAAGGTGTGGCTTGGTCAGTTTCGTGTGCATTGGCTATGTGGGGAGAAGATTTGGGAGCCAAGAATGCTTTTCTACAGGTTGAAGAGGAAAACGAGGCTGCGAAAACTCTGTATGAGTCTATGGGTTTCAAAACTCTGTACACCTATTGGTATAGAATTCTTGAAGATTAATAGTAACAATATGAGTTCTCGCGTTGAGAATTGCATTTTTATTGTCAAAATAATGGTCAGTAATGACCAGTAACTCAATAATGAGTGACCAGTTTTATGGATACAGAGAACATGATAGAGGTATCTAAAACATGTTGGATAGATTAGAAGATTGTATCCGCATCGGAGAGGATATGGGTGCAGATTTTGTGGAGGCGAGATTTGATGATCTCACCCTGAGAGCTTTGAGGCGGGTAGATGACATTTGGCAGGACATCCAAGTCAAATCTAGACAAGGATTTGCCATCACTGCTTTTGTTGATGGTGTGTCGGGTTTCTCCTTTACACCAAGTTCTGAAAAGAAAGATATCAGAGCAGCAGTGGAAAAAGCTTACCGGATGGCTAGTGCATCCTCAAAAGCGGCAAAACTAAAGCTACCATTTGAACGAGGGTCTGCCGTGAAAAGTAAGAAATCAGACACTCCATCTGTGAAGATTCACCCTCAAGACACGGAACTATCCTATAAAATCGACATGGTGAATCGAACGGTAGAGACAGCAAGAGAACACGGAGAAAATATTCGAAGTGTTCGGGCGATGTGGGGTGAACTTCATGGTCCAAAACTGTTTGTAAATAGCGACGGATCGATAATTGATTGGAATTTTCTTGTTTCAGATTTACGACTCAGTGTGACATCAAAGACAGACGCTGGAGCAATGGTCCTTGGACGTAAAGGACATGGAGGAACTTTTGGACTGGAAGAGTTCGAGAAAGAAAAGTATACTCCAGAGAAAATGGGTGAAGAAGCTGGAAAAAACGCAAAGGAACAGCTAAAAGCAAAAGCATGTCCAGCTGGGAAATTCCGAGCCCTCGTGGAAGAGGAGCTTGTTGGAGTCTTGGCTCATGAGTCATTTGGACACTTGAGTGAAGCGGATTTTGTAGTAACAGGTGGATCTCCTTTGACTGATCGTGTTGGTCAGACCTTAGGAACTGAACAAGCAACAATTGTAGATGGAGGAGTTCCAGATATTAAGAAATATGGAGGACTGTGGCTACCATATGATGATCAAGGAATTGCAGCGAATCAAACAACAATTCTGGAGAAAGGCGTTCTAAAACACTACTTACACAATCGAGGGACTGCAAACAAATTGGAGCAGGAACCAACTGGGAATTCTCGTGCAGTGAGCTATGTATTTCCATCAATCCCCAGAATGACAAATACATACTTCCTTCCTGGAGATTTGACAGAAGAGGAAGCTATAGAGAAACTGGGAACGGGCATATATGCAATTCAATCCACAGGAGGACAGGTTGAAGGTGATGGAAGCTTTGTGTTTAAAGCTGTACGTGGATATTGGGTCGAGAATGGCGAGATTCAATATCCAATTCGTGAAGTAGCCCTCTCCGGAAACATCCTAGACCTTTTGTCCAAAGTTGAAGGTGCAACCAAAGACCTGCATCTGGGTTCTGGATACTTTGGTGGTTGCGGGAAAGGTGGACAGTATCCACTCCCAGTAGGAGACGGAGGTCCGAAGTTGATTATCAATGATGTTACCTTTGGAGGGGAAGCATAACTAAGGAGTTGATTATGAATGGAATTTGATAATCTAAAAGATGAACTACTTTCTGTGACAGATACTGGACTCAAGTATGCCAAGTCTCTAGACAATTCTGTTGAGTTTGAAATATTCGTTTCCTACCAGAATAGTGTTTCCGCAAGCATTTCTCAAGGAATTGTAACTGCCAAAGATGGAGCTGCAGCAGGTACAGCTGTACGGGCTGCAAAAGGAAAACGCATTGGATTTGCAGTAGCAAGTGGTGTATCACCTGAGAGGATAAAACTAGCAGCAGAAGAGGCTTTGTCCATCATTAACAGTGTTAATGTTGAAGATAATCGATTCAAAGGATTTCCCGATCCAAAGGGGAAAGGTAGAGAAGGTGCTTTTACAGATGAGATACTATCAATTGGTTCTGATGATCTAATCAAGCACTGTGAGGAAATAATAGAGGAAGCAAAAGCAGTAGATGAAAGAGTGAAAGTCGTTTCTGCTTTAGCTTCAGTTGATTGGAGCGGGTATGCTGTAGGAAGTACAAGAGGAATCCTTGAGGCAACACGTAGTGGTGATAGTGGTTGTCAATCAAGTGTCTATGCAATCCAAGGTGAAGAACGGAAAGGGTCATTTCATTTTGATGTATCCAGAGAGCGCTTGTTCAACCCTGAGGGAGTAGGAAGAATAGCAGCTGAAAATGCAATCACTCAACTAGGAGCAAAGAAATTAGACATAACAGCCAAACTGCCTACAATTTGGACTCCTATTCCAGCCGCGCTCTTTATTCTCTCTAGTCTTGGTCAATCCACACTGGGAAGAACTGTTGTTGATGGCATATCACCACTCTGTGATAAAATCGGAGATACTATTGCTTCAAAGCAACTCTCAATCGTTGATAATGGTCAGAGTAAGATTGGACTTAGAACAGAGGCAATAGATGCAGAAGGTCAACCACAGCAAAAGAACACAGTCATCGAGAATGGAGTCCTGAAGAACTATCTATTCGACAATTACTATGGCAAAGCTTTTGGTCTTGAGTCTACTGGTAACTGTTCTCGAGGTGGTGGTATATTTGGAGATGATACAACACCTTTCGAAGAAAAACCATCTGTGTCAACCAAATGGCTGGAGATAACTCCTGGTAGTAAGACAGAGGAGGAGATCATTTCATCTATTGATGGCAAAGCGATACTCATCCGAGAGTTCCCACTGGGGATATTTCATTCTATGGTCGCAACTGGAGAGTTTTCGTGTGTTGCAGGTACCGCATTTCTTGTTGAGAATGGAGAGCTCAAAGGACCTGTAGAACCTGTGTCTATTGCTGGCAACTACTATGAAGGATTTCAAAATCTTCGAGAGATTGGTAGTAATATAGAGTTTCTACCATTTGATATCGAGATCCCAACTTTGGTCTTTGACGACTTTTCAGTTACAGGTTAACTAATCGGACATTATGGAGATCCCTATAGGGGTCTCCAATCCATTCTTTCTAATCCATTACGCCAATCTGATTCCTAATATATTGCCTCAGGTATCATTTATCGATTGATATGAGATTCAAGATGATTCTGGTTACAAGCTTGCTAATTTTTTCCCTAGTTTTTTCAGGTTCTCAGATCACACAATCTGTGAAAGCTACTGATGTTTCAGAGATCAATGTTTTAGTTGTATTATGTGATGGATTTGGATGGAACTATTTTGACGCGAAGGACAGGTTGGAGTCATATGGAGTCAATGTGACAACAGTAGCTCATTCGATTGATTATGAGATTGATTCATGTACCAACAGAGAACCAAGACCAATAACTGCGGATTTGTTGCTATCTGAGATGACACCTGAGATGGTCCAGCAATTCGACTGTCTTCTAATTACATCTGGAGGACATTGGGCGGATATGATTGCCAGTAATACGATATTGACATTTATTTCAGATGCATTCGACCTAGGTCTTATTGTTGCTTCAATCTGCACTGGAACACGGATAATGGCAGAAGCGAATGACATTGTTAATGGTTGCAAGGTAGTTTCGTTTACACTGAGTAGTCCACAGATGACTGCAGCAGGAGCTACAACTGTCTATGGAGTTGAAGCAATCGCTGATGGGAGGATTATCACTGGTGGGAGAGGTGGAGGAACAACTGGTGGTGGATGGCTTGAAGCTCCAACCTCGGAAGTTTGTGCAGAGATAATCAGAGAGATCCTCGGACTCTCTCGTGTAACAGAATTGTATCTACCTACAACACCTGCAGAACCTGGATCTAACATTTCCATTGGTGTCATGACTGATAATCTAAATGAAACTCTGGGAGGTATTCTTTCCACTGGAATTGCAGAAGTTACTGCTATGATCTACACTGGAAATAACAGAACTCTTGTTGATGAAATTGTTCTGAGTGATGATGACTTGGATGGAAATTATACTGGGATAATCGCCGGTCTTGATGTGGGAAACTACATTCTTGATATAGAAGTTGAAGATTCTAATGAAACAGTAGAGGTGTGTAGAGAGCTCGAAATATTTTCAGTTGAACTAGAAACAACCTCGAATGGATTCCTGAACAATCTAATGATAGTAGGAATTGCTTCAGCTGGAGTAATAGCGCTGGTAGCAGTAGTTATAGTGGTTGTTAAGAAGAAGTAAGACCTATCTGGCACCAGATACCGGTTTCAAGTAGTAAGCTTCCCAGGGGTCTGGTTCAGTGTAACCCAGTTTCAAAGCTAGCTGAATTGAAGCTTCATTCGCAGCATCCCAATAGGGAGTTATCCCGTTCTCGAGGGCATATACCATAAGTGCTGCAGAAGCAACAGTGGCGAGACCCTTACGTCGATGTTCACTGTCAAAAGTATCAACTTGAATCTCGAACATATCAGTAAAAGGTGTGAATGTCGAAGCCATACATACTATCTTGTTGTCGTGCTTTATACAATAACCAATTCCTTTCTTGCAGAATTCCTCCGAGCTACCAAATAAGATTGGGATATGCATTGCCTTTCTCTTGTCGATTCTCTGAATATCTTCAAGACTCATTCTCTCAAGGTGGTAGCCAGAAGGTATCTGTTCTCGTAGTACTCTCAGATGGTCCAAATCAAGAGATTCTGTCGTGAATACAGTTCGGGGCTGAATCTCAAGACAATCACCCCATAGCTCTTTGATTATGAGCGTCCAATTGTCGTCATGTCCAAAAGCAAGTTGCATCGGTTCGATCATACGAACGATATCGACAGCATCTGAACTAGAACTATCTCCTGCAAGTGCGTTAATTACCGAAAGCTGAAGTCTGGCTACGGTAGGTGATTCACGCGAGTTGGTCCATACTTGCCCAAGTCCCAAATCTAATGCGGGGAAGATAATTGCACGTGCTCTTTTATGGGGATGAAATAAGTGACGAACTCCAGAGCGATCTTCTGAATCCCATTCCACTATCATTAGCTCTCGCTTCTACAGTTCTCTAAGCAGCATATGAACTAGTTGAACAAGGCAGACAACTGACAGTATCAAGAATTTTATCTATTCATTTGTAGCCCCTTAGAGGCTCACCAATTTTAGGAATTATACACTTCACATCAGATCTAATACTTTGAAGTTTCTTGAGCGAAATTCTGATGCAGTATTTTGGATCAATGAGAAATTTGCAGTCATATGTTTCAAGATAGAATCCAGATTGTCCAAGATAGGAAATTCTAGGCATTTTGACCTTTGAGAGATTTCATGGTACTTTCGAATTGATAAATCATCAGAACTTGTATTTTCTGACTTTGTGTTCAGTAACTCGGAGCGTCAAAAGCAAAAAGTCTGGACCGTATGTACGTAGCAATTCACCCAAGTCCGCAAGTAAACCAGGAATCTCAATTCTCACATATTCAAAGAGCTCCTCTTCAGATTCTTGAAGTGCATTCATCATGTTAGCTATATGAGCATGGACTGCACCTTTGCTTATTCTACCTGAATCTCGAAGCATCCAGTTTTCCAGGGCAGTCTGAATTTCCTTTCCTACAATATCTGAGTCTTCGACCACATCGGGGGTGACTTTTGTGCGAATCTTTTTTCCAAATTTGGGTTTAGCTTTCAAGCTACCAAGAGCCAACCGCATTTCATCAAGTGGAACTTGAGGGTGGATTTCAGCCCCCACTTCTTTTCCAATAAGTAAACGACGATATGCCTTCTTTCCATGCAGATTTAGAGAAGAAACAAAACCCTTGGCTTCCATTTCTCGGAGATGAGTCTTGAAGACCGTGCTTGGCATCAAGGATCTTGCAGCTGATAGATTGAGATACCTCTGGTATAGTGATTCCTCGGTTTCTACAACGGCCCACCCAAATGAGCGCATTATATCGAGCTCAAGTAGAGTTGGACCTTCAGTCTCGCCTCCACTCTCGGGCAATGTGATACCCCTATAATATAATTCAATTATCATTAGGTCTTCTAATAAATGTTCTAATTATACTAATAGCGTAAATCAGAAGTAGTGATACAGTTCTGGTTATCTTGCGATGGAGATTGATACTGACATAATATACGAAGTACTAGCGAATGATCAATCTGAAGAACTAAAGTCGATCATTTCCAATGCTTTAGATACAGAGGTTAAATCCAAGCAGGATTGGGATGACTTAGTCACGATTCTACAAGTAGCTTGTTCTGAAACATTCCAAAAACATTGGTTGAAAACAAACCACACGGTTTTCTCTATCTTTGAGGTTTCAGAACTTCTCGGTGTTGATTGTATTCCTTTCAATGAATTGCGATTGATTGAAACTCCTAGAAATTTCGAACAAGTTTCAAACAGACTATTTTACAAACTTATTGAAAATGCAAAAGCACAGTTCTTGAAAGGAGGATCAACTCTTTTCTTCAATGTTGGCATTATCTCATCAACTCGATCTGCAATTATTGCGGCTGACTTGATTGATGCCAGATATCGTGAAACGATTCATGTACTGAATGAGATTGATGAGTTGCTTCCATCATTGACAAAGGAATGGGTGAATGTTTCACGTTTGTGGAGAACCGGAAATGGTTATAGAATCTTGAAAGCAAGAAGCACAGGACAAGTGATTCATGTTAAAGAGTACGAGGAGATCAGAAACCTCCTTGCCAAAGAGATGAAAATCAGCTCAGATGATATTGCGAGGGAGAGTATAAGATTGAGAAAGAAGGGCTTTTCAGAGTATCTTCAGTTCTCAAAGACTTTCGATGAGTTTGTCACAGGATTGATAGCATCTAGGGGCGTCCGAGGCACATTTGAATCCCACTTCAAAGCATGGATTGATCATGAAGGACTTGACGAGTTCTGATCAGAAGTTTTTCTTGACAAATTTGGCGAACATGTTGCTTGCTTCTAGGTAGTCATCTCCAATTCCTGGAAACATCACTTGGAAGAAGTCAAAGCCCAATCCAATCAGGTACTCAAATCGCTCTGTAACCTCCTCGGGATAACCTACCCATGATCCTGGAGCGAATCTTCTTGCATGTTCAAGGGCTTTCTCTTTTGAAGAACCAAGATTCTCAGCTCTCCATTCGAGATGTGTTTCAAGGTCATCCTCACGGTCAGTAACGAAAACACCAGGCCATCCTTGAGCAAACAGACTTTTACCGACATCGTCGTAGGGACGTCCAACTGATTTGCAATGATCTTTAAGAACATCCAGTTTTTTCTGCAGGTCCTCTTTCAGGAATAAGTTACAGTAATCCGCATATTTCGCTACTGCTCGTAGAGTGCGTTTTTCACCATCACCACCAATTAAGATAGGAGGGTGTGGTTTCTGCACTGGTTTTGGAGCTGAGAAAGCGGTCTTGATAGAGTAATGCTTGCCATCGTAGCTTGGACTCGGTTGAGTCCAAAGTAGTTTGATGATTTCAAGAGCTTCCTCCATGGCATCCATACGATCCTGTATCTTAGGGAATGGATACCCATAGGCTTTGTATTCAACTTCTTTCCAACCAGCACCATATCCAAACCAAAGACGTCCATTTGAAATCATATCGATTGATGCTGCTATCTTGGCAAGTAATGAAGGATGTCTATATGAGTTGCAGGTGACCAAAGTACCAAGACGAATCTTAGTAGTATCAGCTGCTAATGCGGCAAGAAGTGTCCAAGCATCCATGCAGTTCTGGTTCTCAGACATGTCATTTAGGAAGAGATGGTCACTACACCAAAAGGACTCGTATCCAAGTTTCTCAGCCTCAAGTGCAATCTTTAGGGAGGTCTCGTAGTCGTATCCCAGTTGGGGTTCTATGTGAACTCCAAACTTTACTTTTATCATCGTCACATCGTACTAGAGAGAATGCATACTACAAAATAACACTAATGACTCAAGCCATCAAACACCTGGTATACTTGTTTTTTCATGAATAACCTCAAGACCCTTGGAAACAATTGCAATTAGGACAAGAAAGATCAAAGCGATGAACAGGTATGTAGCTAACGCCTGAAATGTTTGAGACACTATGAAACGGGCTTTAGCGAAAAGCTCCTCAACGCCAATATAGAACGCGACAACCGTATATTTTGGTAGATACGCCGCTTCATTAGACCATGCAGGAATCACGCGTCTTAGGGACTGCGGTAGAATAATGTGTCGGATTCCATCGCGGGATGACATACCAATTGAGCGAGCAGCCATTATTTGGCCAGACCCAATTGATGAGATAGCACCTCTGAAGTATTCAGCCTGGTATGCCGCACTGTTTAAACCTAAGGTAAGTATACTCATGAAGATGGTGTGACTAAGGATAGTGACACCTCCAAATTCAATCCTCCAATCGGAGTATATCGGACCAAATCCATACGACTCGATGAATCGACTCAGTCCAAATGGTAATATGAAGAAGAGAAATAACTGAACCAGAAGTGGAGTGGCTCGTATCAACTCGATGTATCCAGTTGCAATGCGGGAGGAGATTCTTCCACCGTATTGTCTAACAAATGCAAGAAAAAGACCCAGAAAGAAACCTATAATCAACGCTGTAACATATAGGTAAAGAGTCATTCCCAATCCTGCAAGAATCTGATCCCCATAATCAACAATGAATGAGAAATCAAACTGCTCTGGTGTGTATAGCAGCAGTGAAGGATTCTCATTCGTCATTCTATCATCCACCTTTCTTAATCGCCACTTTCCGATCCATATAGCACCTCGAGTCGGTGGAGGAACATTTTAGCGCGTTCAGACTGAGGCGATTTGAAGAAATGTTGAGGTGTACCTCGCTCAACTATCACGCCTTCATCCATGAATATCATTTCAGATGATACAGCCCGTGCAAAACCCATCTCGTGGGTGACTACAATCATGGTTGTTCCGACCTGGGCAATATTAAGCATCACCTGAAGGACCTCTCCAATCAGTTCTGGATCCAACGCGCTTGTGGGCTCATCGAACAGTATCACATCTGGGTCCATCGCCATTGCTCTCGCTATACCAACTCTTTGTTGTTGTCCACCAGACAATTGAGCAGGATAGTGATGCGCCCAGTCTGTCATCTTGACCAAATCAAGTGCCTTATGCGCCCGTTCCTGAGCATCTTCTTTAGAAAGGCGCAACACCTTCTCAAGACCGATGCTTACATTCTGGATGGCTCTCAGATGGGCAAAGAGATTGAAATGTTGAAAAACAAATCCAATCCTAGAACGAAAAGAGTCGATATTCGCATCCTTGCCAATTAGACTCTCACCCCGTAGGAGCACATCACCTTTGTCTAAGGTTTCTAGCATGTTTATGCAGCGAAGCAGAGTGCTCTTACCTGAACCACTCGGTCCGAAAACTACTTTGACTTCTTTCTCAAGTACGTCAAATGAGATTCCCTTGAGAACCTCCAAATCTCCGTAAGATTTCCAGACATTCTTTACTTCTAACACTTTGACCATAAAGTTCAACCTCCTCCCAGACCAAGCTCTCGCAGCTTCTTGGTCTGTCGCTCACCGACTACCTTTGTAACAGGAAGGGTGAATATCAGATAGACAAAAGCAACAGTGACCATGATTGGTATCCAAAGACCTGGATATGATTGTAGATTTGATTGTGCTATTCTGAACATCTCTACAATACCCACAGCCGCAGCAAACGATGAATCCTTGATGAGTACCGCATATTCATTCGACCAACCAGGGACTGCAATTCTCAACGCTTGTGGTAGGATGATATGTCTTGATGCTTGCATTTCAGTCATACCAATAGAACGAGCTGCCATCATCTGTCCCTCACTTACGGAGAGAATAGCGCCACGGATCAACTGTGATTGATACGCACCACTACGGAGTGAGAGTGCAAGAATAACACCTGCAAGAGTTCGGAATTCCGCAGGAACAAACCAAAAAAGACCAGGCATCCCCCAACCGAAGAGAAACATCAGAACGAGTATTGGAATTCCCCGCAAGATTTTTTCGTAACCACTAGCGAGCCATTGGAATTCTACTATGCCATATACTCTCATTAGAGCCAACATCAGGCCAAGAATAAATCCAAAAATTAAACCAACTGCAGTTAAGAAAAGAGTGGCCGGCAGTCCATAGACAATGATACTGTTGATTATTGTCCATAGATCTACCGACTCTTGCATGGAATATTACCTCAAAGCCATTCTACAACTAGACCATCGATTGTTCCATCTTGAAGTCCTGCTGAGATTGCTGCATTAATTTCAATGAGTAAGCTGTCAGCATTTCTTCCAACATAGAGAACTGTGAGTTCTGCAGCCAATTGAAGAATAGTCTTTACATTGTATGTAGCTGCAAATGCTGGAACAACAGGAGTGTCTAGGAATATTGCATCAACGGTTCCTAATTCAAGTGCAGTAAACATTAAATCAGCCGTAGCAAATCCAGTTTTAGTAACTCCAGCGACATCAGTAATAATATCATCCTCGACTGATCCAATCTGCACACCAACGTTGTATCCAGATAGATCATCTAGACTTGAGATAGCAAGGACTGAGTCGTTCATGACGACAACAGACATTTGTGTCTGGAGATAGGGGATACTATGTTGCAGAACTGCAGCTCTATCTTCTGTTATGAACATCGCTGCTGCGATCACATCGATTGTACCAGCACTGCATGCTCCAACTAGAGAGTCAAAATCCATGTTTTGCCACACAAGGGTCACACCCATGTAAGCGGCAATATATTCCATAAGATCCGCATCAAATCCCACAACATCATTCGTGGCGTTGAGAGATTCGAACGGTGGGTAGTCAGCACTTGTACCTACGATTAGCGTACCTCTGTCTTGGACTGTCTGAAGTGATACATCAGCAACAGGTCCGCCTAGTGGAATGAAAATTCCCAAGCCGAAACCAACAACGAGGCCGATAACGAGGAATGCGATTCCCATAATATTTCTCTGGCTCATATGTTTCTCGCCTCCATTCGAATCAAATTTGATTCTTAAAACATTCATTCTCCATAGTACAAATAGATTGTGTTTATAGTTCTGAAACAGCGAATGGGAAAAAGAGGGGGTGGTTTGAACACGGAATTACCAAATGTTTCAGGTATTTGACACTCTCTCCAATTTTCAGGCTCCTGAAAAGGATTATTATAGAATTGATACATTCAAGGAATGAGAACAAGTATACAAGTCACTAGACCCATGAATAGGTTCACGATGAATGCAATGAACAAAAGAACTGACAAAACCGAGACAGCTTCGAAATTCTTGTATATTGCTCTTCCAGCTCTGATACTGGATCGCATAACTATGCTTGTCAATGTTGATCTAGCTTTGTCGTGAAAATCGATGTCACATGCTCGTAGTGTCGAATACCGAGTCAGACAATGCCAAATTGCTTGACCATACCTTGGCCATCTCAAGTACATCAGGATGATAATAGTCAATTCGACAGTAGGTATGAGACAAACTTCCATTGTTTCATCACATTATCCTAACTTCGCAATTGTTTCTGCAGCCTCAATGAATGTTTCAATCTCTTCTTTGGTGTTGTAGAGATAAAGTGAAGCTCGAACACTCCCATCAATATCATTGGCTGTGAACCAAGAGTGAACACAGTGTTGTCCAGAGCGGACCATTATATTGTAATTCCGATTCATTATCATTGCCACATCATGATACTGGACGCCTTCTAGTGTGAAGGATGTAATTCCGCCGCGCTCACGAGCATCATTAATACCTATGATAGAGGCTCCACTGATCTGTTCTAAACCATCATGCATCCTCTTGTTGAGATCATTTTCGTGTTTCTCAATTTTCTCTAATCCAATGGATTTGAGATAACGTGCAGCAGCAGCCAAACCCAATTCTCCAGCATAGTTCTGTAGACCAGCCTCATACCTCTGAGGTGGTTCTAGAAACTCATGGTCTTCCAATGTACTCCAATCAACAGTTTCTCCACCAACAATAAACGGATCCATTTGTTGATAATTGTCCTTCTTCACATAGAGGACGCCTGTTCCTGTAGGTCCCAACATCTTATGTCCAGAGAAAGCAAGAAAATCAACATTCAGCTTATCAACATCGATCTTGTAATGTGGAGCAGTCTGAGCAGCATCTAGTAAAACAAGAGACCCATTGTCGTGTGCTGTGTCTATAATGTCTTTGACGGGAAGAGAATATCCATCAAGATTGGATGTCCAAACAAATGACACTAACTTTACATCTGAAGTCAGTGCGTTCTGAAAAGACTCCATACTAAATCTATGGTCTGGACTAGACCTAACTGCGTAGTGTTTTGCACCATACTTCTTAGAAACTAGTTGACTTGAAACAAGACTTGAGTTATGTTCCCTGTCTGTTGTAAGAATTGAATCGCCTTGAGTCAACTGAATAGAATTCACGACAAGATTGAGTCCTTCTGTTGTATTGCGAGTGAAGATGATTTCTTCAGATTTCTTTGCTCCAATGAATGATTTCATTGTGTTTCTTGCTTTAATGCGAGCTTCCTCAACTTCGTGACTGAGTCGGTGTACACTTCTTCCAGCGCAGGCTGGGAAGTTTTCATAATATTCAACAATCGCTTCTATTACTTGAAGTGGTTTTAAGGACATACAAGCTGAGTCCATATAGCGAATGGGTTTTCCTTTGATCTGTCTCTTGAAGATTGGAAAATCACGTCTTATTTTTTCGGGGTCCATAAAGAGGGTTACAGCTTACGTGACTAATAAGCATCTGGCTTGTATTGGGAAATATTAGATTTCACGCATTTCTTTTCTACACAAATCAAACGATGCTGAGAGAGAAATCATCGTCTTTAAGAGGTGCGTTTGTACTTCTGAAACTTTGAGAAGGTGAATTCAGTGTACTTGGAGAATGCTAGGGCGCTAATTCAAGGTAGCTTTGTTCTGATTTTTCTTGGTATTGCTTATTTTGTCCATATGCAAATTGGATTGGTTCTTACGACAATCCAAGGACTTCTCATTGTTCAATCTAGCTTCACCAATTGGTGCATCCCAGATCCTCTGTTGAAAAGGATGGGTTTCGAAAAACGATGTGAGTGAGGGAACAAAATGGGAACTCTGCGTTACATAAAGGGATTTGTGTTAGAACCCTTTCTAGGTATTTTCGTTGTCCCTCTCATTTTTCTCCTTTTCACAGGATACAGTTTTGTCTGGAATCTATCATTTCCTCTTGGTATTTTGCTGACAACTTTGGGAATATTCTCACTTGGTATTGGTTTGATTCTAGTGTCTGTAACAACCTACCATTTTGCAAAATATGGCGAAGGATCTGCGGCTCCATGGGATCCGCCAGTTAACCTTGTGGTCCAAGGATTCTATCAATATACTAGGAATCCAATGGTCTTGGGTGTGCTTTTTACAGTAATTGGTGAAGCAATTCTCTTCACATCAACACCTTTACTGCTACTGTTTATTGTACTCTGGATTGGAAATCATATTCTATTTGTCAAAGGAGAAGAACCAGAGTTGACAGGCAAGTTTGGTTATCAATACACATCATACATGAAAAACGTACCAAGATGGATTCCCAGAAGAACTCCATGGAAACCAGAATTGGAGGATTAATATGCATCACTTGGAGGGACCCATTTCTCAACATATGCCTTCATACATTTCTCAGTACAGAACTGATACTCTCGGCCTCCCAAGACATGTTGGAAGTTACCACCAGGTTTCATCCTACTATTGCACTCATCGCACAGAAAATCAAGATGAGTTCCCCAGATACAATGGTCTGCAATGGCTTTTCCGATTTTCTTAATCTTGATTTTCTTTTCACCCATGAAAAGCGCCTCTAAGTTGTAGAAACATATCATTGTTTCCTTACTGATAAGTCAATTTATCCAGACTCAAACAGGAGAGCAATTTAATGTTGGTTCGGAATTGGAGGTTTGGGTGTTTGAAATGCAGATAGATTTGACATCAATAACAACAATAGTGGGATTGGGTAGTGTAGTAATTGGAATCATAGCGACTCTGCATTCAATAATTAGATTTACCAGAGCGAGAAAACTAGGAATCTTCCTGGATTTTCATAAGATGCTCTATGACATCGAATTCATCAAAGACATCAATGAGGTTTAGCTGTATAGTTATGAGAATCCTCAGGATTTTTTGATAAATATGGACCACAGGCAAACTCTGATGCTTTCGCGAAATTTACTAGAGTGGGATCTTATTTTGATAGTTTGAGCACACTTGTCAAAAGGAAATTCATCGACGACGATTTTGTACCTGAAACGACAGCAATTTCATTAATCTCATTCTGGGAAAAGTTTGCACCACATGCAGATGAGTTTGCTGTCCTTTATCGCAGACCTGGTTGTTGGGATTCAATCAAGTATTTGTATGAAAGACTGCACAAGCTGGATCATCCACATCCTCATCTTTCTGATGATGCGTGATATTTCACACAGTACTTCTTGTATCGGTGCGGTAAGCCCCAACGGATCTTGCTAATTCCAGAACTTCATCATGATGAGATAAAAGAGCACACGGAAGGTCATGGTTTTCTAGAATGCTACCATTCTCCCTTATTTTCTTAAAGAGAGGACTGGCAAGTCCTTTTTTGAGACTAGAATCATGTAGATTATGCGTAGCGAGATTCGAAACAGGACATGCTGTTAGGTCACCTGCTGGAGTTACATGAATAAATCCTCTACCAGCTGAAACGCATCCACCAAAGAATTCCTCATCGTTTGGTGAATGAAGAAGGAATATTGGATTTTGGCTGCGATATGAAACTACATGCTTCCGGAACTGCTGACGTTCCTCAACAGAGAGCATCTTTCCTTGATCGGCGCATGGTGAAAGAGACTGACGTGCTGGAGCAGTAGGTTCTGGTGTGGGGATATACTCTATGAAAACACCAATTCTTACTCCTCTTTCTACAAGCTTGTCAAGACTTCTTCTATTCATCCAGAAGTGGTAATTTGCTCTGGTTATTGTTGCTGAAACACCAGTCAAGACGCCAATACTCCAAAGATGTTCAAGAGATTTTATTGCTCGAGCATGTACGCCTTCACCGCGCCTGGAATCTGTAATTTCCTTGTCACCTTCCAAACTTATGACAATTGCAATATTGGATGCTTTACGTAGTTTTTCAAAATCTCCATGCTTGATTGAAGTGCCATTAGTAACGATTAGAAAGAATAGATCATTGAATTCCATGCATAGGTCAATTATTCCATCACAAAGAAATGGTTCTCCTCCTGCAATTACAAATCCGAACACTCCCAAGTCTTTAGCTTCGGAGATAATTGACCTCCACTTAGGGAGATTTGTGTCACGAGATAATTGCGTTGTTGATTCTCCATTGTCTTTAGAAGCCCTTCTAGTTGATGCTGCATAACATCCTGCGCAGACTAGATTACACGCTGATGTAACACTTAGTATCATCACAGAAGGGACTTGCAGACCTCTCTCCTTATACATGAACCGTGTCCTTTCAGCCCTCTTATACGATCGACCCAACCGAATAACTGCTCGTAGATATCGAGGATTTCTGATGACCCAGGAGAAGAATGTATTAGTTAATGCTGGATGTATACCATCAAGAATTTTCTTTAGAAATACTTGATGTACGAATGACATGTTCTACTCCTCAGCCAAAGTAAACTTCGACTTAGGTATTTGATTTATTTAAATCTCACTTATTCAATCGACTTCAGACTTCTGGATGGAATTATTGATACTTTATCGAAGATGAAATGATACTATCTAAACGTGAAACATGTCATAGAGATGGAACCATGAATGAGCTTTTGATTATTTAGAATTGGTTCATCCTCAAAACCGCCTGCACCTACAGCATATAGTAGTGGCAGATAATGATCTGGAGAAGGATGTGATTTTTTGGCAATCTCTTGAATGTTCTCAAAACCGATGAAAACATTTGGATCTTCTTTGTACAATGAATCGATGATTGCATCTTCAAATTGCTGAGCCCACTCATATACAAGGCTTGGAGAGTTCCATGCTACAGCACCTAGATTGTGAACTAGGTTGCCACTGCCGATGATCAAAACTCCCATATTTCTAAGTAACTCCAACCTATGTCCAAGTTCAAAATGGAATTGCGGTGGTTTGGTATAATTAATACTTAGCTGGATAGTTGGTATGTCAGCTTTAGGATACATCTTCTTTAGTACCGACCAAGTTCCATGGTCCAGACCCCAGGTCGTATCAAGATTGATTGAATAATCCTTTAGTATCTCTGAAATTTTCGTGGCCAGGACTGGATTGCCGGGTGCAGAATATTGTTGCCGGTACAGCTCTGGAGGGAATCCATAGAAATCATGAATTGTTTTTGGCTGTTCGTTTGAGGTAATTGATGTCGATGGAACAAACCAATGAGCTGAGATACATAGAATTGCCTTTGGTTCTGGAATGCTTTTGGCAATTTTCTCCCATCCACGAGTAAACTCATTATCTTCAACAGCATTCATTGGTGAGCCATGTCCGACGAAAAGAGTAGGCATCCT
>JBHLRQ010000026.1:22821-35223 GCA_048882385.1 Candidatus Thorarchaeota archaeon | reverse complement strand
AGTTAACACTGTGAAGGCCCTGACAGAAAGATTATATCGCTGTCTCCGCTGGAGCTTCAGTACGTACGTTATCTTGGAGAATGTCCATATGGTCAGCGAGTCAGCCAAGAAACCGGAGCAGAAGACCAAACCAACAGATGTCCTAGTTATTGGAGGTGGAATGGCAGGAATCAACGCCTCCCTAGGGCTTGCAAATGGTGGTCATCATGCTCACATGATCGAGAAGTCTGTGAACATAGGTGGAAACTATGTAGCTATTTACAAAATATTCCCTGCGTTGGAATGTTCAGCCTGTGTCATGACTCCACTCACATCATTTGTCGGCAAACACCCAAACATCACTATTCACCCTTTATCTACCGTGGAGAAGGTAGAAGGAAGGGAAGGCGATTTCACAGTCACGATTCGTAAGAAGGCTCGTTATGTCAATGAGGACAAGTGTACTGGATGCCAACTTTGTATTCGTTCATGTCCTGTGGAAGTCCCGAATGAGTACGATAAAGGCCTCTCACTTCGTAAAGCCATCTACATGAATTTTCCACAACAGATTCCGCTGATTGCAACTATCGACCGAGATTCGTGTATTGGTTGTGGAACATGCGCATCAGTCTGTCCTCAGGACTGTATCATGTACGATGATGAAGACAAAGTGTACGAGTTAAATGTTGGCTCAATCATCATGGCAACAGGATTTCAAGAGTATAGACCATTGGATTATACCGAATACGGCTATGGAATATTTCCCAATGTTGTAACTACAATGGAATATGACAGGCAGAGCCATCCAACAGGTCCAACGGACTCTCACATGGTGAGACCTTCTGATGGAAAGGAACCTGAGAAAATTCTCTTTGTGAATTGTGTTGGCAGTCGAGATGTGAGGGAGCAGATTAGTGGGTACAGTGAGCACTGCAATAGGGTCTGTTGTTCATTTGGACTCAAGCTTGCACAGGTTACGAGGATGCATTATCCAGAGGACCACTGTGAGATCATCTATACGTACATGGACATGAGGACCGCTGGAAAGGCACTAGAAGAATTCCTGTGGGACTCGCAAAAGAACAGAGGAATTAATTTTGTCAGGGGAAGGGTTTCCGAGATTCAAGAGGACCCAGACACTCATGATCTATTTGTAAAAATGGAGAACACTGACACCGGAGAGATAATTGAGATAGACAAGATTTCAATGGTTGTTCTCAACGCAAGTTTCAGACCTAGTGAAGGTTCTGCAGAGCTCGCCAAGATACTCAAGATTGATTTAGATGAGGCTGGGTGGGTCAGGGAAAAACATCCCAATGCATCAGCGTTAGAAACAAACCGTCCAGGGATATTTGTTGCAGGCTGTGCTCATGGTCCGAGAGATGGCACTGATAGTGTGAACGAGGGAAAAGGAGCCGCAATGGCTGCGCACTCTATTCTTCCAGTCCCTACACCAGAACCTGCACCTGAAATTCCTCCTGCAGACCTAGGTGATGAACCTCGTGTTGGAGTCTTTATCTGCCATTGTGGAGGTATCATTGGGAATGAGATTAGCTCCCCGGGTCTGGCAGAATGGGCAAAAGATTTGCCAAATGTAGCATATTCTACTGACTATATCTTCATGTGCAGCGACCCTGGTCAACAACTTGTTACAGATGCTATAAAGGAACATAAGCTAAACCGTGTAGTTGTAGGTTCATGTTCACCTTTGCAGCATGAGTCGACATTCAGGAATGCTTTGGAAGCTGCAGGTCTTTCAGGATACTACCTAGTCGGCCCTGTGGGTCTCAGAGAACATCTCGCATTGGTTCACGTTAATGAGGATCCAGAGGTTAGACAAGAAAAAGCACAAGATATGATTCGAAGCGCAGTAGCAAAGGCAGTCAACAATGAAGAAGTACCTCTTAAGAAAGTCGAAGTAACACCAGTTTCAATGGTGGTGGGTGGTGGAGTATCAGGGATGACTGCAGCTCTTGATATTGCACGAAAGGGATTTGATGTGATTCTTGTTGAGAAACAGGACAAGCTTGGAGGCAGACTCAACGAGCTTTACCAGGTCTTTCCTGATATGAGATCGGCGCAGGAGATTGTTGATGACCTGACTGCAAAAATAGAGAAAAGCAAACGTATACAGGTCCTCCTAAACTCAAAAGTAGTTAGCAGGGATGGGTCCTATGGTAACTACGACATCACTATCAAGAATACAGAAACTGGAGAACAGAACATCCACCGAATTGGATCAATGGTTGTAACTGTTGGAACAGACGTTTATGAGCCTAAACAAGGGGAATATGGATGGGGAGAGGTTCCAGGAGTAATATCAACTCTTGAACTCGAACGAAGATTGAGAAATGGCGAGATTAAAAAACCACCAAAGAATCCCGTTTTTATTCATTGCGTTGGCTCAAGACAGAATCCTGGAGAGGGTAACAGATACTGCTCAAGAGTATGTTGCTCAGCAACCATTGCCATGCAGCATGAACTGAAGGAGATGTTCCCTGATATCAAAATTTTCTCGGCCTATAAGGAACACATCCGACCATTTGCCAAAGGAATGGAAGAGATGTGGAGAGAGAATAGACAGAAGGGTGTTGCATACCTCAGATGGGAGCGAGAAAGACCGATCACTGTTGAGAAAGACCCTGATGGAGATTCCGCCATAGTGACAGTGTATGACACTCTCTCACAAGAAACCTTGAAGATCAAGTCCGATCTTGTTGTTTTGGCTCTAGGTCTTGAAGCCCCACACGATGTTAATGAATTTGTGAAAGCGATGGGAATCAACCGGGGACAGGATGGATTCCTTGCAGAAATGCACATGAAATACAAACCTGTTGAAACAACAGTCCCAGGTGTCTTCCTTGGTGTTACTTATGCAAAGAACATTAGTGATTCGATTAATCAAGCACGAGGCGCTGCAAGTGAGGCTTGCATACCGTTGAATTTAGGTACAGTAGAGATTGAGCTTCTCACCGCGGAAGTGGACCAAGATCTTTGTGTTGGTTGCGACCTCTGTCACTACTCAGATATTTGTCCGTATGATGCTGTATCAATGATGGAAGTAGAGCCAGGTGTGAAAAAGAGCGTCACTGATGAAATGCGGTGTGAGGGGTGTGGAGCCTGTTGTGCAATCTGCCCAACTGGTGCACGAGACCTAAGATGGTGGCGTGAAAAGAGCATCCTAGAACAGACTGAAGAAATGCTGAGGGAGTAGAGTCGTGGTTTCATTGGATGGACTTCTAGCAGGTTGGAGAGTCCTGAATGATTTACTCGGGGCACTGAGAGATAGAGATGTCTTCATCCCTGACCTGACATATGCAGACCTTAGAAACTCAAAGATGAGTCTAGAGTATCTTCGATCCTTTGAGAGTGAAATAAGGTCACAATCAAGGTGTGAAGATGATGATCGACTTCAAATGGAAATGGAGATCCAAATCCAAAGACTCAGGGATACTCTCATGGTTTGGGCAGAAGATAAAGAGGGCATAGAGTACAGAAACATTTGGGAAACTCGTTTTGAAAAGGCACTCAAGGGGGAAAGTGAGGAGTATAAACCTGAACCAGAGGTGCATATTTCGGATATTCCTAGGGAAAAAGATGTTGGATTCTTCCGTATCAAACTGCCTGAAGATATTCCTGTGGAAATAGCTTCCGAGATTGCAGAAGATTGTATGGTTAATATATCACTGGATGGAGAACGACATCTTCAGGTCAGCGGCAAGAGAGAATGTGTGAGGGATGCAATGAAGCGTCTAGGCCAACTCTTCTATGGTGACAGTAAGATGGCTCCATGATCTTCTAAATTCCAAGTATTTCGTTTATTGCTTCCAGAGACACTCTATTCAATTCAAATCCTAGTGGTTCAGGATCAATTCCCATAGCGATACCAAGAACCTGTGTGACAAATAACGCAGGTAACTCCAAGGAGTTTCCTTCATCATCTTTCAAACCCAGCTGTTGGATATCGAACTGGGTATGACAGGCTGGGCAGTTTGTGACTACACAGTTTGCACCTGCACCATTTGCGGATACCATTTTCTCTCTGAGAATTTTCGTTGCAACATCCTCACTTGCAATTAGGAGTGGCGATCCACAGCAACGGAGTTTCATGTCCCAATGTACACTCGTAGCACCTGTTAACTCAATCAACTCATCTACCTTTCCTGGCAGCTCGGGATCATCAAATCCCGCCACATTGGATGGACGGATGAGGTGGCAACCAGGGTGGAATGCGACTTTTAGACCATCAAGACGTTTGACGATTTTCTTCTTTATTTCATCCTTCATTTCATAGAGTACTTCTACAAAATGCCGAATCTTAACCTTCCCAGTATATTCCAAACCCAAAGGTTTGAGGGCAGTATTTACTTTCTTCCGATAGGACTCATCATCATGGAGTACGTGGTCAGTGTCCTTCAAGGAACCAAAGCACCCGTTACACGGAGTCACAATATCATGTCCCCTCTGTTCAGCTAACGCAATATTGCGGCCGGACATGGAGAGCCAGCTATTCTCATCAATTGACTTGAGGACAACTGTACCGCAACAAGATGCTCCATCAAAATCAATCAGATTAATGTTGAGCTTCTCTGCTACAGCTCGCATAGACGACTCATAGTTATTGAACCTGCTTGGGATTGCACAGCCAAGGAAGACTTCGTAGCTCTGAGTCATATTACTCACCCTCCTCCAATTTCATGAGCTTCGTTTTATCCAACATCTTCTTAGTGTCAGCGATGTTCAACTCAGGAACTGGATTAAGTTCGAGTTCATCTCGCTCCCAGTCTGTAGGCTCATAGAGTCGACCTGTGTCATAGAGCGACTGTCGGGCACCCATGTAACCCTGGGGAGTGATTCCTTTCTTGAAAGCCATGTTCTTTAGACCAAATAGGATGTCAGTGATATCAATTCCTTGTGGACATCGCTCCTGACAAGTATAGCATGTCGAACAGAGCCAGACCATATCGGTTTCAAGGACCTCTTTTAGACCAAAGAGTAGCATTCTCATGACCTCATGAATCTGAATGTTTACCTTGTCTGCTACAGGACATCCAGCGCTACACTTTGCACATTGAAAGCAAGCAGTGAGGTCCTTACCACCAAGGAGGTTGGAAACATCTTTTGTGAAATCAGCATCAAGTGCTTTGAATTTCTTCCCTTCGAATGACTTGAATTGGCCCCATGACTCCGTCATTTTAACGCCTCCTCTGTCGCAACGGACTAGGTCCGAGTTTGTCAGCAAGCACTGCAAAATTCTTGACTGTTTCAGCCCAAATAGATCCCTCACTTGCACTGATGTGCGTGAACTGAAGTCTGTCTGGTTCAAGTCCAGCTTTCTCAATGATCTTCTTTGCTATAGCAAATCTACGCTCAAAGGAAATGTTTCCATCAACATAGTGGCAATCTCCAATGTGGCAACCTGATATCCACACCATGTCAGCTCCAAGTCTGAATGCTTCCAGAATATGTTGAACACTCACTCGTCCAGTACACATGACTCGAATGTCCCTTACATTGGGTGGTTGTTGAAACCTAGATACACCAGCACTATCAGCTCCAGCGTAGGAGCACCAGTTACAGAGAATTGTGAGTATCCTAGAGTCAGTTGCAGGCATATCTTCAAGGGCAGAACGAATCTGTGTTATAATCTGATCATCCGTGAAGTGTTTCATAGTTATGGCTCCAGCTGGGCACCCAGCACCACACTTTCCACAACCTTGGCAGAGTACAGGATTTGTGACTGCATAGTCGTGACTTCCATCTCCTGGAACCACCTCTATGGCGTTGTAGGCACAATTGATTTCACAAGTTCCACAGCCTACACAAATCTCAGGGTCAACAACTGAAACAATGGCCTCAGCCTTTCTGATTCCTCTAATGAGAGGAATGAGTGCCCTGGAAGCAGCAGCCTGACCTTCAGCAATTGATTCACTGATGTTTTTTGGAGCTGTGGCTGCACCAGCAACAAAAACACCATCAGTCTGGAAGTCAACCGGTCGTAGCTTTGGATGTGCCTCCATGAAGAATCCTGACAGGTTTAATGGAACTTTGAAAAGCTCTGATAATTCCTTGTTTGGACGTGGAACCATCGCTGTCGCCAGGACTGTATGGTCGACGTCAATATTCAGTTCAGCTCCAAGTACTTGGTCCATTACTGTGACTGTGAGAGCCTTGTCTTTGCCTTTCTTGACTTCTGGAGGGGAGTCCTTGTCGAATCTTACAAAAACCACACCCTTCTTTCTGGCTTCGCGATACTTGTCCTCAGCATCATAGAATACACGTAGGTCACGGTAGAAATGGAATATTCGAGATTTTGGATATTTTTCAAGTAGTTCTAGGGAATGTTCGAGAGCAACCATGCAGCAGATTCCAGAACACCAAGTTCTTGATCCTTCTAGTGATGCATCCTCACGAGAACCTGCGCAATGAATCACTGCAAAAGTTTCGCCATCGTTAAAGGCTTGGTCTGCAATTTTACTATTGAACTCTACCTCAGTCATGACCTCAGGGAGCTTCTTTAAACCATAGAGTCCTTTTTCTTCAAGTGCTTCAGCACCAGTAGCAACTATGACGACACCGACGGTCAGGGTTTCCTTCTTGTTTCCACTCTTGAGAACGACTTCAAACTCGCCTATTGAGCCCTTGGCTTCGATGACTTCGGTGTTCAACATAACCACAATGTTCTCTCTATTCGCTATTCGACTCTCATAATCAGCAATTACCTCTGATGCAGGTCTGTTATCGAAGTTTACTGTTCTGAGCTCGTTGAGGAATCCTCCAACCTTGTCCTGCTTCTCAATGAGATAGACCTGGAACCCCTTCTGTGCGATGACATCTGCAGCAGCCATCCCTGCCACTCCAGCTCCAATCACAAGAACTGTTGGTTCAATCTGAGTAACTGCTTCCTCCTGAGCCTCAAGAAGCCTTGCACGGGCTACAGACATTCGAACAAGATCCATGGCCTTGGACGTGGCTTCATCCTTGTCAGCCTGGTGCACCCATGAACAGTGTTCGCGTATATTGGCAAGCTCAAATAGGTACTTGTTTAGTCCCGCTTCCTCAATGGTAGCTCGGAAAAGTGGTTCATGGGTACGTGGTGTGCAAGACGCAACTACCAATCTGTTGAGTTTGTGTTCTTCTATTGCATCCTTAATGACTTCCTGAGCATCTGATGAACAAGAGTAGAGAAGATTTTCAGCATAAACGACATTGGGCAGTTCACTTGCATACTGAGTGACCTCTGAAACATCCACAGTGCCTGCGATGTTAATACCACAGGAACAGATGACTACCCCAATGCGAGGCTCTGCAGCAACCATCTCTAGATCAGCCTCTGTGAGTGCTTCGGTTTCTTCACCCTGTGGAATACTGATATCAAGCGCAGCTAG
Source organism: Candidatus Thorarchaeota archaeon (assembly GCA_048882385.1). GTDB lineage: Archaea > Asgardarchaeota > Thorarchaeia > Thorarchaeales > Thorarchaeaceae > SMTZ1-45. Next base: position 27,856 of record JBHLRQ010000026.1, on the reverse strand, counting down.
TGCAGCTGCAGCACTTCCCTGCGCAACTGAGTCAGGAATGTCTTTTGGCATTTGGACAGCTCCACACATGTGAACTCCCGGAATTCCAGTTTCAGAAATCATCAGAGAGTTCAATTCAGGTTTCACAAAACCCGACTCATCGGTCTTGATTCCAAGTTGCTCAAACAGCCCATTATCTGATGAGGGGACCATAGCAGGACATAGAACTACAAGATCATATGTGTCAAGGAGGACATCATGACCTTTCGCATCGCTATGACGGACAAGTAGGTCACCAGTGCCATATTCTTCCTGGATCTCACTGGGTAGACCTTTCACATAGTTGATGGCGTATTCAGTTTCGCCCCGAACCAGAAACTCTTCGAATCCTTTCCCGAAAACTCTCAAGTCATTATAGAGAATATCGATGTGAACATCAGGAGTATGTTCCTTTGTAATGATGGCTTCCTTGGTGGCGTAGGTGCAGCAAATCTTTGAGCAGTAGGAACAATGATTGACGTCTCGTGAACCAACACATTGTATGAATGCGATCTTGTGAGGTTCACGTCCATCAGAGGGGCGCATGACTACACCACCAGTGGGTCCACTGGCTGAAACCATCCGTTCATACTCCAGAGAGCTCACAACATTTGGAAATCGTCCATAACCATACTCTGGAATTGATGCAGAGTCGAGAAGCTCATATCCTGTAGCGATGATGATGGATCCTGCATTAATTACAACAGTTTCATCAGCGATATCGAAAACTATTGCCTCAGCCTTGCATGTCTTCACACATGTCATGCATTCAATACAGCTCTCCATGTCAATCGTTGCAATGTTAGGAACTGCTTGTGGAAATGGGATGTAAGCAGCTTTCCTCATTTTAAGACTCAAGTCATACTCATTGGGCACCTCGATCGGACAAACTCTCTGGCAATCTCCGCAGCCTGTGCATTTGTCAGCATCCACACGACGAGTGCGTTTCAACACCTTTACTTGAAAGTCACCCCTCTGACCTGTGACTTCAGTGACTTGAGAGTAACTCAGAATCTCAATGTTAGGATGACGAGAACAGTCAACCATCCACGGTCCTTGAATACACATACTACAGTCAAGAGTTGGGAATGTCTTGTCTAGCTGAGACATGTGACCTCCAATGGAAGGGTTTCTCTCAACAAGAAACACTTTCACGCCCATATCTGCAAGATCAAGGGCGGCGCGCATTCCTGCAATTCCTGCTCCGATTATGACAACTGGCTTCGATATAGGCTCTGCCATTGTTTCGTCACTCCGAAGAGATGTTCGACGATTCGTGAATGCCCGATAAAATGTTTCCCATCTGACAATTGATGAGAAGACAGGTGTCAAAATATTTGATTGGCGCCAATCTTTGAGAATTAACTATTTCTAATGGATGCACTTAATATTACGCAGGCAACGTCCTAAGAATATGAAGGCAGCAAGGCTCTATACTCGAGCTTACCTTACACGAATAAAGTATCGGGGGGATACGCAACGTATGGACGACCTCAGTAAGATTGAGATTGTTGACTTCTCACGACCGGTTAGAATTCATTCAACCTGATTCATCACACCTCTTTTTGTATCATAATGGGTTCAATATCTTTCTCGAAAAGTTATGAAGCGTCTTAAAGCGTTAGTAGAGAAAAGGAGCAGTATGGGCTCTCATCATTATTGGTATTCTGTAGGTTCGTTAATGGACATTATATAAAGAAAAGAAACAGGGCATCCTGGTGAATTATTAGTTGAGAATAAAAGCTCTGCTTGGAACAGCTTTACTCTTTTCAATACTGTTCATGCTTGTATCATCAACTGTACCAGTGAACGCGTTCACGACAAGCGATGATGATACGACAACTACTGAAACAGAAGATGAGAATCATGATGACTCGCATGAACCTGAAGAATATCGTGATGATGATGGTAGAGCTTGGATACAGACTGACATCATGACTGTCACGTTGGACCCCCAATTGCCTTCCTACCAATACTGGTATACTGCCAATGAAAACGGAAGCCTCGCACGCTTTATGGTCAGTTTCATGATGATTGTTGAGTTTGAGGACAGCAATAGTGATAATGTGTATCAACCAAGCGAAACCTTAGACTTTGCTCCACTTGATGCCTTTGAGTGGATTTTAAAGACCGGTGCTTTAACCGATGAACAAGGGCACAACACAGAGGTCTACGCTGCCTATACAAAAGGAGGTCTCAGTGATGATTGGGAGGATGATTGGTTTAAAGACTGGATGCCTGGTTATGAAGATAATAGTCCAGAGGAGGACCCAATTCTTGGCCTTTTATCTTCGGGTGGCGGAGAGGACCACAACTTCTCTCGGTTTGCGGGACTGACCCTGCAATTTTATGCCCATGTATATATGGATGATTACAACGGTACAGTATCAGATGACGAGGGCATCAAGGCCAACTACACAATTGCTGGAGGTGTTGAACTTAAGGTTGACATTGAGGTTGGTAATTTTCCATACACTTCCAATACATCCAGTGTAGCTATCTTAAACTACCTTAGAGAAGATGTTGCCTCAAGCGAAGATGTGAATCACTACTTCAGTTTACACGAGGAGTCAGGAGACGATGATCATGAGTCTGAGGTTGAGATGGAGGATTTGGGAGAAGAGTTTGAAGACATTCTCGATGATGACATCCAAGAGATTTCATTTGTTGAGGCATCTACCGATGAAACTCGAGGTTTCTATCGCTGGCTAGACAAGGCTGTCGTGACACATTTGAATGGCTCTAAGGAAGCGGTTGATGTTGCTGCATCATACTGGACAGATGGCAATGGACTGCTCTTGTTCTTTGCTTATCCAAACTTCAATGGAGGATCAATCCTTCATGACCCCTCAGTACGACTACTTGAAGGCACGTCGCTTTATGTTCCACCTACGCCGTTAGACATTCCAGTCATGTCTGTTGCAATTATCTCATCAGTGATAATTGTCGCAGCAGTCGGTCTAACACTAAAACGCCGCTAAGGAGGGATTATTTTCCCTCCGCCACTTTTTCTTTATGAAAACATACCGGAGTATTCATAGAGCCTTATTACACACATTTGGAAATGGTCTCAATGGTTCTAAACAGGCACGCTTTGATACTCTTTGGGCTCTTATTCACAGTCATATTATCAGGAGGAGCAATATCTCAAGTAAGTGCACAAGCAGGTTCACAAGACTTGGTAATGTCGAATATGAACATAACTGCGATTTTGGGTACGGAATGTGCAACAACACTAGTCATTGAGTCAGAAGTGATTAATGTTGGAGTAGATTCTCTAGATTTTTTCGATTTGAGAATAGATGTTCGAAATCTCAACATAACTGGAGCTAGTCTGAATGATTCAATTGCGGAAACGACGGTCATTCCGGAAAGCAACTACAATCTCATAAGAGTAACATCATCCTCTCCAATATCATCAGGTTCAATGCTCTTGTTGACGATGAACCTATCAACGGATTGTCTTCAAGAGCAAATTGGACTAAACGATGATGAAACCATGTATGTCAATCATCTGATTTACTATATACGACCACTCTACGAAATACAGAATTTAACATTCACTGCGGTACTGCCCCCTCATGCAATCCTGCAGACTGATGCTGCTGCACCGCTGTTCCCTAATCCCACGATGAATTTTACAGATGGTTTTCGACACATCTATGTCTGGTACCGAAGCCATATGCTACCAGGCCAAGAGGTTGCATACATCATCAAATATCAACTTCCAGCTGCAATCATCGCTGCACCACCTGATCAGTTCAACTCAGTGTTACTAGGTTTGGGATTTTTATTTATTGGAGCGGTCGCGGTTCTATTCATTGAACGAATACCTCTGATCATCAAAAAGTTGCAGACAAGAACAGTGATTACTCCGATGAGGCTTTCAAAACAGGAAGAACAGGTCCTCAGTTTTCTATCGAAGAAGGGAGGATCAAGCCCTCAGAGAGAAATCTATGAAGAACTTGATATCTCTCAATCATTAGCCAGTACAGTTCTGACTTCCCTTGAAGAGCGAGGACTAATAAAACGGCTCAGAGAAGGCAGAGAGAACATTGTTCACTTGATGGAGGAATAATGTTAGGTCTTAACCTCAATTCCAAGTCGCTCCCAGTTTGGAGCGTTCTTTCTCTGCATATATTGTAGATGAGTTGTGAGTCCAAATTCATCAGGTTCATGACCAAAAGCGAGAGCAAGAAGCTCGACCACATGAAGAACGTCGAAGTGATATTCTGCTTCGAAGTAGTTCTGAATCTCAACCTGTCCCATGTCTAGTTGAAGCTCGCAGAATGGACATGGTGTGACAACGATGTCAGCTCCTCCAGCTTCAAGGAGGCTGTCAAATTTCTGTCTTGTGAAGTCTAAAGCAGTTTTGACGTCTGCTGTACGCACAGCACCTCCCGCTCCACAGCAAATCAGCTCATCCTTATAGGGCACATATTCTGCCCCAGAAGTTTCGCAAAGGTCTCTGAATATATGAGGACGCTCTGAATCGTCTTTCTTCTTAATCTGCTTCGGACGCATCCAATGGCAACCCGGGTGAAGTGCCATTCGAACACCTTTGAATGGACGAGTGACATGTTTCCGAATTTTATCAAGTCCAACTACAGAGTAGAGCGCATCAACATAATGCCACACTTCAATTGTGCCTTTCCACTCACGGTCTATCTCTGCGAGGTTTTCGTTGACTTTATCCCGGAGTTCATCATCATGCTTCAGTTCATGATTAGCATCCCAAAGACTAGCAAAGCATCCATTGCATCCTGTCGTGATCGGATGACCCCCAGCCTCCGCAATTGTCAGATTCCGAGCGGCTATAGTTGCCCAGGTCACTCTGTCAAATGAACCGAAGACACCAGGCGCAGGACAACACGTTGCACCTTCCATATCAAGTAGATCCACTCCAAGATCCTTGAAGATGAGCTTCACTGCACTCTCAACACTTGGATATCTGTGTGGAATGATACAGCCCAGAAAATGATAGAATGACTGTTTTGCCAAGATTATTCCTCCTTCT
>JBHLRQ010000026.1:0-22721 GCA_048882385.1 Candidatus Thorarchaeota archaeon | reverse complement strand
TTCCTCCTTCTCTTCGACAAGTTTGTCAAATCCAGTCTTCTTTGCTATCTTCTGGATTTCCCTAATTGCTTCAGGAAATCTACTAGCATTGGGTGGGACTCTTTCAACGCCAACTTTCTCACGGAGGTTCTCCCATGATTCCTTGTCCAAAGGAACTGCATGCCCAGCCTCAAGAACCTTTAGAGCTGTCTTCTGATGTGGAACTAACATGTATCCCTCAGCAACAGCAACATTCCTGATAGCCTTGATGACATCTGTGGGCTTCACATCTTGAGGACATCTATCTGTACAAGTATAGCAAGTAGTACACATCCAGAGCTCAGGAGAGGATATACATTGTTCTTTGAGGCCTAATAGTGCCTTACGAATGATGCCACGAACAAGGTAGTTGGTACGAGCTCCAGCTGGACAGCTACCACTGCAAGTTCCACACTGGTAGCAGCTCTGTATGTTTGGTCCACCTGTCTTCTTTATCATTTGAACAAATGAGTCGTCTGGAGTATCAATAATAATTACAGGTTTTTCCTCAGCACTGGTCAAGATTTTCCACCGACTGTAAAAGGTGGTTTGAATTTCGACCTTAAATCCATTGCCGAAAGGTCGTTAAGTTAATGCATGAAGTATAGAAAGTATGGGTATGTTGTGTCCTTATCACAAAGACGAGGAAAGAATCATTTCTCGCTCGATTGGATACTGTTCAGAGTGTGTCATGGCTGGACATACTAGTATTGCTGAACAGACGCACATGAGACTGCGTCAACGCAATGGATTTGTCCCCGTTGTCCCGGTATTTCCTAGGAAAGGTATGGGAAAGATAACCTGTGGAGATTGTGGGAACCACTGTGTTTTGAGCGAGGGTGAAATAGGATTTTGCAACACAAGGATAGTTACGGATTCAAGAGTTGTTGATAGATATCCTGACAAAGCTGTGGTTTCCTGGTATTTCGACCCTCTACCAACAAACTGTGTTGCTGACTGGGTCTGCCCAGTCACGAACGACCGAGAGATTGGTACCGGAAAACAACGACTCAAGAATCTTGCAGTATTCTATGGGTCATGTAACTCAGACTGTCTTTTCTGCCAGAATGCAAGTTACAGAACGATGATGGCAAATGGAGAACCATTGATGACAGCTCAAGAGCTTGCTGATGTTGCAGATGATTTTACAGTCTGTGTTTGCTACTTTGGTGGGGACCCGGCTTGTAATTCAGAACATTCTCTGAAAACATCGAAACTTTTGAATGAAGTAAGACCTGTGAAGGTTTGCTACGAAACAAACGGAAACATCTCAAAGAAGTGGTTAGACAAAATTAGCGAGATAATTGAAACAACAGGTGGAACATTCAAGTTTGATCTCAAAGCAGTGACACCTCAAATCTATAAGGTTCTAACAGGAGTTTCTAATTCTGTTGTTCTGAGGAATTTTGAAGGACTAGCCAAATCAAAGAGAGAACGGGAAGGAGAGTTTTTGGTCGCTAGTGTCCTACTCGTTCCAGGATACATCGATATCCCTGAGGTGAAGAGAATCTGTGAATTCATTTCTATGAGTGATCCTACGATTCCCACAGCTCTTCTTGGTTTTAGTCCACACTTTGCCATGAGTGACTTACCAAGAACAAGTATGGCTCATGCAAGAGCGGCTCTCGACGCTGCCAATGAAACTGGATTGGAAAATGTTAGAATAGGAAATATCGGCTTGCTTGGAAAGGACGTCTATATTTTTGATTAGTCGGACAACTCAATCCTTATATTCCGCTGATTGAGGGACGCATTTAGTGAAAGCCGAGGTTTCACAATGACTGATAGCATCTCACGAGAAATCATTGACAACGAAGACATTGATTCAGAATTCGTTGACAAGATTGTTGAGGCTGGTGCTGATAGACTCCGAACCTGCATACAATGTGGAACTTGTTCTTCTGTTTGTCCGAGCGGACGTCGTACGGCTTTCAGAACACGAGAAGTGATTCGAAAAGCATTATTGGGACTCAAAGATGAAGTTCTTGCTAGTCCAGATCTATGGCTTTGTTCAACCTGCTACACTTGTTTAGAGAGATGCCCTAGACAAATCAAAGTGACTGATGCAATAGTTATCATGAGAAACATGGCTGTTGATCACGGATTCATGTTGCCGCAGCATCAAAAGACATCTCAGAAACTAATCGCTACTGGCCATGCAGTCCCAATTGATGATGTGAATCGTGAAATTCGAAAAGATTTGGGCTTAAAGGAGGTCCCACCCACTACTCATTCAAATAAAAAAGCCCTCAAAGATGTTCAGGAGATTTTGAAGAGAACCGGATTCAAAGATTTAATTGAAATCCAAAAGAAGGAGGACAAGTGAGTGACTGAAGTAAAGACGTACTCATTCTTCTTGGGGTGTGTAATGCCCAACCGGTTTCCAAATCTCGAAGCAAGTATTCGTTTAGTTCTCCCAAAATTGGGAATCAATCTCGAGGATCTTGAGGGAGCGAGCTGTTGTCCAGCTCCGGGTGTTATTCGTTCTTTCAATGAACCGACCTGGTTGGCTCTTGCAGCTAGAAACCTAGCTTTAGCAGAGATGTCTGGTCACGACCTTATTACAGGATGCAACGGATGTTATGGAACATTCAAGGAAGCCTTGGCAGAAGTTCACGAACATCCGAAGAGACTGAAGGAAGTCCAGAAAGTCTTCAAAGGAATGGGAATCAAGTTCAGTGGAAATGTAGAAGCTAAGCACATCATCGAAGTAATTTCTGAACTTGGTCCTGAAATGATTCGTAAAACTGTAACTCATAGTTTGGATGGGATAAAGGTTGGCGTACATTATGGATGTCACTTACTAAAACCAAGTAAGAACCGACCATGGAAGCAGACTCAGAGACATACATTTCTTGATGAATTGGTAGAAGCAACTGGTGCAGAGAGCATCAATTACAAAGACAAAAATCTGTGTTGTGGTGCTGGTGGAGGAGTCAGAGGAGGTCAGGTAGAAGTCAGCGTCGATATTGCCAAAGAAAAACTCGATAACCTCTTAGAAGCGGGTGTGGATTGCATCGTGAATGTTTGCTCGTTCTGTCACCTGCAATATGAAACAGCACAAGCACAGCTGAACAAGGAACTCGGAGAGAGGAAGTATAACATTCCAGTGTTGTACTATACACAACTTCTCGGTCTTGCTATGGGACTCAATCCCACAGAACTAGGTCTAGATAGGCATGTGGTTGACACGCAACCTCTATTAGACAAGATTCTAGGTTAGAACCATTTTCTAGCCGCATAATAAACAATCAAAGCCATGACTCCACTTGAAACTAGGAGTATTGCCATAAATGCGAGTATCCGTGTTTCAATTTCGTTAGGTCCAATAGTTGTGGTAGTTGTTGTGGTTGTTGTCGGTGTTGTGGAAATCAGTCCAGCAGAGAACACGCTGTCAGATCTATCTGAAGTGAAGTAGATTCCATCAGTGACACGAACTTCTATAACATAAGTATCCATTTTCGGTAGATTGGCGCAGTCCCATTCAAACCATGTTTGGTTTATTGATGAAGCAAGTAAAGAGAAAGATGCTCCTGAATCATCTGAAAATAGAACGTCAAATAGTAAGATATCGTCAGTATTTGTGTCATACGCGTACCAAATTATATCATGATGTGATGTCCAATTCTCACCTCCATTTGGATCTAAAACAGTGACCTTTGGCATGAAGAAGTTCCCAATGTATACATTCACAAATTCTTCACTAATCATTGTTCCATTAGACAACCATGTTGATGCGATTATTGTGCAAGTAGCATTATTACCAAGAGCTCGTGTGTCAATCTCAAGAGAAGTTTCGTTTTCTTCAGCTGAAAGAGTTGAAGGAATAGCAGGGGCATGAACTTCCAACCTGGATTTGTTCATTGCAGGTGTCCAAACAGCTTTCAATTTCACATGATCTCCAGATAGTTTAGCGCCTGAAACAACTGGCGTATCAGTTAACAGTGTGCGAGTTGTGTAAGTCAAGCTTAGCGTTGGAACCTCAACAGAACCTGCTTGATAATATGAAGACTCTATATCAATATCACCAAGAACGATACTCGGCCTATTTGCAAATAGGGTAAAAGGAGAGGCAATCAATAATACCATGACAAGTCCGATAATGGTTCTGACATCCAAAATGCCTACTAATTTGGGTAAACAGCAAATTTTTACTTCATCTATTTTGGGTTTCAATCTCTTTCACCCTCTGGAAACGGTTGTTCTCTCCACACTTTCAGAGCCTCATACCAAAGAACGAAACATACTGATACAAGCAACATCAGAAGAATTGTTGAGTACCAATCTATGGCAAGCCAGAGTAAAATACCAAGGGCGGATGTTAGGGAGGTATAGAATGTTGCATAGAAGAGGAACCGAGGAACCATAAGTCGCCCGCGTCCCATAAACTGGTTTAGAATACCAATCCTAACATCTCGTTTCACAGTATACTGGCCATGGACGTCCTTCTCAACAAGTCCGAATTGACGTAATCTCTCAAGATGATGCATTGAGAGAGATGGGCTGGAAAGTTCAGCGCCTCTCTGAATCTCACGTGCAGTCAATGGTTCAGTGTGTCTTAGCATGTACCAATAAACACTCAGGGTCTTGCCTTTAACGAGTTCAGCCAACTCTTCATCAGTTGGATTGTTACTATTCAAGACCCGCAACTCCGAAAATCTGAGGTTTGCCTACGCTCTAAGACTCTTAAAACCTGTTGATTATTCCAATGATGATAGAGTCCCTCAAGGTAAGGCTAAAATAGCTTGAGGGTGCGCCAAGTCACGCCTGAACAGAGATCTGTTCGAGGAGATAAGATAGATGTCAATGGCTCGGAAACCAATAACACCAAAACCTCCTAGGACCAGAGAAAAGGTACTTGTGATTCTCCAAGAACAGTGTAAACAATGCATGCTCTGTATTGAGTTTTGCCCCAAGAATGTGCTTTGTTTAACAGACATCTACAATAGAAAAGGATACCATCCAGTAACAGCTTGTGATATAGATGCATGCGTTAACTGTGAGTTTTGTGAGCGTATTTGTCCAGACATGGCTATCTTTCTAGCTGAGCGTGATCAGGCAAGGAAAGCATATGATGAAGGAGCCATTGAAGAAGGGACTGTGATTCCAGAATTCGATATTGAATCACAGAAGGAGGGGTCTAAGTAAATGCCTGAACGAGTCATGTTCACAATGGGCGATATCGCTTGCGCAGAGGGCGCTCTTAGTGCAGGATGTCGCTATTTTGGAGGATATCCTATCACACCTGCAACTGAGATAGCTGAATGGATGTCGCTTCGTATGCCGGAATTGGGAGGCGCATATGTACAATACGAAGATGAGATTGCTTCCATTACAAGCGTTATTGGAGCTTCATGGACTGGTGTGAAATCAATGACTGCTACTTCAGGTCCAGGAGTTAGTCTTATGCTGGAGGCAATAGGACTCGCTGTCATGACTGAAACTCCACTAGTTCTGGTAAACATCATGAGAGGAGGACCAAGTACAGGTCAACCAACAAGAGGTCAACAAGGAGACATCATGCAAGCGAAATGGGGAAGTCATGGGGACTACCAAATTATTGCATTGACTCCAGCTTCGGTTCAAGAGATGTTCGATCAAACAGTTCAAGCATTCAATTTGTCTGAGAGATATCGAACCCCAGTCTTCGTACTAGCAGATGAAACTGTAGGTCATATGAGGGAACGACTGGTCATTCCTGATGAAAAAAATCTAAAGTTGGAGTACCGCAAGACTCCCACAGTGCCTCCTGAAGAATACTTGCCATTCAAAGCTGATGATGACCTTGTTCCCCCAATGGCACTATTTGGATCTAAATATCAATTCTATGCTACTGGATTGACTCATGACGAGCGCGGATACCCGAGTGACAAAGAGAATGTTCAGATCGAGTTGATAACACGACTCAATGATAAGATTCGAAAAAACGCTGACAAGATCATAGATGTGGAACGATTCATGTTAGATGACGCGAAAATTGGGGTTGTATCTTATGGCACACCATCAAGGAGTGCCAAGAAAGCGATCAAAGAGGCGAGAAAAGAGGGCATCAAAGCAGGATTGCTTCGCCTTAAGACAGTCTGGCCATTCCCAGAAAAACAGATTGCAGAACTTGCTTCAGAAGTCAAACATATCATTGTGGCTGAGCAGAACCTCGGACAAGTCTATTATATGGTAAAAGCAGAAGCAGCACCGACACCTGTGCATCTCATGGTCAAGCCAGCTGGAATGCCACAGCTACCACACGAGATTATAGACAAAATAAGACAAGTAAACTCCCTTTAGATAAAAGAATCGCAAATCCTTGTTGATATTAACTCGAAAGCCTTGTTTACATTCTTATCAAGCATGACTGATACTTCGATATATTCCATCCCAAGTTTGTCAGCCATTTCTTTCCCTTCATTTGTTGATACAACTCTCTCATCAACCAGATCAATCTTGTTTGCAACAAGCAAGGATTGATAATCTTCTACATGGCGATCTACTTCGTTTTTCCAGTCGACAACAGCGTTTAGGGACTCCCAAGATGTGACATCAAACATAAAGACTACACCCTGAGTTCCAATGTAGTAGTTGGCTCGAACACGCTCCAAGAAGTCCTGAGACCCAAGATCCCAGATCTGGGCGTTGACAAAATTATTGCCTAGTTTCATCTTTTTGTAAGCAAATCCAGTCCCCAGTGTCGGTGAGTAATGTTCTCTAAAGGCACCTGTTGAGTATCTTATGATAATACTTGTTTTCCCCACCGAAGCGGCTCCAACCGTGCAGATTTTCAACAAATAGGTCGGACTCATTTTCAATCATCTCTATTGACAGCAATATACATGAGAGTCATCTGATAACGATTACTTCGATATATGATTGTCTCTAGAAGCTTATCATTTTTGGGAGTGACAAGCCACGCTGTCTTGTCAGGACCAAAAGTGTAAGCTTGGCAGCAGTTCCGAGCTTTGAATACTCAACCAGAAACTTCTGTTGGCTCTCTTCTTTCTGCCAACCAGTCCAAAAATCAGGAGGGATATCCATGAGTGGTACTCTTGATGCAGCACAAATTCGTGTGATGCGCTCGGTTCCATAGATACCTTGACCTCGAGTAACTAGTGTGTATACTATCTCATCAATTGGATTGTCTCCTGTTGGTTTAAGTGAACCAGTCTTGATTCTACGAACCGGTGATGACCTCTGAGAACAGAGCTGTTCAAGCCACAGCGGATATTCTTCAAATCCCCTAAGATCAAAGGGAGAGAATCGGTTGATTACTCGCTCAGTGAACGCACTTGTTAATCTGATAATGAACTCGTCAAGATTTTTGGCGTCTAGGAGTGCCGCAAATTGCGCGAGTAGCTTCATCCACTCTCCAAAGAGCAGCATAAGTCTACGATTGTTCAACCCTTCTAGCATTTTGAAGTCAAAGTCTACTGACCACTGATTGTCAGTGACTCGTAATTGGCCAAGAGTTTCGGGTGTGTCGCTTCTACTCATGACTGAAGTCAAAGCTTTTGTTGCTTCTCCTTCTTGATAGCAATCCTCAGCGACGCGTAAAGCAATCTCAAGAACTTCTTTTGCTAGCAGAATTCTTCTCTTTTCAGGAGAGAGTGCTTCAACGACCTCTCGTTCTAGGAGGTGGTCAAGAACACGAAGGATCTCCCGCTCATCATACGATTCGCCAAGCTCAATAAGCATCTCTCGTACTGTGCGCCTACCGTTCATAAGACCAGCTAGTCGGGGAATGATTCCAACCATCTCAGGATAGTGGCTCCGCATTGCCTCTGTTTCTCTAGAAGTTGATTGGAGGTATTTCAGAAACTGGGTCTTTGAAGACACAAAATCATCAAAGGCAAGCATATTGCGAAAACGAATAACCCGATGTGCCCACATCCGGGAGATCTCAAGAAGTAGGTCTCTCTTAGCCAATCCACTTACATCGAGAATTTCTTTCACATTTCTGGATCCGTTAATGAAAGGTTCTAACGTCCCACTTGTATTGACAACAGTACTAGGGTCAACAGTGAAGTATGGCACCCAAGAGTCAGGAAGTTCGTTGAACGAGAGCTTCTCCATAACTCGCTCTCCAAAGGGCTCCAGATAGACATCCGAGAATGATACTTCAATCCCGAGGAGTTCTGTTGCAAGCAACCATTTCTCCTCGAATTCAGTGAGTAATGAATTCAAGATGGCAATGATCTCTGTATTGAGACTCTGTACTCCCACTGCAATCAAGTGTGTTGCTTCTCCATTGACAACAGTGAAGATATGGGCACCATAGTCAACATGAAAGACTGGAGCACTCTGCTGGAACACTTCTTTGGAGAACATATCGATTGCAGCGAAAAAACTGGAAGCAAGAACAGGATCCATTCCAAATGCACGAGGGTCGAGCTGCATGTAAAATCTGGGATTTCCGTTTGTATCAGTAATGAGAATAGCTTCGATACTATGTCCAGTCATTGAAACCCACTATGATTTACCGACATATTTTGAATATTAGCATTCTTCGGAGAGAGTGGCAGTGCTGTCAACTCTGTTGTGGCTTTTGAGTAATAGTTAAGAAAGCGATGAAATCTGTGGAATTCATAAGAATCCTTCTTACTGGAGCTTTTGGTAATATAGGAGAGAGCACATTGCTCGCCTTGTTCGAAAAAGACTATGAAATAAGATGTTTTGATGTTCAGACAAAAAGAAACGAAAAAGTTTGCAAGAAATTGAATAGGAAAGGGAAGTTCGAAACTATTTGGGGAGATATTCTTAATGCATCACATGTCGACAGGATCTGTGAAGAGATTGATTGTGTCATTCATCTTGCAGGAATAATTCCACCTCTCTCAGAGCTAAAACCAGAACTTGCAAAATCAGTAAATGTCGAGGGAACAAGGAACATACTCAGAGTAATTGAAAAACGAAACAAGACTCCGAAATTTGTCTTTGCGAGCTCTGTTTCTACATTTGGTCCAACTATGCACTTGCAGCCACCACGTAGAGCTAGTGAACCACTGAATCCAACTGATGTATACACTCACACCAAATTCGATTGTGAGAGCATGATCAGAAACTCTACTGTACCTTGGACCATCTTACGATTTGCAGCAGCTCCACCAGCAGAACTCACCACAGATATGGATCCGATTGTTTTTGAAATCCCCCTTGACCAACGGATTGAGTTCGTCCACACTCGGGATGTAGGGAAAGCCTGCGCAAATGCTGTCGAGGCAGAAACCATTGGAAAGACTCTCCTCATTGGAGGTGGTCCATCCTGCCAGATGCTAGAACGTGAGTTTGTTTCTAAACTATTTGAAGGAATGGGAATCGGAATGATCCCAGATTCTGCATTCAGAGTTGCTACAAAACCAGAGGAATACTTCTATACTGATTGGCTCGATACTCAAGATTCACAACAGCTATTACAATTTCAGTCAAGGTCATTTGAGGACTACATAGGGGAGATGAAATCTCAGCTTGGAATTATGAAATATGTGACGAAATTGTTCAAAGGTCTGGCACGGAAACGGATACTCAATGCGTCACCATATTATCAAAAGAAGAAGTAAGTCAATACATCCCCATAGAGTGTCTATGTATAAGTAATTTCAACTATAATATTAGTGAAGACTCAATCAACTGTGATTCACTATCATTAACAAGTGAACCGTGTTAAGAGAATCATATACCACACCCACAAGTCTTTAATCCACTTTGCCCTAGGCCCGACTCGTGCACAGGAGAGTGTCTAATGACCGAGTCGACGACCATCTTGAAGCATCCAATGTCGAAATACATACGCGAAGACAGGCAACCATGGATCTATTGTTCTGGTTGCTCTATTGGTATAGTCACAAGCATGGTTGCCAGAGCAATCGATAACCTGGGTCTAGACTTCAACAAGACCGTTGTTGTTTCAGGCATCGGATGTACTGGTCGCACATCTGGTTATTTCAAGACTGGAACATATCACACCACTCATGGGAGAGCAATTGCTTTTGCTGAGGGTGTTAAGATTGCCAATCCGGAACTGGAGGTAATTGTCGTTAGTGGTGATGGAGACATTGCAGCGATCGGGGGAAATCACCTCATACATGCATGCCGTAGGAACATAGACATGACAGTTGTCTGCGTGAATAACTTCAACTACGGAATGACTGGGGGACAGTTCGGACCGACAACTGAACATGAGAGATACTCACAGACCAGTCCGAGACCAATAGGAAACATAGAACACCCCTTTAATCTAGTCAAACTGGCTGCGTCATCAGGTGCAACCTTTGTGGCTAGATGGACTGCAGTCCAAGCAAGACGAGCTACCAAATCCATAGAAAAAGGCATCAAGAAAGAAGGATTCTCATTCATAGAGGTGATTGGAGCTTGCCCAACTGAATACGGGCGAATGAACCGGCTTGGTGATGGTTTGGAGATGCACAAGCACCTTCTCGAAGTGGCTGAGATTCAAAATGGTCTTCCACCACATGAAGCAGAGCTCGACTATGAGAATAGAATTGTTTGTGGAGAGTTCGTAAATATAGAGAAACCTGAGTACACAGCAGTTCTTAGAGAGATGCATCAGAAGCTCAAAGGGTGATTCTGATGGCACGCTACGAAATAAGGTTTGGTGGTTTCGGAGGTCAAGGAATAGTCACAATGGCAGTCGTCTTGGGAGAAGCAATATCACTCGTAGAGAAAAAAGAATGCGTGCAGACGCAGAGCTATGGTCCTGAGGCCAGAGGAGGAGCAACTAAGAGTGAGCTTGTAATTGACGATGAAGAAGTCGACTATCCAAAAGTACAGGAACCGGACGTATTTGTTGCCATGAGTCGTGCGGCATATCTCGAGTATGTCCATGGTCTAAAGAAGGACGGAATTCTAATCGTCGATGAGGATTTGGTTGAGATAGAGGGCGATTTACCTGATAGTGTAAAGGTATACAAAATACCTGCAACAAGAATTGCTGATGTTGACGTGGGAACGAAACAAGCTACAAATGTTGTGATGTTAGGAGCTCTAACAGCTATCACAGGCATAGTATCAATTGAAGGCCTTAAACAGCAGATTATTGACAGATGGCCAAGATTCAAAGAAACAAATCTGAAAGCGCTAGAACTTGGCTTGAAGGCTGGGAAAGAGGCTGTTCCAATCAGCGCATAATACTCAGCAGTCTTATGTGGCTCTTATTCTAATGTTGAAACATGAGTTCGGATACACCCCTGAAAGACTGGCACTTTCTCATTGGCGAATGGAAAGGTGGCTCAAAAGATCAGTTTGATGAAGAAGGGACAATAGAAACCTCTGAAATCTACACTCTGGAGTTGAACGGTGTCTACATTATGGGTCGACATGAAGCCATCAACAAGGATGGAGACCTCATTCATAAGGCCCTTAGCATGCTCTACTACGACAAACGTAACAAGAGATTGCTTCGGAAGACATTCTACTCATATGGTTTCACGAACAACGAAGTCGAGATTGAGAGAACAAAGGATATGATTCGGTTTGAGGTCGTTCAAGAGCCTGTACCTCAAGCGTTTGATGGGATGAGATGGAGATCCTATATGAAGAAGGTTTCAGACACTGAGTTGCGCGAGGGTCTAGAGGTAGCTAAGCCGGGTGAGGACTTCTCAAGTTATGGAGAGTCAGTATCAAAGAAGATTAAGTGAATCACTTCTTCTTTCTGGGATCCTTTGGTGGAAGACCTGATACATACGACACCGACTTCGTGATTAGGGCTCCCAATTCAGATGGTTCATCAAGTAGAGATTCAGTGAGGACAATATACTCTCTCATGATCATACCCTTCCGAGGTTCAAAGATAGTGATGTTATCCTGAAACAATGCTTCTTCGCGGTCCTCCGTTGAGAGCCTCAAGAAGAATTTTGATTGATGAGTTCCTGTGAACATGTTTCTGTTTATGAAGAAAGCAAGTCCTCCGAACATCTTCTTCTCAGTATAATCTACATTCTTCAAATGTGACTTAATCAGCTCATGAATTTCTTCCTTTGTTCGTTTAGTCATGAGCTGGCACCTTTGCGTTCGAGGGCCAAGACTGCAGCACCCAAGGCCCCTGTAAGTTGTGGCTCATCGGGAACCCAAAGTTCTACACCCAATTGATTAGAAAGGTGATGTCTAAATGCCGGATTGAGAGCAACCCCACCAGTAACGCATACCGGCTCTTTGACACCAACGCGTTTCGCTAGTGCAGTAATTTTTGAAACCATAGACACATGAACTCCTGCTGCAATATCGGCGGCGGATTCTCCTGCACCGATATGACCAATGACCTCACTCTCAGCAAAGACAGTGCAAGTGCTACTTATTGAACTCGGTTTCTTTGATTTAAGCGCAAGAGGACCAAGTTCGTCTAAAGATACTTCAAGAACCCCTGCCATGACTTCGAGAAATCGACCGGTTCCCGCAGAACATTTGTCATTTAATTCAAAATCTTCAGGTCTTCCAGAGGAACCTACACGAATAACCTTAGCGTCTTGACCTCCAACATCGATGAGTAATCGAATGTCAGGATTGATGTGATGTACTCCAACACTATGGCAAGTAATCTCGGTAACGGATTTCTCAGCTAGCTCAACACGTGCTCGACCATATCCAGTACTAATTACTGGAATCCCATTCAGATCAACACTGGATGATGCTGATATGTTCTTTATTGTCTTTTCCACAGATTGAGTTGCAGACGCACCTGTTTGCATCAGTGATTTGGCTACAATCTTACCTGAGCTATCGATCAGGACTCCCTTTGTTGTTGTTGATCCAACGTCAATTCCTACACCCAAACCCACTGATTATCTCTCCTCACATCAGCATCTCAAGGAGTGCATCCACTCTGGTTTCAATCTGAGCTGCATTATACACTCTGGAGTCGACCATATCACCTTCAATGATTACACCTGGAACACCTGTTCTTTCAGTAACTATCTCCTTTGACACAAGCTGTCCAATCGAGTATCGTTTGCATGAACGGACTGAAAACATAACGAATCCATCGAGGTCATAATCTTTGATGAGCTGGCACATCTTGTCAATCTTGGCATCGAGTCCCATGTTCAGATAGACCCTAGAATATGTTTCAACGACTTCGTCGATTATTGATTGTGTGTCTGTACCAACCATATTACCCGTCCAGGCATGAGTGTACGTATCAGCAGGGAAAGCAACTCCTCTACTTGCCAGGATATTGAAGAATCTTAGAGTATGCCAAGGTGGAATGTTATCCCATAGCAAGCGAACCTTTTCGTCACGAATTGCTCCTATTCCATTCTTGACACGATCCTCTACTTCTTCAACAAAGGATTCGTAAAATTCCACACAATGATCGGTACCCCGACTTGAAACTACAGGAGCCATTGTCAAGAACCTATCAGCACAGTTCAATGGACTTGGTTTATTTTTGCAAGCTTCAAGAGCGCGAATCCATAGTCTTGTTGCTCTACTTGAGAGTTCAGCAACTTGGTTAATTCGATCCTCATCAAGGGTTCGATTGAAGTGAGACCCAATAAACTCAATCAGACGTTCAACACCATGACGCACATACTCTTGATTATGTGGAAGTTGTTGTTTTTCTATAGGCGGAGTGTCTAGGAGGAAGACTGGAGCACCAGTCATCTCAGAAATAGCATCATACCATTTCAGAACTGTCCCACAGATATTGTTACAAGCAAGGAGAATTTGAGGTGTTGGTAACGACCCCATTGGAACCTCATCGGGTTTTTCTGTGGATCCAATACTAACACGAGCGTAAGAACATAGCTCCTGTGAATATCCCAGATCTTCAGCAATACCAGAAACTTCAGGACCTATTTTCTGAGCTCCAATGATTGCTCCTGCTTGTTCTGGATAGACTACACCTAGATTCATAGCAATTGGAATCTCTACTGGAAAGCCTGAGGTCACCCATGCAAGATTGCCATTCTCACTAGCTTCCATGGCTTCAAGACCATGGCGAAATGCAATTTGTTGCAGGAGCGCCTGCGTTTCAAGACGTCTGTAAGGTTTCTCTTCACTTGGTCTTTCTTCAGTCATCTGATTACTCACTCCAAAGTTTCTAGGAAAGTCTGTATCCGTGTTTCGATACGACCTCGATCACTAAGTTCAGGGTCCAAAGGCACACGAACTGTTTTGACATTCAATTTTGAGGCGGCTCTTTCTATGGACGGTGCTTCGAATTGATCAGGATCGCAAAATGACTGTTCACAAACTATAAGCCCTTGAATTGAGAGGTTTGCAAGAAGTCCTTTCATCACATCCATTCGGTATGAAAGACCTTCATGAGTTGGTTCGCCTGGAGTAGTCAAAACAGATTTTGCCATCGCCAAGAATGGATCTTCAGACTTGGCAGGAGACTCAGTAAACACCGTCTTGAACCCAAATGATAGGAGATCTAATACAATAACGGAGTCTGCAACATCAGAAATTTCATCTACCAGAGTGGCAATGGCTTGAGGCTCAACCATTCCGCCTGCAATCACTACACGAGGTGTTTCAAGACCTTCTGGAAATGTCACTCCAGAATAATCACCAGTTTTTATTGCGTGTTTCACAGATTCGATGCTGTCTAAAATCCCAAGAGTTTCTGCTGTGGATTTTACCATTGTTGCAGCATCCTTGACTGCTGAAACAGATGAGATGGTTGGAGCTGTCAGGAAACTCCTAACAAAGCGAACAACATCAGCAAAGGGGATTATCTTTGGATTAACCACTCTTGCTGAGTAAAGAAACTGTGCACTATTGCGAAAGTCTTGAACAAGTTCGACTGCGCGATCATAGCTTTCAGTAAGAAAAGGTCTGTTGAATGTGGTAGAGATGGTTTCACTCAGGATTCTAAGCTCTTCAGTCAGGAACTTTGTTGCTGAATCATCTTGGCTATGCCTTGTCACGGGGTAAGTCAGGCGAAACACTCGATCATCAGGAAATCGAACTCTCCAAACATCCCCAAGATTTTGAAGGGCATCACACGTGTTTCCTGGAAACACTAATCCAGCAAGAGTTAGAAATTGTCCATTTGCGCGTTGACTATAGAGGTTCCGTATATATGAACATGCGAAGGTCTGAAGACTTTCTTCATATCCACTCGCAATCCCAGGTAGTGCCCTAATAAGTGAAGGTGTGAACCCATGTGCCATAAAGAGTTCTAATGGGAAGTGTGGATAGATGTACCCAATTATCTCTTCACCTGATTCAACCAGTTCTTTCAGTCCCACCGATGATTGTTCAATGACTCCTTCATAGTTCAAATTGAGTGCCTCTTTCAAATGGTTGGGGTTTTGGTATTAATACTGGAAAATTGGCAATCAGTATCTTAATTGTTGTGCTAGTTCTTCAGAATTCGATATTTTCACAGTTTTGAGCCAAAAACGACCTGTGGAAGGAATTATCAATAGCAATTGCAGTCGTAGTTGACATCCTCTAGTCAAAATTCTGACTAAAGATTATAGACGAGAGATATGGAGACGAACAAATATGGAAGAAATGCTATGGCATAAAAAAAGGTGGCCAAAAACTGTCAAGAAGTCACTGGACTATCCTGAAGAGCCACTTTTTGCCATCTTAGATAAAATTGCTACTGAACATCCAGGTGCGCCTTCAACAATCTATGATGGAATAATGCACTCTTTTGCTGAAGTCAAGGATCATGCGGATAGAATTGCCAACTTCCTGGCAAGCAAGGGTATTGGTAAGGGTGACAAAGTTGCGATATTCCTACCAAACACACCTCACTATCCCCCAATCTTCTTCGGTATTCTCAAGAGTGGAGCAACTGCTGTCACATGTAATCCTTCGTATAAGGCGAATGAACTGAATTTTCAACTGAAAGATTCTGGAGCAAAGGCGGTTTTTGTCTTTGATCATCCATCCTTCACACCAACATCCTATGAAGCAGTGAAAGGTACTGATGTCAAGGTCCATGTAATCTGTAGTATCAAGAGATACTTACCAAAAGTGAAAGCGGTTCTAGGAGGCCTTCTAGGGAAGATTCCCAAGGGTGACTATTACGAGGAATTTACAGAATTCTATGATGATATCGTTGAGCAATATGAACCAAAGGCTCCTGATGTGTCAGTCAAACCAAAAGAAGACCTTGCACTCATACTCTACACTGGAGGAACTACTGGGACACCGAAAGGTGCGATGTTGACTCATCACAATCTCTACAGTAATGTCATGCAATTTGATGAGTGGGTACAACTTGAACCCAAAGGAGGAGGACCCCCTGAAAAACTAAAGCCAGGAAAAGAGGTGTTTGTCGGAGCTCTACCTTGGTACCACAGCTATGGATTGACACTAACAATGATTGCCTCCTATGTTATGGGAAGCTCATTGATATGTATACCAGACCCAAGAGCTGGCAAACCTCCATTGAGTGAACTACTGGCGGATATTCAGAAATACAAGGGCACCATTATGCATTGTGTTCCTGCGCTATATGCAGGGATGGTTAACAATCCAAATGTAGGAAAGTATGACCTGTCCAGTCTCAAAGCCTGTGGTTCTGGAGCTGCACCATTACCTCCTGAGCTTTGTAAGCGATTCGAGGATGTGAGTGGAGCAACACTCTTTGAAGGATATGGTCTGACTGAAACGTCTCCGATGACCCATGCTAATCCTGCACTCAAATCATTGCGAAAGTTTGGTTCTATAGGCGTTCCTCTACCAGACACCTACGCCACAATATTGGACATAGATACTGGCAAGAAGGAACTGAAACAGGGAGAAACCGGTGAGATTGCCATTAGTGGACCTCAAGTCATGACAGGCTACTGGAACAAACCTGATGAAACAAAGGAAGTTATGCGTGAAATCAATGGTAAGCGATACTTCCTCACAGGTGACATTGGTCACATTGATGAAGATGGATTCTTTGTCATTTCCGACCGTAAGAAGGACATGATCAATGTCGGCGGTCTGAAGGCGTATCCACGAGAGATTGAGGACATCTTCTTCGAGCATCCTAAGGTGGCCATGGCTGCAGTCATTGGTTTACCAAGGGAAGACGACCCTACAAACGAATATGTAAAGGCGTATATCGTTTTGAAAGAGGGAGAAACAGCCACTGAGGATGAGTTCATCGCATGGGCGAAAGAAAAGATGGCGGGGTACAAAAGACCAAAAGAGGTTGTATTTGTCGACTCGCTGCCCATGACCCAAGTTGGGAAAGTCCTCAGAAGAGAGCTACGTGAAGCTGAGCTAGCAAAAAAGTAAATCTATGAGAAACTGGGGATGGTATTTGCCCTCCCCAACTTCTTTCTTTTTCATTCATTTTGTAGTCATTCAAAGGCATCCTCAACAAATATCAGGAAGGAAAGCTATACGGGACAGCTAAGTTATCGTACTGATTTCGAATAGATTAGTGAGAGTTGAGAGTAATGGATGAGCTATATTGGCAGAAGAAAGAAGCCTGGCCGAAGACTGCACCTACAACAATTGAGTATCCTGAAGAACCATTGTTTGCGATGCTAGATAGAGCAGCAGAGAAGAGCGGAGACCTCCCCTATACTATCTTTATGGGAAAGAAACAGACATTCAGAGAGGTCAAGGAGCATTCCGACAGGATTGCAAACTTCCTAGCTAACAAAGGTATCAAGGAAGGTGATAGTGTCGCGATTTTTCTCCCTAATGTGCCCCACTTCCCAGCCATTTATTTCGGGATTTTGAGGACAGGAGCGAAGGTTGTGACATGCAATCCAATGTACAAAGCGAATGAACTGAACTTCCAGTTGAATGACACTGACTCAAAGATTGTATTTGCGCTAGATCATCCAACTTTCACACCAACTGCATACGAAGCTATCAAAGGTACTCAAGTCAGTACTGTGGTTGTTTGTAGCGTCAAGCCGTTCCTTTCAAAAGCAACGGCGTTCATTGGAGGTCTTCTAGGGAAGGTTCCCAAGAGCCCTTACTATGAGGAGGACAAGACACTCTTCTATGAGGACATTCTTGTCCAATACGAGCCAAAGCCACCTGATGTCAAGATAGATCCAAAAAGCACTGCAGTAATAATCTACACCGGTGGAACTACAGGCACCCCAAAGGGAGCAGAGCTCTCTCATTATAATTTTACATCAAATTTGCTTCAGATAGTTGAATGGGTCTATATGAAAGAAGAGGATGTTGGAAGAGATGGAGGTACCAGATACGGAGAGGAAGTGTATGTCGGAGCTATACCATGGTACCACAGTTATGGTATGACTCTCAGCTTGCTTTCAGCGACTTGGTATGCAGGCCAGCTTGTGGCTATTCCTGATCCTCGATCCGGAAAACCCCCACTCACAGATCTGTTGAAGGAACTTGAGAGGACAAAGTGTACTGTGTTCAATTGCGTACCTGCACTCTACGCAGGAATCGCGAATCATCCAGATGTAGGCAAATATGATTTGTCTGAAATCAGCATCTGTGGCTCAGGAGCAGCTCCTTTACCACCAGAAGTGGCAAAAGGATTCGAGGCTGTAACAGGCGCATTAGTGTTTGAAGGGTATGGTCTCACAGAAACCTCACCTGTCACCCACATCAATCCAACCAGCAAGAAATATCGTAAGTTTGGATCAATTGGACTTCCACTGCCTGATACTGACTGCAGGATTCTTGATATTGATACTGGAACAAAAGAGATGCCCATTGGTGAGATTGGCGAGATTGCTATACATGGACCGCAGGTTTTCAAGGGTTACTGGAGGAAGCCTGAAGAAACCGAGAATGTCATGCGTGAAATCAATGGAAAGCGATTCTTCCTCACTGGAGACCTTGGCTACATGGATGAGCTGGGATATACGTACATCAGTGACAGAAAGAAACAGATGATCAATGTAGGTGGGATGAAGGCATACCCACGGGAGATTGAGGACATTCTATTCACTCATCCAAAGGTGAAGCTGGCAGCTGCTGTGGGAATACCAAGAATAGAGGATTCCAGTAATGAGTATGTCAAAGCCTACATCGTTCTGAAAGAGGGAGAAACAGCCACTGAGGATGAGTTCATTGAGTGGGCAAGGGACAGGATGGCCGGATACAAGAGACCGAAAGAGGTCGAATTTAGGGATACACTTCCGTTGAGTAATATTGGAAAGGTCCTCAGACGTGTACTCTTGGAGGAGGAGCTTGAAAAGAGAGGTAAATAGTTCTCCTGATTGTTTTATTAGGGAGTACTGGCAGAGGATTGGATTCCTATACACATTCATTTAGAGGTGGTTGGATTGTCGCCTTCTTGGAAAAGAATTGGAGCATATCTGGGGATTCTTTCTGGAATCATCTTTGTTGTTGCAACATTCATTGCAATGCTGACCTATCCAGGGGGATACAACTTTTTCCTAAACTCCTTTAGCGCACTTGGACATACTATAATCGATAGCACACCATCAATGTTGAACTATTTCTTGTTTGTAACAGCGTGCACAGGTGCTGCCGTATGTTTGATTACCTTCCTGTTTTCTATGCGTACATTATTCACAGAAACGACAGGTCTCAAAGTACTAAGTGGATTAGGTACTTTTCTAGGTCTTTGTGCTGCACCCAATCTCTCAGCACTAGCAATCTTTGCAGGGAATGAAGCTCCTGATATACATGGAAACACTACAAGGCTCTTCTTCATACTCATTATGGCTGGAATTCTGTGCTATTCAATTGCTATCGTCATGAACAGTGAGTACAAGAACATCTATGCAGGGATTGGATTCATCGTCGTGGTAATCTGTATACTTCACATATTCGGTATGTTTGGAGTTATGTCCGAATACTTTGGGACTGCCCTCTGGCAAAAAGTTGCAGTCTATTCATTAGTACTGTGGTCAGTATTTCAGGGCTATGAACTCTTGAAGATTTTTGACTAGTAGTTAGAAACTGGAGAGGGAAACCTCCCCATGTATCTCTCATATGTTTTCGAATGTGGCACGCATAGTCGCACCACAATAGCTACACTTAGCCTCAAGTGGACCCACCCAATCAACACTCTCATGTGATACAACAGCGTCACATGATGGACAGTTCAGGGGCAATCGAACTGTGGTGGTCCTACTTCCATGCGTCATAACACTCTCCTGCTGGTCATCAGGAATTGCATGTATTGGAACCTCGACTAGAATACTGTCAGTCCTCCTTCGACGACCCATTTGTATTGGTCGAGTCGATCGGCGAACTCTTCGACAGGCAAACAGACCAAGACATAGAGGAACTAGAATTGATGCAACAATTAGGAGGAATATCCAGTCGAATAGATCCAAGGATTCGAAGAAACCAGGTATATGAGAGTCATCATAAACTCCTATGTCGTAGAAACCACTACCATCAGAATAGACTGAGTTTTCAGTGACACCAATGTATAATGTTCTGTTTGATGTCAAATCAAAATCAACAGAGGGATAATTTCCATAATCAGTTCCACTCTCTGCTATAATGTCGGTATAGCCACTATCAGTAGCCACTGTAATCTTGACCTCAAGACCCCAGAATGATTCTGTATCAACAACCACTGTCCAATGCCCTGCATCCAGTTCAGCCACGTAGTCGTTAGTATTTCCACCCCAAACGTGCTCATCTGTTCTTGTGATGTTAGCAACAAGACTTGATTGAGCGGATACTGTTCCAACCAAAACGAACAATGATAGTACAATAGAGGTCAATAGGAGTAGTTGTCTTCGATGCATTGACGCATTCCTCACTTTTGGAGGTACAAAGCATAATATTAGATTTGTCCGATGAAACTTGGTCCATTGTTTCATTAGAATAGCAGCTAGGTATTTAACCAATTCTTACAGTTATTGATTGGGAGCGGGATCATGACTTCAGCTGGTCAAAAATTGAAATGTCCAAGTTGTGGTGCAATCTATAGGTATTCATTTGACAAGATCGATGACTCAAATAAAGTCGAATGCCAGAATTGCGGAAAGCGTTTTTCAACACAGACAGGTACTAGTGGATTATCATCTACAGCTGATGATACAGACGCAATTAAACCATCAATACACTTCCTGAGTGAAACCATTGACGCAGTAAGAGTAAGATGCCCAATTTGTGGTTCTAAGTACATTTACACAGATGAACACAGACTCGATGACGGGAGGGTGAGCTGTCAGAACTGTGGTTCGGCTATTGATGCTGATGGTGAGAATGTCATCTTGGTGAAAGAGCCTGCTCCAGCAAGAGTTCAAACAGAAGATTGGGGATTATGTGTCATAATTATTCTCATCATACTATTTGTCCCGTTGTTCATAGCAATTCCCCTGATTCTGTGTATTGCAGCATGGAAGATGGTTCAACCCAGGGAACCGTCAGATTTGGATACTAAGATAGTGAAGCGAGATGAGGAAGGACCAGGACCTTGGTGAGCTTATTCAGATTTTCCAGACCCGGAGTTCTTGTGTTGCTTACCTAGCTCGATATAGAGCTCGGCTCCAGCCATGAATGCTTCTTTCATTGGATCTGATATCTCTTTGACGACTTTACCTGGTACACCTAGCACTAAGCTGCCATCAGGTATAACCTTGCCTTCAGTGACGACTGAGCCAGCTCCAATTACACAGTCCTTTCCGACCTTTGCACCATCTAACACAATCGCACCCATTCCAATCACAGTATGGTCTCCAATCTCACAGGCGTGAATTACACAATTATGTCCTGCAGTTACATAATCGCCTACAATTGTGGGATTCATGAAGGTAGTATGTACAGTGACATTGTCTTGAATTGATGTTCCTTTTCCAATTCGTATGTAGTTCATATCAGCTCTTATGACTGCAGACTCCCAAATAGTCGAATCAGGACCAACTTCAATATCTCCAATTAGCGATGCTCTCGGTGATACGTAAGCTTCTGGGTCGACTCGGGGTGACTTACCATTAAACTCGTATAATCCCATTAATCTACACCTTGGCAAAGCAGTACAACTGTTCTTCTTTAAGAGTATTGAAATGTGATGTATCGTTCTGACATCCAGAGGTCAGGCACATGCCCGTTACACCACTTCATTATCCTCTTGCCCATGGTCTTTCAAAAATTGACAAGAAACTATCCCTTCCCGGATTGATTGTTGGTTCTGTGATTCCAGACATTGAAGTGCCATTGATGTGGATCTTCTTCAGTGATTTACCAGACCACCTCTTCCTTCATAGTCTGATTGGGGCGATCATAGTTGGCACTCTCATAGCAGTCACTGTCACATGGCTCCTCTATACTCCATTAATCTCAACACTCTTTAGTGTGGATCAGGAAAGGTTGAAAGAAACTACTGGGTTATCAAAGATGCTTGTTGTGTCCTGTCTGATTGGTGTACTTTCACATCTGTTGCTAGATTATCCGATGCACTGGTATAATCCAATTTTGTGGCCATGGATTGATCCCTTTGATGTTGTTGGGCCACTGGTCCTCTTTTTTGCCCCATTTGGAAATCTCAGTGGCGTTCCATTTAGATTGGCCAATGCGGTGACAAGTTTAATCATGATTGTTTGGTGGGTGCTTATTCTGGCGAGATACTGGAAGGATAACCTCTGGTATAACCACTGGCTCGGCTATTCTCGTTCAACCTAGTGAGAGGAAACAAACCATTCCTCTAGCGATATGTAGGATTTTGTATCCAAAACACTATCATTTTCGTATAATTTTCGAAGGAAGCGATTGAATGACTCAATACTTTCTGTTCGGATGGTCGCAAACAATGAATAGTCCTCACTAGTGCGATAGAGGTCCCAGACTTCTTCCATGTCAGCTAGTTTTTGTGC
>JBHLRQ010000025.1:0-35518 GCA_048882385.1 Candidatus Thorarchaeota archaeon | reverse complement strand
AAGACGCTTTACCACTTCTTCTGAGGGGTTGACTGTGAATCCATCAAAGGGTTCGAATCCGGTTATGAGAATCTTAGTCATAGAATCACCTATTGGCGATGATCATGTCATCCTAAAGAGTTCTGTGCCTAAACCATTAATCAAATGCTAGGAACCAAATAGAAGGCCAGGTATTGCTAAAACAATAAATGATAGACCAAGAACTACTTGGAACAGACCTATCCCAATATTGACTAAGTTTAGACGACCTGCTTTGGAATCAACCTGAGCTTTTTCACTTCCATAAGTAGCTCCAACCGAAAGAAAAGCTCCAAAGATGAAGTCTGTCGAAATATGTGTGAAATAGATCAAAACGCCAGCAAAGAAGACCGTGCCTAAAGAAAGCTGAAGGTCCACGAGAAGTAGACTGATGAATGAGAGACCAGCTCCAAACCACCAGAGCAGAAAATATGGGGAGAAGATACTAACTAAAGCTCCTTGCGTCGTAGCCTCGAGTGCGGTGAACGTGGAGGTTTCAGATTTTGCAATGGAATCAGGTATCAGTGCTTCATATTTGTAGTCACGAAGTGCCAAGAAACCGAAGATAATGATGATGAATCCACCAAAACTCATCATGATATCGACAACAAACGGAGTTAGAGTCAAGGCATTGACACCCAAGATGATCGCACTCATAATTCCAAGCTCAACAATCGAATGTCCAACCATGGGTAAGATTCCGTGAAGGCGACCTCGCTTACTAGCTTGTTGAATTACTGCAGCAGAAAGAGGACCTGGTGCAAGAGCTCCTGTGAGAGATAATGCGAACCATGCAACAAGAACCTCGATGACTGCCATGCGTGTTCCTCTTTGAAATTCAAGTCCTGTGTCAAAGAAAAGCTTGGTGTTATATGCGCAATTTGTGAAAATGGTATTAGTGGTATTACAATCAATGAAAAAATGCTTGTCCAGAAACTCTTAATAGCTTTCCAATGAAGTTTCGGAACTAACATGGGAGCCGTGCGCGTCTGTGAAACAGGTGCAAATAACTGTGCCATATGAAAAAACAGAGGCAGTGCTTGATTTTGTAATAGATGCAATGGGTGTCAATAATGTTACAAAACTAGACACTGACAATGCTCACCTACTGGTATTCAGAATCCCAGATGATCAAGCCAGTGAGGCTATAGAGAAGCTGAAGAGTAGAGGAGTAGGTGTTGAATATGGATTCATTGACATTCTCGATCTGAAGGCATCCCTTCCAAGGGAAGTTGAAGAGGTCAGTGAAACAAAGATTCAGAGAGACGCAACCCTAGCTGTCGAAGAAATCTATGAGAACGTAAAGAAGCAATCTTCATTGAGCTTTGACTTCATTGCTTTCTCAATCTTGGCTGCAGCAATGGCGGGATTTGGTCTGATACAGAACAACACCACAGTGATTGTTGCTTCAATGCTGCTATCACCACTGATGGGACCAATGTTGGGGGTTGCTCTTGGATATGTTGTTAGAGACCGACAATTGTTTGTTAAAGGAACAATCAATGAGCTCATCTCGTTAGGACTATCATTTGCAGTCGGAATAGTAATGGCATTTCTAGTACCAATACTATATACTGGTGGTCCAGCAGGTCTCGTGGGAAGAATCGAACTTAATTGGGGCAATGAAATTCTGACTGAGATTACTCGAAGAGGTGGTTTTTCACCAATTGATGTAGGCGTAGCGATAATATCTGGTCCTGCTGTGGCTGTTTCAGTCACGAAAGGAGATATGTCAAGCCTTGTCGGTGTTGCCATATCAGCAGCACTGATGCCACCGGCTGTCAATGCAGCCTTGATGATGGTCCTTGGTCTACAATTTGCCAATTCGACACTTATCGGAATCAGTATCGGGTCGTTTGCTCTGCTTGCTATGAACATAATCCTAATCGACTTGGCAGCAATTGTAATGTTTCGCATCAAGAAGCTGACCCCACTAGCAGACAGGTCTGCGACCTGGACTGCAGTGACTCAATTCACAAAGACCAGATCAGAGAGTCTGTATCATAAACCCAGACTAGAAACTCCGGAAGCAACATTCACTCCAGCACCTACAACCAAAGGTGGAGTTGTGGCTACTAAAGTAGAAGTTGAAGAAACTGAACAAGAAAATGAAAAGGAGAACGGATGATAGGTCAGAATTTTGACTGACCATTTCTTTTGAGTTCTTTTAGTTTCCTTTTCACGCTTTTTCGGGTAATTAAAACATGCCATATCAGAGAAACTAGAGATCCAAATGCTCCTCGGTCAGGAGAAGAGCGTCGCGAAGCAATAAAACAAGAATGATGGACATAGAAAGACTGGGAAGGAAATTGCCCAAACTATGAGTCCTGATCTTGTTCAGATTCATGAAAACTTCTGTTTAAGTCCATCTTAAAATCAGGATATCTCTTCTTCTGGATTGCCTTTTTTCTTGAAATCTTGTCTTCCCTTGT
Source organism: Candidatus Thorarchaeota archaeon (assembly GCA_048882385.1). Lineage (GTDB taxonomy): Archaea > Asgardarchaeota > Thorarchaeia > Thorarchaeales > Thorarchaeaceae > SMTZ1-45. Next base: position 33,068 of record JBHLRQ010000025.1, on the reverse strand, counting down.
TTCACGGTTAATATAGCTATAGATTATCAAAACAACAATGAATCCAATAAAAACAAATGGAGAAAACAAAATGAATACTTGAAACCAAAAATCAGGCAGAGCTACAGGTGGAATCTGTACCATTGAATTCTCCTCATTGAGGAATATGGATCCATTTCTTTACAAACCTTTTCAATATTCCAAGATAATTATTCTAGTCAACTTATGTCTCGTATCCTCTGGGTATCACAAGGGAATATAGTATACATTTTGGTTAGAATGGTTAACTTATTGGAGACTGAAAAATGGGCGAACTCAAGAATAAACTATTCAAAGGACTCACAGAACATGATATTTTGACCTGGGAAGAGGAAAAAATGAGATACCAGCGAAAAATGGGACGAAAAGTGACAGATCTTGAGTTTCTCAGATATCTCATGATGAAAGCTTCGCGTCCAGTCATCAAAACTAAGGATGGAGTTTCAACAGGATTTCTAACAGGTCAAGGCCCCATATATGACAAATCAGAAACTCTGCTGGACAAGTATCGAACACAATCACCTTCAGATGATTCATCAACTCAACGAAACCCTCCTGTTCGAAGTAAGCTTTCTCCCTAAACAGATATTCAATATGGTCATGTGACAAGCCTTTTATGCTAAGATACCAAAAGGTATCTTAGATTCGATGGATTCGATTGATTTGGAGAAATTCATCGCATCGCAGATATATTGGAGAAAATAGAATGGAATCAGACCAACAAGAACAAGTCTTCCCGGATTGGTTATCGAATTCAGGAATTGATTTCTGGCAACCAGATGAACTCTATATGGAATGGCTTGTTTTTCTCTATGGAATCTGGGAAAAAGTTGAATATTTGTGATTCAACAGTATCAAATGGATCGTAGAAAAGAGAGATAGAACAAGATGTCGCAAGAAGGACCAGGTGATCTTGACAGAGTATTCAAAGCTCTAGGCAACGAAACAAGAAGAAGGATACTTAGACTTCTTGCTCAACGAGCACACTATCCCTATGAACTCAGTACAATGCTCGGTTTAACCCCTCGAGGAGTTTTCAAACATCTTGAAGCGCTTCAGAGAGCAGGTCTTGTAGAAAGAGAACACGGTGAGAGTGAACTTGGTCCGGATAGAGTGTATTATAGATTGAATGTTAGATTTGGGCTATCTACAACTATCCTTCCAGATGCCTTTGTTGTGCGTCTAACAAGACATGGACAAACAGGACGACTGGTTATTCCCCAGGGATTCATTGTTCCTGAAGCAAGACCAGATGTAGCCGCAGTTAGAAGACTTCTCAGAGAGTTAGGCAAGGTGAACAAACGACTCACAGATCTAGATGAAGAGAGGATGCGGTTTGCATCACTTAGAGGTCAAATCATACGGCAAATCGAAACTATAATGGATGAAGCCCAGTGGGATGATGAGAGTTGTCAGAAAGTGCGGTCTCTTCTTGATCCAGTGAGACAGAAAATGGATGATGCTGTAGAAGAAGATACTTGGACATCGACTGTCCAAGAGGCACTTCGTCTCTTTGAAAGGATGTTTTCAGGGCAACACCTGCGGCCTAAAGAAAGAAAATCCTCTGATGATAGAGAAGAAGAAGAGGAGTTTGTTGTAGACCTGGATTAACTACCAGTTCCAGATGATTTTCCAATCAGATCTTTTTTCACTCGACATGACTGGTACATATTCAATTGGATTGTAAGGAAGCTCCACACCTTTTGATTTCTTTACTGTGAGATAGTGTTTTCCTCGGGAAGTGGTCAGAGTAATGATTCCCTGTGCCAATGAGTATAGCTGATTGATTGTTACAGGATCTGCAGTTTCAGCATGGACTAGGTAGAACTCATTTGAGCCAATCTTTATGCTCTCTTCAACACATTCTTTGAAAAATTGAACAACATCTCGTGCTGAGAAATCTATCAACAGGGGTGTCAATCCTTCAAATGTAATCAAATTAGGTGTGAGATCTTTTCGTAGACTTCTCAGCTGTATGTTGATTTCATGAAGGTGCGGAGAGCAAGTATAATCACCTAGGGTGTCTTGACCATATCCAACTTCCATAATCTTGAATCCATTCCCCTGCATCTGTGAGAGCTCATTCATCAATGATCGATTCCGAGCCTCTGTAACAACTTCAAGAGTGTTCAAACCCATCTCAAGAGCACGTCTTATGAGAGTAAGCATGAAAAGATCATAATGACTATCCTGCGAAGCCATGACAAGGAAAACGTAGCCCTTGGGCGGTCTAGTAAGTAGATTGTCGACTATGCTGAATTGAGACCCATGAGATTGAGAGGGTTCACCAGACATTTCGATTACACTCGCTAGGTTATTTCTAGATGTTTTCTAATTGTCTCCACCAAAGCTTTGCCAGAGAATGGTTTCACAATGTACTCATCTGCGCCAGCCGCCTCTCCTCTTTCCATATCACTGCTGAGACCTTTTGCAGTAAACATGAGGATAGGAGTTTTCTTGAAAGTGTTCTTTGCTTTCAGCTGTTTGCAGACTTCAAAACCATCAACTGTGGGAAGCATAACATCTAAGAGAATAAGGTCAGGAACCTCATCCTCTGCGATTTTGAGTGCTTCTTCTCCATCTTTGGCAATTACCACCGTAAATCCGTGTTTTTCCAGGAATGTTTTTGCTAGTTCAGTGGTCATCTCCTCATCGTCAACGACCAGTATTTTTTTGCTGTCAGTGTTCATCTTACCACCGGCGGTAGTATTTTTGAGAGGGTGTAGGGATGAAACTCAGACTCTGTCAAGAGATTAGCCTTTTGCCATGGACACAGTTCTCTTGTCTTAGCCTTCATTTCACACACCTCTATACTATTGGTACTAAATCATAGTCAAGAAAACCCTTGGATAGTAAGGGTCGCACAGCAAGGTAGTTAGTTTTAGGATTTACACCACACACACTCAGTACACCACTCAGCTCTTGCACTCTCAGATGTACACTATGAGCAAGAGAACCACTTTTCAAGCCTTGTTCTTGGCTCAAAATTGTGACTGTTGCTCTTGAAGTGGCTGGTAGTGATGCGGTAATCTCAGCCATCATTCCCTTAAGGTCAGTTATACCGTATTTGTTTTCTAGTGTATCAAGTGCAAATAGTTCAGTTACTTGCGTGTCAAACTCACGTTCTAATTGTGTTCCTTCATAACGAATCTCTTGGAGTGTTTTCCAGGGATCATCATCAATTGTACGTACATTTCTCGCACCCAATGCATGTCTACCAAAGAATACTACTTGTTGTTGTATTAGCTTTGGATCAATGAAATGACTGAGTCCCTGCATGAATTGATCAGGAGACCAACCTTCCGGTAGAAGAATTACAGCAGGTCGACCCAATTGGAGTTGATTTGAGAGAAAAGGAATATAGATTGTTTCCAGATATGGCGCTGCTAGATTTTCCACTTCAATCAGACTGAGTTTACCCTTCTCAAATCCTCCTCCAAGAATCATATCCAGACTCCTGTTTCCTGAGGATATTCGTGAGTTTGATGGATCTTTGATTGATTCTCGCTCCACTGTTATTGGAGGAAACTGATGCACATACCATGGAATGTACGTGAATCGACCTTTGTTCAAAGTAAACAGGAAAGAATCCTGTTCAATAGGCAGTGTTCTCATCTTCTCAATAGTCAACTGGCGGTAAAGTCGCTGATCTTTTCTCAGCTTTCTTAGTCGAACGATTGCATCTGCAGAGTGATACAGTGGTCGTTGGTAGCTCTCTTCCCAATCTCCCTCTGTTACGAGAACAAGATTCTTACCTTCTTTCCTAGCTGCGAATATCAATGATTGTTGAATTTCATACTGCATTTCTGAGCGAATTGGCATGATAAAGTCTGACCAAGAGTCGATAATAGCAACTGAATGGTCTTCTTTCAGGGATGCGCCGCCAAGTAATCGTGACAGTTGCTCATGAAGATTGGCTTCGTGAATTTCAGAATCATCCATTGTTCTCCAATAGTGAGCTACGGCATGTCTTTCAGACCAACGAGGTAGCGATGATAATTCCTCTTCTGCAGCGGCTGTTGCTTCAGCGTTTGAAAGAATAAGCAACGAATCCTTGAATTGTCTGAAGACCTCATGTACAAATAGAGTCTTACCTGTTCCAGGTCTACCTGTAACTACCAAAACGTAGCCATCAGCTGAGTCTAATGCATCCCTAATACGGGGTGGAATTGCGCCTTCAGCGCTCATATCGGATGTCCCCTTGCTTGCGCAGATGAAGTTGCGTTGTACTGGAATATAAGCATATGTCGCGCATTCACGTTGCTTCAATCTGATGCAAGTTACCGTATCTATGAATAGATTGTGAATAAAATTTACTCTTCAAGGTGAGTCATGAATTCTTTGAAGTAAGGACAAAGCCCTCCTTTCCAATAGAGATTTCCAAAACACTCCTTCCTAAGACCCTTCCTCTCTACTCTGCATTCGAAGCTTTTCTCACCATCAAAGAACACACAGAGGTCACTGTCACTAGCTGGATCTTCCAAAACAGTTCTTCTGACATTTCTCATCATCTCAGAATCTGGTGATTCACTCCAGTCTTTTAGCTTACCTAAGATGGATCGCAATTTCTTCAAGAGGTCGTTTTTTGGTTTTCCACCATCCTCCCAAATTGTTACAACCTCGCTGGCTTTCGCGTTGAAAGCATAGAGAAGATGAGCGATTTCAGTAGACAGTTTCTTAACCTTGCGATAGAAAGCAATTGCCTCATCGAATCTATGTAGAATAAAATTAGCATCCCCAGCTTGAAAAAGAGTCAAAGCTAAGGTTGCTTTCATCCCTGCACCGTCTGCGATTTTTATTCCCTCGTTGTAAAATCTCAGTGCTTCTTCAGCATCGCCTTTCATAAGTGCGACATCACCTAAATTCACAGTAGCTGTGGCGATCCCTCTCATGTACTCAGCTTCTTGACTTATCTCCAGAGCTCTGCGATTGTACGTTTCCATCTGGGCAATCTGGTCAAGAGCCCTATCAATCTCTCCAACATTAATCAGAGTTTTCGCAAGTCCTACCTGATTATTGAGTTGCTGTTGAATAATAAGTAGTTCCTCAAACTGGTCACGGGCTTCCTGTAGTTGACCCATATTTAGTTGAATTACTCCTCTAAGATTCTGTGCTATTGCCACTCCATAAGAATAACCCATTTTCTCATATTTTCGAAGTGCTGATGTCACCAAGGGGAGCGCTCTATCATGTTCAAAGACATCTTCAAGAGCTCGGCCTTTGTATAACTTGATGTCATTCAAAGCTAGCTGATGATCAAGATGTGTTGCTGTATCTTGAGCAGAATCAAGACGAATGTGTCCTTCTTCACGAGATTCTGAAGACACTGAAATGAATGCAAGGATTATTCTAGCACTTAAGAGAGCAGCCTGAACCATATTACGGATAGCTGTGTCTTTTGCGGTGGCAAGAGTCACTTTTTCAATGCTTTCAGAAGCAACTTGTCGGGCATGATCCGCGTAGCCTAAATCAATTAGTACGGATGCTAATTGACCAGATAGCTCAGCAAATGAAATGTAGTCTTTTGCTTGCCATGTTTGGTTTGTAATATTTCTAAGGTTGTTTAGCCATCTTGGATCAAGACTTTGTCTGCAATATGCCGCAGCAGCGTATCCTTTGCAGGTGAGATTTTGAGAATCCTTAGCTAAAATCTGATTGTATCCATACATTCCCCTAAGAAAACAGGCTTTAGCACACATTGCAAGGAATGAAGGACTTCTGTTTCTCCACTCTCCACTCCCAACATATTCGATTAAGATATCTGTAAAAAGCATGAACCGATCTTTTGTGGAGCGGGATTGTACTGAAAGACGATTCCGTAGTTCTTCTAATTCAGAGTCCTCTAGACCTACACTATACATCATGAACTCCGGTATTATCGGGTCGTCTGTCAACGTACATCATCCGTGAAATTGGCAAGCCTTGCTAAATCCTGCTCCTCTTGGTTCTCGCTGGTTATGACAATCAAAAGGCTTCTAGTGCTTTTCTCCGCGTAATCTGGGTTGATTAGAAATTAAGGTTTCGAGGATGTATTCTAATTGTATCGTTCTTTCTGAAAGGTTAAAACTGAACACTTCATTGAATGGCTAGTGATTCGCATGTCGAAAACTCGTGTGAGTACAGGCGTAACGGGTCTTGATGAACTACTTGAGGGTGGTTACGTCAAAGGTCGTTCAACATTACTAGCAGGAGGTCCGGGTACAGGAAAGAGTATCCTGGCTTGGCATTTCCTCTTTGAGGGGGTTGCAAACAGTGAAAATGGACTTCTGCTTTCGTTAGACCAGACTTCGGACATGATTGTAGAGGACATGACTGATTTTGGTTGGAATCCAAAGGACGCGATAGACTCAGGAACCCTGACAATACTAAGCGGAACCTTGAAACTTGTGCCAACCGAAACAAGTTACGAATATGTTATTGGATTTGATCATCCGCTACTTCGTGAACAACCATTTACTGTCCCTAGACTGGCAGAACTAGTAAGGAAGAAGGCATCAGAAACAAATGCAAAGAGAATTGTGGTTGATGGGTTAGGACCCCTTTTAGAACTCGCAGGAAACCTATCTGAGATTCGTCAGCTAGTCTATGGATTTATACGCGAGATAGTAGACTGGGAATCAACAATAGTCTTAACGCATGAATTGAGGGCTGGTGAAAACGCACAGAGTGATGAGATGCCGTTCTTCATATGTGATGGAGTGGTCAAGCTCAATATGCTCTATTCTGCTGGAGATTATCTTCGAACGATAAGGGTTGTAAAAATGCGTGGTGCCAATCATGCTATGCGGCCCATCATGTTCAAGATAGGATCTGATGGAATCTCAGCGTTCCCTGACGCACGTTTGCCAGAATAAAATCAACTGTATATTGGCTTTACTTTCCTAACCATATCAGTCATATCGAACATACTGAATGGTTTTTGAAGATACGCCCTAGCTCCGGCTGCAAGCACAGTTTCTCCCTGTCCATCAATTGGATCCGAAATAACGACGACAGCAATCACGGGGTCAATATCAAGGATGTTTTCAATGAGACGTACAAGTTCAATCTGGTCCATGCTGAAATCAATAAGGACAACTGATGGCTTCTGACTCTGACACAAGACTAGAAGCTCTTGAGAGTCATTAGCCTCGCCACATACATCAAATCCACTATCTTCTAAGGCCATCTTTAGTAGAACACGAAGTAAAGGTATCTCTCCGGCTACCAACACACCAGAATGCGGTACTTCACTCAGGAAAAATTGCCCCCTAGAATCTGATTGATTAATGTCGCAAGAATTCTTAGTCTGACACTGCACTTTCAACAAGGTCAAGCATATGACGAATTGTCACCGGCTTTAAACCAAAACTGGAAGCACCATTGGTCATAGCTTGTTCTCTAACATTGGCATCTGCACTAATGAAGACAATCTTTGCCCCTGGTTCAAGATTCAAAATCTCCTTCATCGTAGCCATGCCGTCACGATTAGGCATCCTATGATCAAGAATGATTACATCAGGTTTAGGATCCAGTTGCATGTATTTCTCAACAGCTTCTACACCATCAAAAGCATCTGCTACGACTTCATGTCCTTTGATACTAAAGACATCTTTGTATAGACGATGAAGGATTGCTTCGTCATCTACTATGAAGATCGTAACCATTTGTTTTGCCAACCTTGCTTCCGATTCAGGACAATTGTTTGTGACACTGAGTCCCTAGCGACTTTGTATTGTACATGTCGATACTCTGATTCGAGATATAAATGATATGTGATTAGGCTAAATGACATAATTAGAACTTCTAATCCAAGAGTGATTTCATTCAGCTTATGCAAAGTATAGTAGTATATTCTGTGACTTCTCGTGCATCCTCAAGACATCAAATTGTCAATTTCCATAGGTTTTCGAAAAATCGAAAGCAAAGAATTTCTGAGTGTCCATTTTTCGAAAGGTTTAATATATATCATATTATTTTTACAATCATCTAATATTTTCCTTTACTTCCCCTTATTCAAAATTCAAAAAACATTTCAGAGGAAGTTATCACCATTGGCATCACCATTATTGAAATATCCTGAATCCAACATAATCAACTAATAACACTGTACTCTAAAAAATCAATTAGAATGTTGCATTCAACCTGTATTCATTTTTTGAGTACATAAAGAATGTGTAGATCGGGAATAGTGATATACTCATACTCAGAATGTGTGTATCCCTAGTTTTTTGCGTGAAGAACCAGGATTGTTTACTAGCTTTGTTATCGAATAGACTTTATAGCACAGAAAGTGAGTATAAGAAGTATTTCAGAAGTCGCGAAAGTTGGATTACATACTTGAAAGAAGCTTGAATTCTTGTATAGTTGTAAAAAAACTGATTGTAATTTTATCAATTTAATGATGCCTATAAAAAATTCATTTTGGAACAAATTGTACCATTGAAGGGCTAATATATATTTTAACAATCATTTAAAAAAATCAATGATGGGTTAATATTATGTTTCGAAAAATCGTCAAGAATTGAGTGTTGGAATTGAAATAAATTAACCATGGTTAATATATAATACGAGAGTTAGACACCCAAAAAAGCTTCTGTCTGACCCGATGCTCTTGATTCTCACCACACTGCAATTATTCATCACTTGATCGAAGTTACAACGTTTCTATCTAATGAAACCCAGCAGGTAGAACAGACTACATCTTACCTCTTTAGATAGCAACGAATACAATCAGAACGACGGGAACACACACTAATGATAATGAGTATCAAGCCACACTACCTGAGTCAAGGTTAGTGTAGTTGCAAATCAACGCTTTGATTTGAAACTATAAACATAAACAACACTCACGAATATGAATGCACCAAGTCCAACTATAGCTACTATTGCAAGGCTTGGAATGCCAGTAACACTTGCTGAAAATGCTGAGGGGATCGTTATGATAAAAAGAGCCGCCAAGCCGATTGCTATGGTAGCTATTGCAATGGCTAATTTCAAAATTCTAATCATTTACACCTGCTCCTACAACGCAATCTAATACAAACTGAATCCTCTTGTGTGTAATTAAACTTGCGAGAAAATCAGTAACTCTGGATATTACAAGGTCCAATATACAATAGTGTACAGTATATATCTACAGTAAACGCACTGTTCCAAGGTCCAGGAACAGATGAAAGACACTGGCCTGAGTAATGGGATCTCGCACCCCGAGTGAAACAGCATTCTCTCTCCATCCCACTTCTCTCCTCCTCATATGATGTACTCCATGGGATTAAACGTGTACTCATTCGGAACTTGCGAGTAAGCGTGTACTGGTCCAAAGAAGACCTCCGAGCTGGCCCGGAGTAAACCCATCGGTTGTGAAGATGCGGACCAGTACACGCACATACAATTTCATTTTCTCGAGTGATGACTTAGCGTTTACTAATGTTTGACCAAGATTATTAGGGCCATTCCACATCACAAATCAAACAATGACCAACACAGATACAGACATCATCATAGTTGGAGCAGGTCCCGCGGGTTTGATTGCTGCTCGAAAGCTCGAAGACCTAGATATATCGTACACGTTAATCAGTCGTGACTCAGCTCCAGGAAAAGACAAAGCATGCGGAGGATATGTTCCGCATCGTGCAATTGATGAATTCAATCTTGGGGATATACCTGGTGCTCATCCTATCGATTCAATAAGAATGAAGTTTCCCGATCTTGAGATCAGGCATGTAAATTTGGAAAAGTATGCAGGAGTAAATGTAAGTAGGGAGAACCTTGGTAATGCACTTCTTCATAGTGTGAACAGGAGCTCTGGAGAGATATGGTTAGATACGGAATGTAATAGAATAGATATCACAAAGGATGGATGCTTGATTCGGTACACCAAGGGAAGTATCAGTAGTACTCTTTCTTGTCAGGCAGTGATCGATGCAAGTGGAGCCAATCCCTCAAGTCTAAGATTTGGTCATGTCAGAGCTAGACCCACAAACGAACAGATGGGATATGCTGTTCAGTATCAAATGAAAACAGAAGAAACATTGTCAAATACCAATGATTTCTACTACGGTACCGAATTTTCTCCAAGAGGATACGCCTGGAATTTTCCCAGAGATCATGAAACTGTTGTTGGCACAGGTGGTCTGGTGAACAAGGTAAGGGAGAGTAGCAAGAGAGCATTTGACTATCTTAACCATCTTGTTGCTAATGTGAAGCCAATTAGTGATGAATTGAAAGATGTTGGAGCTGTAATTGTAAAAGAGGAAGCAGCTTTGATGCCTTTAGCTGGTATCGTGAAACCGTCATATGGACAACGAATTCTACTCGCTGGAGACGCAGCAGGTCATTGTTCACCTATTACAGGGGAGGGCATCTACTATTCAATGATGGGAGGTTTCAAAGCCGCTGAAACTGTTTCAAAATGTTTGAGGGACAAAGACTTCTCTGAGACAGCTCTCTCTAGATACGAGAAGTCATGGACCAGTACATTTGGTGCTGATCTCAAATGGGGACTCTGGTTGCAGAAGAGATTCCTTGAGTCAGGATCAAGGCCCATGGGATCGACCTTCCTTAGTTCAGAAAAGTCCTGTAGGGTAATTGCGGAGATGTTATTGGGACTTAGATCGGTTCGTAGTGCAATTTTAGCTATTGCGCCAAGATATTTGGTTTCGAAAATTCGTAGATGATTGAGGGTTGAAGGCTAATAGGAACTATTCCTTGGATGGTTATACCAGTTCTTTTATATGCGATATTCGCAAATAATTATCATCGGAATTGCGAAATAAGCAATGCAATTGTGTAGAGTTGCGACTTCTGCGAAAATTCGAAACAGTTTGGTGAATGCAATAATGAACTCCTCGTATTCCTTCTCCTCAAGGATTTCTTTCCAACAAGATCGCGGATACGTAGCAATCAAACACGAATGTAACCTGGACGCAAAACCGTGGAGCAAGCTTTTCGAGCAACGGGGACCAGGCTCGGAGAGCCCCATCGCACCATTACTTGGTGCAAAAAAGACGAGATCGCTGGATTTCACAGCGAAGCAACATGAGACACTAGAAAGAGGCAACATTGATTCATCGACACCAATGTACAGCCAATTGGAAACCACCACTTTCATGATGGCAGTATTGAGGCACCTCAAAGAATAACTTCTCTTGAATAATCAAATGACGCAAACAGTGATGGCACAGATTTACACTAGCGGTCTCGTCGCCCATGTTTTTTGACTATTCCCATACTGCATCAGACCAACGTGCATCAATTTCCTTCTCAGCTAGTCTCACAATTTCTTCAGATTCATCATTAAGAGCTTCCTTGATTATCAATGCAGCACTTTGTTTGTCTAGCAATTGTGAAGCTTTGATGATAGCTAGACGAATAACCTCTTGTGGTCGTTTAAAAAGACGCAAGAGCATCTCGGTAGAATCAGAACCCCCTTGGTAGACAATAGACTGGATAGTTTCGTCAATCATAGTTGTTGGCATTCTTTTTGAAATCAGAGTGTTCAGTATGTTGTTGATTCTTGAGAGCTTGAGGAAAGGATTTGTAATAACAACAGGAGGTGAAACACGTCCCAAGCCTGCAGAGATAGAAGACAAGGATGAATACACTCTTGCTGCTTCTTTCCGGATTGAACTATCACGATCATTCTTCATTAGATCAGCAAGGAATTCCAAAGTCATCAAGTCACCAGTTTGACTGAGAAGCCTTAGTGCCCTCATCCTTAGCTGATGAGTCGGACTAGTAATCACATCCATTAGAATGTCATTACAAAGTTGAGTTTTTGATGCCTCTATGGCATTCAGAGCAGCAACTTGCTTTCTGAACAGTTTGGAATAAATATCGGACCGAGCTGATTTTACTCTATGAAGCACTACTAGTTCACCTAGCTCTCCTGAAGATTTTCCTCTCTCTGGCTTTCGTCTTTTCTGCAGATAATCTTCCCACTCATCATCATCCATTTTCACGAGCATGGGATCTATTTCAAGACCCGCGGATGCTAGACTATCTCTTATTGTGATGTATTGTGCTTCATTCACTACTATATCAAAGGCTCTGTGTCCATGAGTAGCAGTGACAATCTTCCCCCCATAGTATGTATCCAACAAATCAGCAGTACAGTATTGGGGAGGAGGACCTTCATTAAACTGAATCTTGCATTTAAGAAGTTCTTCAGTTCTTTCCTCCAATATCTGTGGCACAAGAACTGCGTAATGCCCCTTGCTAACAGTTTGAATATTGACACAGAATTGATCAAAACGTTTGTCTTTCCGCTTGAGGAGATTTCTTATGAAATCAACCATGAAGATCCGAGCATTCTCGCGTGTTTCCTGATCTTTTAGCAATTTCAAAACGTCCGTTGATGACATCTGAACTGCGAAGTAAACATCCCATAAACCAAGTGTATGAAAGATATGATCCCTCACTTCTAATGTTAAATGGTGAACAGATCCTTCAATCGTTTCGAGACTTCTCGCCATATCAGTAATATTTCCTTGTTTCAGTGCCTGCTCTATTAATAGAGAGCTTGTCGAATAATCCCGTTCAGCCACTGCATCTTGATATCTGATGGCAAGGTCCTTCAAAGCAACTCAAACATGATATCGATTAGTCGACTTATCAACATAACCTAGTAAAATGAGGGAAAGGCCCGGATTCACCGGGCCCAAGATTCGTAAGGAAGGAGTGTGAGAGAGAATCAGGATCCGGTTCCACGCATTCTATGGACGATGAAGCATTTCTCGCGATAGGCTGTGTCTTCAAGTTCATTGATAAAATTCTCAAGCTTCTTGACCCTGGTGAACTCCTCTTCTATTCCAAGGTCTCGAACCTGGATCAGAGCTTTCTTGTGTTCAATTCTTACATAAATTCCGCCCAATCCAACACCGTGTTTCATGTACACCGGGTCTTCTTGGTTTTTGACTCGATAGAATCCTTGTCTTCTAAGCATTCTGCTAAACATCATCATGTGCGTCGTACCCTCCCGGCGGTAGACAGAAGAAGTACACGCTAACCTAAATATAAAGGAATAGGGTTTCTATGGGTAAACGTAAGCTTTTCGCGCCATATACTATTCAATGAAAGCTGTCATTTATTGCACAAAATTGAAAATTAAGAATTGAATATTGCACAAATTAACATCTATTTGCTTAAATATAATACATATTAGCTGACATCCTTTTGAAATAGCTTCCATGATAATAGATTGGCGCGAAATATCTCAACGTTTACAGTACGATGACATCGAAATCATTTGCTAAATTTATAACGTGTACAATAGAAAAAGAACAGCGTGTACAAAATTAAAGCCGGGCCTATGGGACCCCCTTAGGAGACAGTATGTATCATACCGAATCAGCTATTTTTGACAATGAGAAGTAGAAACAATAGAAGAATTTCAACATGATATATTTACAGGGTTGGGTATACGCCGCCATTCAAAATGGGACTCAGTAATGTTGGGTTGATGGGACCTACGTTCAAAATTGTGCAAACGAGCGAGATGCAATTTGAAATTAGAACATCATAAAATTGCTCTGTGGATAACTAATGATTCGAGATGTGTAAAAGACAATCCTTAAAATGAGCTCAGGTTGAATCAGCAACCTAGGCGAAGCTACATGGATATTTGGAGCGACATCTTAGCATTTTTCTCACCTGTTGCAGTAATGCCATTGTCAACAGTCTTTGTGACACTCGTGGCGATTGGGCTTGCCTTGATGTCAATCTGGGCAACTAGACGGTTTACAGATATGGAGAGGATGCAACAGAATATGGAAGATATCCAAGCATGGCGAGAGAAGTTCAATGAAGCAAGGAAGACCTTGGATCCTGTTCTACTCGAACAGGTTCAAGCAGACCAAGGACGAATCATGAGAATCCAAAGCTCGATGATGACAGATAGATGTAAACCCATGTGTGTATTCTATATCCCCCTCATTCTTGTCTTTGGTTTGATGAACACAATATATGGCAACAGCATTGTTGCAGTGATTCCATTCAACATCCAAGACGTGCTACCATTTCTAACAGGAATGATAGGCGCTCCTACAGGTGCAGGTTTTGGTCTGAGCTTTTATGGTTACTATTTCCTTGTTGGTCTCGGGCTTGGGAATCTGATTCGTAAGCCATTCGGTCTCTCAATGACAACATAGGGTTCCGATGTACGCTATGGTGTGTCAAAGTTTCCACACAGACAACACCTTTCATCCTCCTTTTATTAACAAAAGTTAATCCTATCTTGCGGGTCCCCACGGGAGAAGTCGGTTCTCGATTGCGGGGACATGAGGAAGGGTGCGCATTTCGATTACTAAGCATCATCCCTAATGGGTCTTTCATTAAGGTTGTAGCACCCTTTCTCTGCAATTTACTCGGTCAGTAACCATTTTAACTGACTACAATGAGTCACTAAGGTATGAGCTCAGAACCCTCGAAAGTCTATTTTGGATCCGTCATTCTAGGCAATACAGCACGATGGGCTGCTTTCGGAGCCAAAGTGGATGAAGTATTGAAAAAGTTAGATTTGAAAACAATTGAGAAGAAAGACAAGGTCGCAATCAAAATGCACCTTGGTTTCAATGATGGATATCAAACGATTCCTGTCTTCTTTGTAAGGAGGATTGTGAAGGCTGTTAAGGAGGTTGGAGGATACCCCTTCATCACTGACAATCCTACAGCGGTATACAATGCAGTGGAAAGGGGATATACGCAGGAAACCTGTGGATGTCCAATAATCCCTGTTGCTGGTGTGAAGGATGGATACACCTACGACTTTAACGTGAACTTTCACAATGTTGACACACTAAAGATTGGTGGAGTACTCAACGATGCGGATGTTCTCATTGACCTCACTCATGTGAAAGGACACAACTCATGTGGATTTGGTGGAGCCATCAAGAACATTGCCCTAGGTGGCTATCATGGACCCTCTCGATGGAATAAGATTCACGGAGTCGAACAGTCATTACCATACTGGGATGCCGAGAAGTGTACTCCTGAACATGCCAAGAAACTTGTGAAAGCATGTAAAGAAGACTGCATTAAATATGATGAGGAAAAACACAAACTTACAGTCGCATTCGGTATGTGTACACAATGCATGGATTGTATCAAAGCAGACGAAGGAGTTGGTTGTATTGAAATTAAGCAAGAGAACTTTGCGCTCTTCCAGGAGTTGATGGCAATCGGTGCAAATGAGATCATGAAGACCTTCGATGAGAACAAGCGGTTCTATCTCAATTTCCTGATTGATATCACACCATGGTGTGATTGCTGGGGTATGGGTCTACCGCATATAGTAAATGACATAGGAGTCCTTGGAAGTAGAGACATTATAGCTATCGAACAAGCCAGTCTCGACCTCATTGCCAAGGAGGGTTTGATTGAGAGTATGGTCCCACCATTTGTGAGATTGCACGATGACCCGAATTTGCATCCATTTCAAAGAGTCAATGGTCCATTGAAAGATCCATATCTCATGGTTCAGTATGGTGAGAAACTTGGAATGGGAACTCGGGATTACAAATTGATAGAGGTGCTCTCACCGAAGAAGACTGCGAAAATGAAAGGACCAAAAACTGTCAGTGAAACTGCAGCGTCATTCTTCTGACTAAGCCAAGAATCAAATCGCCAGGTGTGCCATAGCTGCAAAGCATGATGAGAGAGGACAACAGAGCATCGACAATGTATTCTCCGGTTGGAAGTATCCCGTTTGTCCCCGATTAGAGCTTGGGGGTTCCACACCTGGCAGTTGTGACAGGAGCAAGAGGCACATATTAGTATTTCGTATTGTAACTATGAACTTGTTTTTGATTTTCATTTGTAAATTTCTATCGTTGTTTACAACACGTTAGGTTACAAAATGATAATAAGAAATCTGATAAATTTTCAAAATTAAACACAATCGAGCCAAGAAGATTAACTGTTAATTTAACTTTGGAGTCTCTATTTGCATCTTCTTGCTTTCATTTCAGTTATGCACATTACACATAGTTCTTAACGGTGTGAAGAAACCAAATTACAAGGAGTTTTCTTAATTATGGTTAAGATTCATGATGCGATAATCATTGGTGGAGGACCAGCGGGTGTCTCAGCGGCGTTACACTTGGCATATCATGAGAGAGACGTGCTTGTTCTGGATCGAGGAACAAGTCCCATGCATTTCCATACCAACTCAATCCTCAATTATTCAGGTTCTGTGTATCATGAAGGAAGAAGTCTCTTGAGAAACATCCAAGGAGAAGCGCGGGCTGCAGGAGCAGAATTCAAAGCCGCTGATGTTGTGGAGATATCGGGAAGATATCCGAAATTTACGGTTCGTACAGCTCCAAGTTATCGAACTAAAGATGAGAGTGAATATCATGCGAAAACACTTCTCATTGCTACAGGCACATCTCGAAAACATCCCAAAGTAGACGGGCAATGGAGAAGCTGGCTACCGGTGGCTAACGTTGGAAACGGAGCATTCTACTGTCCCGATTGCGAAGCGCCACTATGTAAAGACAAAGATGTGCTCATAGTTAATGCTGGAACTGCTGGGAGTGCTATCCATGTAGCGAATTCCCTGACTCGATTCACAAAGAAGATTCGAATTCTCATGACTGAAGACGCCTATGTACCATTTGAAAAGAATGATTTTTCAAAATTGGATGAATCATCTTATGAATGGACATCCGGAAAAATCAAAAAGATAGATTTTCCGAGACCTGGAGCTATACAATCTGTCACGCTTGAAGATGGACGAAAGCTAAAAGCGAACGTTTTCTTTGTATCATATGTTGATGTTGTCAGATCAGAGCTGGCTCAGCAGATTGGTGTTGAAGTTGATAAAAAAGGAAACATACTCACAGACCACCGTGGAAAGACCAATATCGAAGGTGTTTGGGCGGCTGGAGATGTAAGACCTATAACTCAACAAGTGGCTATGGCTGTAGGGACTGGAAACTATGCCGCCCTGATGATGAATCAGTTCTTGGGTAATGATCGTGAACAGGAAGTAGAGTTCGACCATCCAGATTACAGACGAGCTTTACACATAGAATAGAACCGCCACCAGCAACTTCTAATAAGAAACACCAGAGAGATAATCTTATATGCACAAACAATAAGTAACTATTGTTAATTTATTATTAACAACTATTGATGGATTATTAATAACTGTCGAATGTGGAGATGCAATATTTGAGTGGGACTGAAGCAGAGATAATCGCAGTGTTAGATGAACAGATCCAACTAGAACAGAACACATTGGAGAAAATCGTCAAACTTGAAGAAGATTCAAAGGAAACTGCAGTACGACTTGTCTTCTTAGATTTGAGACTTGATACATGGAAACATATCAAGTTCCTTGAAGGAATGAAAGAGTTGTTATCAACAACTCCATGTGACGAGTGGTCAGCCAAAGTAGCTCGCTATGCAGGCCGAATCAAACTTGAACGAGAATTGAATTCTCTAGCTCTGGAAGAAGATAGAATGATTAGCTTACTGGAGAAGGCGTTGGGTAAGATTTCTGACCCAATTGCAAGATTACTTCTGGAGCATATGAGAGAAGAGGAATCGGATCACAGCACAGATCTGAAACAGCTCGTGAAGCTTATACAGAAATCTCCCCTTCAATCCAAAAAAGGAGAGAAGGGAACAGATATAGTGTGTGAAACAGAATAATTGGAAAGAACAGCAATCTAGTCATGGAGAGAAAAGCAAATGCCAACCCGGAACGATGTTAGACAAGAGGCTCCATCTTCCAAAGATGCAATTGAATCTTTGCCACCAGCCTATAAAGGTGGATTCATTCGACAGCGTGATGACTATAGTCTCAATCAAGAAGCTATAGAGAAGCTAAAAGCTTTCATTGAGGAAGGCTACAGCTTTGTTGCTCTCTTTGCAGATTGGTGTGGCGACGCACGAAGAGCAATCCCAGTCTTAGCATTGTTGGAGGAAGAGATTGGAGTGACTATTCCTTGTTTAGGAGGAATGAAGAAACCACCTTATGGTTCAGACAAGCTCTGGGACGTTCCACCATCACCTATCGAGGTAGAAATATTTCAGGTCACAAGCAGCCCTACGATTATAGTATTTGATAAAGAAGGAAAAGAGATCGGACGAATCAAGACCAGAGCCAAAATGACTCCAACAATTGAGCAGGAACTTGCAAAGATAATCGAGGACTCCCGCAATCAATAGAACTCACTTGAATTCGGACATTACATGTTCTGCGAAGAGATTCAGTCCGCGCATACTTGGAAGATCTTCAAATCGTAAAGTGAAATATGTGATTCCGAGATTTATGAGGGATTCAAACTTCTCAACAATCTCTTCTGGTGTTCCCATAATGATAATTGCCTGGAACTTATCTTCCGGATATTCAGACAGCCGCTTGATTTCTGGAGCATATCGATCTCGTTCTTTTTCATTTTCATAGATCCAGAACCAGCAACCCCAAGACTTCACGATTTCTTTGTAGTTTCTACCAATTTCAGAGCATGTTTCCTCTATGTAACTGAGCCGTTCCTGTAGATCATCTAAATCCATGCCGCCGTAGATATCAATATGATCAGCGTATTTGGCAGCCACGCCAAGTGTACGGTTTCCTCGACCACCAATAACAATTGGAAATGGTTTTTGGACTGGTTTTGGTTCGCAAATTACATCTCTAATCTGGAAATGCTCTCCCTCATACGTGATCAAATCTTCAGTAAACATCAATTTCATCATTTCAATTGTTTCTATCAATTGAGCCAGTCGAACCTTATGTTTCGGAAAGGGAAATCCAAATGCTTTGTACTCGTGCGGTGTCCATCCAAGCCCCATGCCAAATGGATACAGACGCCCGTTTGAAATATCATCTAGAGTGGCAACCTCTTTGATAAACAGAGAGGGATTGGGTAGATATCGCATTGTATTCACAGTCAAAGTACCAATGGTCACTTTCTCAGTTGAGGCTGCAAGAGCAGCCAACATAGACATACAGGCATATCGAGAAACATCATCCATTGGATGATCAGGAACGATTATAGAATCAAAACCAAGACGCTCACATTCCTGTGCTACGTCTCGTACCACAGGCCATTGAATCTGCTCATATGGAGTGATATTGATGTTTTCACTGTCTGGTGCAACAGTTGAAATAACACGACTCAGTCTAGCACCGAATTTGATCTTGTGTTTCAAAAGGGATAACTCCTGATTCATTGAATTGTTTGTGTCGTCAACGAATCAGGAACCGTCTCTAATATCTCATTTTGTTAATGTTGACACTCATGGCAGTGTGCGAATCCTTTCCGTTCACATACAGCTACAACGTGTCCACCATGTTTTTGACCCCACGTCTGCATCGCTTCGAGTGTGGATTGAAGATCCTTTCCTTTCTCTGTCAATGTGTACCAAACAGCAGGAGGAATGTTACTTGCGTCAACCGTTCGAGTGAGTATTTCGTTTTCTTGTAGTTCACGTAGTCGTTGGGTCAAAATCTTCGGACTCACCCAGCTTAACTCTTTTTGAAGCTCATGGAATCTCAATCCAATTGATGCTTCAGGTCTCAACAAGACCTGTATGATTAGGATCGACCATCGCTTTCCCAAGATCCTAGATGCGGCAAATACAGGGCACATCTCAACTGCTTCTTTCGATCGGCTTGTCATCATCAACACTTACCATTTGGTAACTACTATATTTTTAAAAGCAGCTACTATTCAAGAATTAACTATCATTAAGAAGTAGGTCTGGTAGAATGAGTACTGTCAAGAGGTTGATGATTCATATCGACGAAGATCTTTGCACAGGCTGTGGAAATTGCGTCCCAGGATGCGCAGAAGGAGCACTACAGATCATCGATGGAAAAGCACGTCTTGTATCAGAAACATATTGTGATGGACTCGGCGCTTGTTTGGGCGAGTGTCCAGAAGGAGCCTTGACTCTGAGAGAGGTAGAAACCTTACCCTTTGATGAAGAAGCTGCAAAAGAGAACATTCGCAAAACCAAGCTCGCACAACAAGATGTGTGTTGTTCAGGAAGTGAAACGTTCACCTACTCCGAAGGAGAACATGATGGACCAGATCATCTGCTCCCTGAGTCAGTGTTGAAGCCCAAAGAATCTGCTTTGACTCACTGGCCTATCAAACTCAAGCTCTTAAGTACACAACATCCAGCCCTCAAAAACGCGAGTCTTTTGATACTTGCAGACTGTGCTGCTCTAGCCTATACTTCGATACACGATGATTTTCTCAAGAATAAGACAGCAATTCTAGTCTGTCCGAAGTTTGAGGACGCTCAACAGAATCTGATAAAACTAACTGAGATGTTCAGAATTAATGATGTTACAGATGTTTCAGTAGTTCACATGGAGGTGCCATGTTGTCATGGACTCGCTAGAATGGTCGCTCAAGCGATTCTCAACACTGGTCTGAATATTCCATTGAGAACATTCGAGATTGGGGTAAAAGGAAATATCAAGGCAGTTGTGTAAAATATCCTCGTCGTGAATCTAATGATCACTAAGAGGATGGATGATTTCAAGAAAATAATCAAGAAAATCCAGGCGAGAGATGATCTTGATGAAATTGCAAAATCATTTTCAGAAATTCTCGGTGTAGTCACACCTGCTGAGTTCTCCTACTTTGAGAAAGAATTACTCGACGAAGGAGTTCCACAAAAGGATCTTAATCAAATGCAAAAGATTCAAAGCTCATTATTCAGAGTTGAAGTACAGAATCAAAAACCCCTTGAAACTTCAGGTCATCCTGTCCACACTCTCATGTCTGAGCACACGTTGCTTATGGAATTTATCAATGAATTGAATAGTCTCGTCAACTCAATATCCACTGGTGAATTGGAGTCAACACCTGATTTTTTGGCTAGAGTGCAAGAACTCATTGAATTCTTCATAGAATCAGAATCACATTACCAACGAGAAGAAAACGCAGTTTTTCCAGTGTTAGAAAAACACGGATTGACTGGACCTCCATCAGCAATGTGGTCAGAACATCAAGAGATCCACACCCTGGAGAAAAAGATATTCAGTCTGAACTCAGAAAAGGATCCTAAACTCATAAAGAACATCATGAAAATGGATGATGCTGTAGCTGCATTATCTGAGAAATTGGCGGACCATTTTTACAAAGAGAACAATATTTTGTTCCCAGCAGCACTGAGGATTTTTTCGGAAAGGGATTGGGATGTAGTGGCCCAAGATTTTGATGACATTGGCTACTGTAGTTACACTCCACAACCGAAGAGAGAAGTTTTAGAAAAAGCAGTAGGTGTATCTGAAAGTGGTGAAGTCACATTTGGCAGCGGTACTCTGACACTTGAACAGTTGGAACTGCTGTTTAATCATTTGCCAGTAGATACAACCTTTGTTGATGATCATGATAGAGTTCGATTCTTTAGTGAATCACCAAACCGCATCTTTGTACGATCTCGAGCAGTTATTGGAAGAAGTGTTCAACTCTGTCACCCCAAAGACAGTATAGATAGGGTCCAAGAAATCTTAGATGATTTTAGAGCTGGAAAAAGAGATTCAGCAGAGTTTTGGATCAACTTGAGAGGAAGAGCTATACACATCAGATACTTTGCAGTCCGAAACAGTAGTGGAAAGTATCTCGGGTGTCTTGAAGTGAGTCAGGACATAACAGAAATCAAAAAAATCAAGGGAGAGAAACGGCTTATCGACGGTTAAGGCCAAGAGGGTTTCATGGCAACATATGGCTCATCCATTCCTTTCGCAAAGATAGAAACAGGCATGTGTGGTGTATCAAACTGCACTGCAACTTCACCTTGATTGTCAACTAGAATAAGACCAGCCTCACCACTAGTCTTCTGACGAAGTTCAGACATCACAATAGTACCAGATTCTTGGACTGAAAGTCCCTGTTCTACATGATAGACAGCTATTCTACCCATGGTTATTCGAAGAATCTGCTCACCCTTGCCTGTGCAGCTTACTCCTGCAACATCGTTGGCATAGACTCCAGCGCCAACAATCGGAGAATCGCCCACTCGACCAGGCAGCTTTCCAGGCCATCCACTGGTTGAAGATGCTGAAGCGATGCGACCAGTTTCATCAACAGCAACTGCTCCGACAGTGTCACACTCTCTTGAAATCTGGGGTCTCTCAGTTCTATGAACGTGAGTTTCTTCTCTATACCCATCAGCAATCATCTGTTTATACAAGCGGTTTGCACCAGAACCAACAATTTGAGAATTAGAGGTCCTTTCAAGGACATATCGAGCTAGTGAGATTGGATGGACAATATCGTTCACAGCCATCACAGCTCCACTTTCTAGTCGATCACCATCCATAATGACTGCGTCAAGCTCAATCTCATCGTCAAGGTTTCTACTTGCACCCCTACCAGCAGTGAAGAGCTCAGTTTCCTCGAGGACCCAAATGGCGGTTTCCACAGCATCAAGTGCGGATCCCCCATTCTCAAGAGCACACATCCCCCTCTCTGCAGCGGTTTTTATTGCTACGAGAATCTCATCGTGGTACTTTTCATCAAAGACAGTCGCACCACCATGGACCACTATTACGGGGAGTTTCACACAGAACACCAACTCTAGGCTACTCTAATGGTGACAAAAAGATATCGAAGCGGAACGGGGATTGACCCCGTTCAGCTTCTCTATTAAGTAAAAATCAACTTCCAATTATCATTCTAAGCATTCCAGATTGTAGCAGAACCTCCCATCCAGGCACCTGTTTCAATCGTGTAACCAGATTCTTATCTCGAGTCAATGCTTGCCAAAGCATCACTTCGGCCATCATCAATCGACCTTGTTTCAAGGCGATTACTCCGATGTAGAAATTGGTTTCTGGATCAGTCCTGTCTACTCCTAACGCCCCATGATAGCAAATATCAGCTCCATCAAGATAATCCCGATTGTATAGTTCAAGACCTACTGATTTCCACATTTTTAGATCCTCGGGATCGTAATTGATGTTGAAGAGCTCGCATAATGCTTGAGAACCTTCCTCTTTCTTGTCCAGATTTAGAAGCATTCGCGCTTTGTCAATTTTTAGAGTATCATCACCTGGGAGCAAAGAAGAGAGGTTATCTAGGTATGACATTGCATTCTCGTATTCACCAATCTTTTCATAGATCATTGCTAGATTCCTAATTGGTGCCTCATGGTCTGGCTTCAATTCCTGTGCCCTTTTCAGAGCTGCAATAGATTCCTCATACTCACATCCATTCAAGAGGGCAGCTCCAAGATTAGAAATGCTTTCAAAGTGATTAGGATCTGCATCTGATGCTTTCCTAAAAGATTCAGCAGCCTTGCTATTTCGCCCATTCGCTATCTGCTCATTGCCAAGCTCGAACCAAGAATTTGCAGCATCCGGAAACTCTGCAGCTATCTCAGCCAATTCGATTTCTCTATCGCTTATTGGCAACATATATCCTACAGTGGGATATGTTCCTACGCCTAGGAAAGCTTTGTGTCTTTGTGCAGCAGATTCTCCAAAATGCTCACGAATAACTCCAGCTGCTGCGTCTTCATCCTTAAGAGCTTGAAGTACTCGACCAAGATTGATTATAGCATGTTCGTATTTTGGTTTAAGTTCAACTGCCGTTCGGAGAGCCTTTTCAGCGGCTTTGTATTCCTCGAGTTTGAAGTGTAGAACACCAATTGCACTCCATACCATTGCATATGTTTCAGTATCCCTTTTCAACTTCTGTAGTTTCTTGATTCCGTCTTTTCCTCCCTTAAGACTCGTAGTATGCCAACCAATGTTAATTACCGCCTGAGGAAATTCGGGCTGTAACTTCAAAGCAGTCTCAAAACAATTGATTGCATTCTTGGGATCATTCATCTTACCATAAAAGACACCAAGATTATACCACGACAAAGCGTCATCCTTGTAGTCCTTAGTGATTTGTTTGAAAGTCTTCTCAGCTTCTTTGTGATTGCCTTCGTTCGATAATTTCTTACCTAGTTTAATCCATTCATACAGATTTGAGGGTTTTCCCCCCATTGGAATTCCTCCTAATGAAAATATCTCCACAAGCCTTTGATAAGTTCTTCTGAATATTTTCAAAACTGTCTAGAATTTCTGAGAGCTTCTGCCTTGTCTAGAGCAGCTCTACTTTCTTTCATCTTCCCAATCATTTCCAATGACTTTCCTAGAAGTTCCCAAACATCATCACTATTTGGAGAATTAACAGTTTCAACCGTAAATGCTTCAACAGCTTCAATCTGCATCCCTTTCTTCATGAATATCATTCCAAGATTGAATGAAGCTCGAGGAATCTTTGCGTTAAGTCGAAGTGCTCGTTTGAATGATTTTTCAGCATCATCATATTCCTCCGATTCCATCTGAAATTTACCAAGCTCCATCCAAAGCTGTGCGTTAGTAGGATGCTTAGAAAGAGTCTTCTGAATGTAGCTTCTCGTAATTGGATTCTTATATGAACGAGGAGCAAGAATAGCACCCCCCATTTTTTCCTGAGCCATTATATCTTGATAGGAAGACTCCATCGTTTCGGTAAACCAATCTGGCAATATATCAGAAAGCTCATCTCTCGTTGCAGCCCACTGTTTTTCCAAATCAACGAGACTAGTAAACTGTCTACCACTGTATCCTTTCTTCAGCGCATCTTTTGCTTCCTCTCGTCGCCCTGTCCTCGCATAGATTTTGGCAAGATTCACCCATGCAAGATCAAAGTTCGGATTTATTGAAATTGCCTTTCTATAGCATTCCTCTGCCTCTTGAAGCTGATCAAGGGCTTGATGCAACACACCCTTTGTGTTCCAGAGGGAGTCAGATTGCGGAATGAATTGAATAGCTTCATCGATAGTATCAATGCAAGATTGAGCTCCACCAGTATCGATTCTTGTCATTGCGAGGTTCAACCATGCATCTTCGAATATGCTACCAGGAGTTGAAGCTATGGCTTCAGTATAAGCCTTTGAGGCTTCTTCTTTGCGATTTTGTTCCGCTAGAAGAATTCCAAGATTGTACCAAGCTACAGCATTCTCGCGGTTCAGCTTTATTGCACGTCGAAAAAACTCTTCAGCCTCACCTAAAAGTCTAGCTTCAGCCTTTCTTACACCAGCAATCACAAACTCAACAGACTCATCTTGTGACAATGTTTCAACCCACCCCTTATTGTATTTTAGAGATGGAACTTCTGGAATTTAAATCTTTGATGAATACTACAATCCCAATCGATGAAGCTCTTCCTCGAACATCTTTTGTCTGTCAGCCAATTGTGTTCTTCGTCCTGCGAAAATACCTGGATCTATTGTACCAGCTTTGACTTCTTCATCAAGACGGGCAATCTCTCCCTTAATCTCAGCAAGACGTTCACGAATGACATCTACTCTCGAAGCAGCACCCATCTGCGTATCATTGGTTGGAGTCTGAACAGAGATTATCTGACCATCACGTATTCTAAAGATACGGTCAGCTTGTCGTGCAATCGAAGGATCGTGAGTCACCATGAGGACAGTCTTTCCATACTCCTTGTTCACCTTATGGAGGTATTCTACTATTATTGCACCGGTTTCCGTGTCTAGGTCCCCAGTTGGCTCATCGCAAAGCAACACGTGAGGATCATTGGCAATTGCAGCAGCAATGGCGACTCTCTGTCGTTCTCCGCCTGAGAGTTCGTCGGGCTTGTGTTTCATTCTATCAGCCAAACCAACAATCGAGAGCAGTTCCTCTACTCGTCTTTTCCTTTTCTTTCCATCAGCTTTGGCGGCCAGCATAGGGAGTTCTACGTTTTCGTACGCGGTCAAGGTGGGAATAAGATTCAATTCTTGGAAGATATGTCCAACAATCTCTCTCCTTAAAGCTACAAGCTGAACGGGTGATGCATTTGTCACGTCATATCCCGCAACAACAGTCTGACCAGCAGTTGCTCTGGTAATTCCACCAAGGATGTTGAGTAGAGTTGTCTTTCCAGAACCACTCGCTCCAACAATGGCAACCATTTCACCCTTGTCAACTCGAAGTGAGAGCCCCCTGAGGGCTTGAACCTCAACATTTCCTAACCGGAAGACCTTTACAAGTTCATCCGCCTGAATGTATGCTTTGTTATCACTCATTTAAATCACCTAAGACCTTAATACAATCACCTTTGTTTCGGCTCTCCTCGAAGCCCACCAGACTGGTATAATTGCAGCCAAAAGCACAACACCAAGTAAAATCAGAATTGTGTTACCTGCTGCTCCTCCCAGAAAGATCTGATATCGAATCAGTCCAGATTGGTTCTGATTCAATTGAGACACTTGTCCCAAATTCTCTACATATCCAACGAAAAGGCCCATTAACAATGCGAACACAATTGTCACTAGGACCTCTGCGAGTAATGTCTTGAACAACTGCCATTTATTGAATCCCCTGACAGAAAGTAATGCAATCTCAGCATCCTTCTCTCTCAGGGTGAGAATGACGACAAGACCAGTTCCAACAATAGCAAGAAGTATAGCAAACGTAATTGCCATCCATTGTATCTTTATTGTGCCACTCCTTAATGCACTGCTATTGTAATCAGCTATCTCAGAAGTGACAGAGTAACTTGCGTATACATCTGAGATGTCTGAAGCAAGCTGTTCTTGCAGGATTGTGCCATTGGTTCCCTCAGTAGTGTCTACAAGTATGTTTGCTGTTGATGTCAGCAGCAGGAGACTCTCATTTAGAAATCCTTCTGACACGTAAGAAAGATATTGTCCTCCTGTGGCGAAAGTTACACCACCAAAGATGAACTCAACTGCAGTCTGATATCCAATTACACCAACAATAGTTAGTTCATAAGTACCAGAACCGAATGGACCAGCTACGAAGATTGAATCACCCACCTCAAGTTCCAAACGTTGTGCAACATCTCTTGAGAGAACTATCTCATTATCGTCAAGGTTTGAAATCATCTCCCGGAAATCACTTACTGCCCATTGAGCCTCCCAGTACCCAACGTCAAGCCATTCATCAGGTCTCACTCCTCGAGTTTCGATAGATACTGCTCCAACACGTAGGTCAAGATAATACTCGGGTGTTGCACCATCAACTGAGGAGTATGATCTCACTGTAGAAAGGATATCAGTGACATTTGCACCAGGATTCAACTGAAGTCTCAAATCTGATCCAACATCGTACTTTGCTGTTCTTTCAGTATAATCATATTGAGAATATAGACTTCCTGTAGCAAATATCCCGTATGAAACAATTAGAGCTATAATAAACACAAGTGATGCTGTTCTTGAGGGATTTCTCTTCACATTTCTGGTTGCAAGAGTACCAAATGCTCCAAAGAATCTCTTCCCAGCATTAACAACTGTTTCCTGAAATCTCAGAGAACCCTGCATAAAGACCTTTGTTGCACCATAGAGGAACAATAGGGGTCCAATCGAGTTGAGAATTCCATCAACCGCAAGCCAGGCTCCGATGACTATCACAATAAAGAAGTTACCTGTTGGAATTGTAGTGAAGAGTGCTGTCACATCGATTCCAAGTATCCAGACTATCATCTTGTAAGTTCCAAGAATTAATGAGATAGTTGGTAGCAATCGTTTGTATTCAGAAGTTTCCTCCACGAAAATGTACTGTTTCAAGGCATCAAGGATCTCTAGCTTTGACGCACGACCTGCTGGTCTCCACACTGAGAAGAGACCTAAGAACATCCCGAGAATTATCGATAGAATGACCGAGATGATGTTAATCAATACACCAGAAAGGAGGTCAACGTTCGTCACACCCAGAACATAATATGCAGCCCAAGTCCCCACAAATATAGAAACGCCTCCAGCTAGTCCTCCCACGAGGGCACCCTCTACGAGGAACATTCGTCGTATCGTATGACGTTGGTATCCCTTCGTAAGTAACAGACCAATCTCTCTTCTTCTGAAGTTATATCCAGCGTCACTCACCAATGTTCCGACAAAATAGGCTAAGAGAAAGATTGGAAGGGACAAAGATAGAAACTGGGCACTCATTCCTAGTTGGGTGAATTGATAAAACATGAGGGGAAACTGAAGGTTAGAGATGACATTAGCATCATAAACTGATGTTCGAGTGCTGATGATTTCTTCAAGACTTTCAATTCGGGTTAATGATGTAGCAACATCATATGGGTCAAGGTATTGAGCTCGGTCAATCTGAAGGTGGATAATGTTTCGTACATCTACGCCTGTATGTGAACCAACTGTTTCAGCTTCATCCAATATTGATGAAAAGACCATATTCCAGTCCGTTATCATATAGTTATAGGATGTATCCAATGTAAATCCGATAGCGCCACCTTGTCCCAAGCTCGCAATTAGACCAAAGATACCACCTAGTGGGTTGGGAACAATTGCCTCTCGGAGATCTTCAGGGAGTGTAACAAGTCCGGCAACAGTGAGATTTCGTTCAATGATATAAGGTGGAAGGATTCCACGTGACACAGTCACGTTGACTTCAACAACTTGATCAAGAGTAAAGAGAGACTCATTTCGAGATCCACGTACGATATAGGTTTCATTTGGACCTAGTGAGGACCTACCCGATATCAGTTGCATACCTGCTGAGAATTCTGAATCTAGCTCTACACCAGCCAATGTAAAATTCGCATTCGTTTCATTTGTCAAGAAGGTAATCGATGACGAGCGTGTTGTAGTTGATACACCTTCCAGAGCTATCAAATCGTCCTCCAGATTTCCAAAATCATCCACTGTCCAGTTTGAACGTCTAGAGTCAATCGAAAAGTCATATGGAATTCCTTCCACGCTCGCATCAAGTGCATCCCGTGAAAGAATGTCTGCTGCAACATTGGTTGATGTGAAGAATGTAGTTGCTAGAAAGACTCCGATAGTCAATGCGATGAAGAGACGATAACTACGAACGACTCGTTTTAAGGCGTACCTGAACATCGCGGCTGTTTCCTCCAGTGCATCACGAATTAAGTTCAAACTCTTATAAATTGTTTGATTTTTGACAAAAGCCAAACAATATTTCACTTTCTTCACATGTCGATCAAATGAAGATGCGGCATGCTCGGACTACTTTGTCCTCAAGATTCGTGAACTTATAAGATTCACGATTATATCATATGTGATACAAATATTGTGGAACCGATTGGTTGTGTAAAGGTAGTATCTGACTATGCGAGAGTTTCAGTCGAGCCATTTCTTCTTCGATCATAAACTAGAGCTATTCCAGCAACCACAACCATAAGCCCTAAACTTGATGTAACTACAATAGGCATTGTAATCCAAGGATCAATCGGAATGACTGGATTTGCTTCATATGTGATGTCAACATCGTAGCTCTCTCTTGAGTTGTTCTCAGTATCGAAAGCGCGGATTAGAACATTGAAAACTCCATCATTTGGAAACGCAGGAACAGACCCGGTGTAGAGACTACCATTGAAAGGCATGAGACTGTTCAGTGTCATATTTGGACCTGAAACAACTACTGATACATTCAGAACAGAGGTTTCTTCATCAGTGACATTAGCCCATACATCAAAACCCTCACCCAGCTCGGGTTCACCCTCAATTCCCCAATGGTAGATATCAGGTCCATCATCTTGACTTGTTCTGAAACCGGGATTAATCGCGGCTAGATTTTGCGTAGTCTGTACTACGGAGAATGATGATGCGAGAATAATGATAATTCCAAGCGTAAGAAACATACGGAGTCGGACCATGTCAATCAAGACCTCGGTTGCATTTTCCCTAATTAGGTCGCTTATTCGCGCACTACGATGTTAGAATTCTCAGAAACGAAAAAGAAAGTAAGCGCCGCTATGTTTTAACAACGCGGTGCACTGGAAACTAGGTCGAATAATCCTTGTACATGTTCAAATCATACAATACATCTAGAACTGCATTCGATGTCTTTGATTATCTAAGCAGAGAACTCGTTTGCTTTATTCAAATGAGCAAATATCGTTTCAATTGTAATAAAATGAAGCTAATTTTCGAATTATTGCGCTCCAGCAAAATCTCGGAATATTTATGACAAAATTCTAGCTTGTAATATTCGCTCGTGGTTCAGTGGAATTTGAAGAAGAGGCAGACTTCTAGCAGGAACGATTCTTTTCCCCAGGATTCGAGAGAGTGGTTAAGAGGTTGAGGACCTTGAAGAGAGTAATATGTGCCGCATTTACTGTGTTATTGATAACTATGCTGATTGCAGTTGATATTCAGCGAGGTTTCAATCAGCCGATGTTTTTGAAAGATGACTCAGAAAATGAGTTATTGAATAAGGTTCCCATTATTGAGTCATTTCTTGAATCAGTCAATCCTCCCAGAACTCCCTTCTCCTTGAAAGAATTGGTGCTTGCTTTGGAAGCTGTGACTCCAGGTGACGCAAATGACACGGATAATGACGGTTTGTATGATGCCATTGAGAACATTATTGGAACCGACTCTAATAACACAGATTCCGACTTCGATAAACTAAATGACACATTCGAGGTGTTCAACAATTTGGACCCAACGAATCCAGATACAAATGATGACGGCCTCCCTGATTTCTTTGAGTTGCCTGAAGGAGTAAGTACTGATCTTGATGGTGATGGTCTTGCGAATCAATGGGATTTTGATAATGACGGCGACGGTGTGAATGATGCACCTGACCTATCTCCCTTTGCCAAGTCATTAGTCCAACCCCAGTTCGATATTGATGTTCTAACGAATGGTAAGCCAACCTATGTGACCTTTCAAATCGTTCCCCAGAATCCTGAAAATCTAAAGCTGTATTATCAGACTTGGGATTGGCCATATGATGCTGAGGGTAGAATGAAGGATCTTGACAATTCAAAGAGAGACGTTAGTATTGTGCCAAAACTCAATGTTACAACTAATGTGATTCCTAATCAGGAAATCCTAAACGAGCACGGAATAACTGCAATGGCAGGTTATGTGCATCTACCTCTTGCACCAGTGATGGAGTATGGTAATATAGTTGCGTTCATAGGTAGGATGTTCTACCCTGGATCAGATCCAGTAAACCTATCCCTTCAGGTTGAACTGATATGGAAGGTGATTGGGTACAGTGATGTAGGTGTAAGCACTTTATCTGCTCCTAATGGTATGTATGTATCCATCGGATATGAGGGAATAGCAGTAGCTAATGAAACTGAGCCGATGAGTGGCGGGCTTCAAATACTGGATCTTGGCAATGATATGGTTGCTTTCAAGATTCCAAATGGCCCATACCTTACAGTAGCTGATAGTGGACTTCTTGTGTTTAATGCTACTGAGATAGGCGAGCGAGAATCATTTCTTTCAGTCCGGGGTGAATCCAGCAAGACTGGATTTGTCGGGTACAATGAGCTTTATGTTTCGCTCGGATATAATGGTATACTAATCGCTAATTCTTCTGAGTTTGTGGGATTTGAAATTGAAGACGTCGGTTTTTATTCTGAGCCAATAACTCTTGTCACTTATGAGGAGCCATGTATGCTATCTGGCCTAGTTGTGGAAGAGTGCTATGGTTCTGACCTAGGATTGTTCTATAGTGAAAACAGAAATCAGACAATTGCAGCAAATATTTTACTTTCATACAATTACTTGAGGAACTCCACCACTGCACTTGCAGATATGCCTGATATTCTGTTCAATCATGATATTGATATCTACAACCTAATTGCATCATTCTCAAATCGTGATGAAGCATTTGTATCGATGAGCAATGATATGTTGCCAGCAGCGCTCCAAGGATTAGCTCCATACTTTCCAGAGAGCGAGAATGTACCAATCATAATCGCCAATGAAGATCATAGCAAGATCTTGGAACTCTCCGAGGTGTTGTCTGGGACTTATGTCATGGGCAGTTCGTGCACATTCGATATGGTTGCGGAAGAAATCACCATTGCAAAGACACTGAAGACCAATCTCTACAACACCTCCAGCTTCCGC
The DNA here is from genome assembly GCA_048882385.1 of Candidatus Thorarchaeota archaeon. GTDB lineage: Archaea > Asgardarchaeota > Thorarchaeia > Thorarchaeales > Thorarchaeaceae > SMTZ1-45. Next base: position 1,232 of record JBHLRQ010000025.1, on the reverse strand, counting down.
TATCTAGCCTTGGAGGAAATAATGACTGAGATTCTGAATTGGGGTCAAGAAGAGCTTTCTGTTTACAATCTACTAGCCATGATGCTGAATTGGCACGCTGGACAGACAATTATTACACAAGTGGGCGACTCGCCAGTAATCTTCGACTTTCCTGAAGCTGCTATCATAGATACTGTAGATAATGTCATTTCCTGGGGAATCGACGGACTTGGTTACCTTGGTGATATTACACAAACCAGCATGAAGGCATTTAAATCTCTGAAAACATTACCTGCGAAGGGCTTCAGTAAAGGTGCAGTAGCTGCTGGAAAAAGTACACGTTCTTGGTTCAAGTCATGTAAAGCCATAAATAAAGTTGGCACGGGAATAAACAAATTCGCCAGAGCAATCGGTAATTCTCTTGATGTCATTTGTTGTCTTGTGGACATTGGTTTATCCATATGGATGGCGATTGAGATTGGCATGGCAATTGGAGGAACCTTGGGTACTGAGTTGGCTATTGCATATGGGGTAGTTGCAACGGTTATAAACGTCATATGGGCACTTCTTAGCGCCGCTATAGGATCGATACCTGTTGTCGGATGGATTTTCGAAATATTCTTGGCAATATTCGACTTCTTTTTTGATGCCAAGAGCACTATCATAGAATGGCTCACAAAAGCAATCTTTGGAAGTCCAAATCAAATTTGCAATGTGGTGCCAATAAGTGATATTTCTGGTAATCCAACAATAAACACCTACGATGTTGATAATAATGGACTAGATGTGGGAGACCGTATCGAACTGCTTTGTAAGCTCGTAGGCAACTTAACCGCAACAGGTAAGGGTGCAGATTATTGGGTGTCAAGAAGCTGGAATGTGCCTTGGATAAGCATTGACGCACCACCTGGTTCCTTCTCAAATACGAGCGAAACAGGTGCACCTTACATCCCGGATATTTCTGGCTATCCATTTAGGAGTCCATTAGATACCCAATACGGAGCTGGTTGGAGAGCTGAGTTCTATAATACTAGTGCTTGGATTGAGCCAGGAATAGGAATGCCTAACTTCCCAGTGGCAATTAGGATTAACTCCTACCACCAGATATGGAACATCTGGTATCATCGGTGGCTCGGCATATTCAAATGCACGCATGATGATGCAACAAGAACTACACACTCCTTTGTCTACACCAGGCTGTATTTCGATGTGCTTCCTGAGAATATCAATGACTTTGCCAACTGGAGAGGCAT
>JBHLRQ010000024.1:14074-36901 GCA_048882385.1 Candidatus Thorarchaeota archaeon | reverse complement strand
TCCTACAAAAAGGAAAGCATTGGTCATTCCAATAATCGGAAAGAGAATCCCAAAGATAATTGGACCAATAGTTATTCCAAGATTACCTAGAAAGTTAAAGAAACCCATCCCCATAGCAGATTCTTCTTGTCCTACAATATCTCCTACCAGCGCCATAGCGGGTGGAGATGTGATTCCAGAAAATAGACCAAGGATGGCAAGCATTACGAGTAGAACACTAAACCCTACGATTCCAACAAAACCTATGACGGACAAGACAAGACCAAAGCCTACACTTCCAATCACTAGTTGACGAAATCTTCCATGTTTGTCTGAAAGTTTCCCCATAGGGTATTGAAGAAGTATGAATGGCATCGCAAAGATTGCAAGTGACATGCCTCTGAGTGATTCATCGAGTCCAAGAATCTCTGATAGGAAATAAGGCAACGCAGTCAGGATAAATCCGATGTGAAGTCGATCGAATAGGTTGAAGATTCCTGGAACAACTAGTTCAGGACTATTTTTGGCTAGTAAAACACTCTGCTTTAGTGTCGGTCTTGCCTTCAGGATAGTAGGATCTTTTAACGCAATAAGAGCCATTAGGAGAACAACCACATTTAGACCTGCAGCAGTGTAGTATGGGATAAAAACACCATAAGATGCAATGAATCCTCCAATTGCTGGACCAAGTCCCATAGCTATTGCAAGGAAGGCACCAAAGATGCCCATATTCCTTCCTCTGTTGCTACTGTCAGAGAAATCAATCGCGAGAGTCATGAAAGTCTGCCATGTCATTACGGTGAATGATCCTTGAGTAAATCTGTAGAGAAGAAGTACCGGGTATGAGAGAGTTGTGGTCATTAACCAATAGAACAAGATTGATCCTGTAGCTCCAATCACAACGAAAATGCGTCTCTTAGCCCATCTATCTGATAGAAGACCTGTTACAATCCCAATAATGAGATATGAGAAGTACAATGTTGTGTCAAAAAGTGAGTACTCAAACTCAGTAATACCGACAAACCTGTCAAGAATGAATTCTGGTTGATTAACGTGAAGAATTGCTGCAGCTGTGATTGCTAGCAATGTAAGCATACCCAAGAAGGTTATTTTCCTTATACTCGATAATGCATTGGTATCTTCAAAATCCAATGTCACTTCATTGTCAATCATCGTTCTCCCTTTTGGCTGTAAGTTGAAATCAAGCCTGATGACATACTAATCAAGGTTGTCAAATAGCAATACTTGGAGGATTTTTCTAGTGCATTTATATAATTAGAGAATGCACAAATTCGGGAGGTGGAGGCCCTGACACGAGTCGCGCCAATACTTATTGTTACAATATTTCTTACAAGTTTACTAATGGTTCCATCAGTGCTTGTCTTTGGAGTAAACTCTACTCTGGCAAATATTGATGCAACACCAAAATCTCAAGCATTACTGTCGCAGATGCCACATGATGCTCGAGTAGCAATATATGACGAGGACAATCTAACTTCACCTGCATTCTCAGATGCAGTGAATCTGACCAATAACCTCGCAGAGATAACATCAATTCTTGAGGATGCTGGACATTCAGTTGAAGCGCTCACAGAAGCAGATATTCTCAGTCATGAATTGATTACTGCTGACTACGATGTCTTCATTATAATCAATAATATTCCCCGACCGAGTATAATTAACCATGTCAAGGAATTCTGGATGGGCGGAGGTGGAATCTTGAGTTTCAATAGCGCTTTGAGTTATCTCTTGTATGCTGGGATTCTTGATCCAACTCTTACTGATGATGGTTATATATCTCATTGGCTATATCATTCGTCTGATACTCAGAATGTGTCTGCTCGTCATCCAACAATGAAGGATTATCACATTAATGACACAATTTCAGAGAGAGCAGAAAATTGGGTGATAACATCTACCTTGGTTCTTGACAACTTTAATACATTTTCTGACCCTGTGGCATTAATGACCAATGTGACTCTCCCAGCCTGGGTCACTGCATTCGCTGTTGACAGGTCCGATTATGGTGGTCGTATTGTTCACTTGCCTGGAGATGGTTCGTCAATTCCAACTGAATTTGAGAGTATAATCAGCGATTCAGTTGAGTGGCTCATTCCTAGACCAAAGGGTCGAATAGCTTTTGATTTATCTCATTGGCCTCGCATATCTGTTGATCCGTGGGATGTTGAGTTCGCTACAACTTTTATTGAACCTAATGTTTTTACGCAATTCCGAACACTTGCTGTTAACCATTCATATACATTTGACAAACTATATCCCTCTTCAACCGGAAACCTAACTGCAGAACGCCTTGCAAACTATGATGTGCTCATTATCGATTGGCCTGATGTGAATTACACCGATGCTGAATATTTGGCAGTAGAGGAGTGGGTCGATGGAGGAGGAAGCCTGTTAGTTCTCGGTGATAGGACTGGATTGGGTGGAGATGGTTACATCTACATTAATACAATGCTACAGAACTTTGACATGAGTCTTGGAACGACCAACGTATTGGACTATACTACAAGCACTCCAGGAACACACGTAACTCTAGAGGGTTGTACTTCTTTATCCATAGCGTATCGCAACTATCTGAGTGTCATTGGATCTGCAGATACAATTTGGTTGGAATCAGGCAATCCAGTTGTAGCTAGTCAAGATTTTGGTCAAGGTCGAGCTATTTTAGTTGGAGATATGAACATCTTCGATGATGGTCAATTGCAACTAACAGATAACAGACGCTTTGCCCTCAATGTCCTGAATTGGCTTACTGCAAACGATGCGGAGATTCTTGTGCATACAGACTATCTAGGATGGAGAGATGCTCCATGCCTAGCCCTTAATGATCTTGGACTTCCATATCAATTATTCACCACTCGTGACTATTTGGATGATTTCCTTGACTCTAAGGAATGGAGTCTCCTAATCTATAATGCAGTCAATTATCTCCAGGAACTAACGATATTAGATGAGCTCTATGCATACGTCGATAACGGTGGAAAATTAATCATGACATACTTTGCTGTGGATGATGATCCCACACATCCATTATGGTCGAAGGTAGGTGTGGAGTTTTCATCTACACTATCAGGGAATCCTTCAATGTATGTCTGGGATGCGTCTCACCCTATCTTTTCCGAACCAAATGACCATGGAGTGTATAACTACACATCTAATGGTCCCTTCGCTGATGATGGTGATGCAGTAACAGTCCGATCTGGTTATACCGCACTAGCGGGTACGACTGGAAACATCCAAGATGGAAGCGCAGCCATTGTCGTAAGCAGTGACAGACAGACTCTCTTTAATGCATTTGTAATCGATAACTTTGGAACTGATGAGGATGACTCAACATATGCAGATAGTATTGAACTCTGGGAGAACGAGATAACTTTCATGATGCCATCTGGAGGTGGTGGATTCCAATTCCCATTGGACGCAACCACACTAGCAATAATAGGTGCAGCAGTAGGTGGTATCATCATAATTGGCGTAGTTGCTTCCCGTCAACGAAGTGGGTCTTCGACTCCAAAGAGCAAACCAAAGAAGAAATCAACAAAGAAGAAATGATTATTTTTGGGAGGTTTCTATATTGAAACTTCCCATCTTTCACTTTTTTCATTCAATTTGGTGCCGTCTCTTGTATCTTTGAATAGCATCAAAACCTAGTCTTCCAACAGCCTTGTCAATATCTTCCTTCTTTATCTGAATCATTGAGGGTCTTCCGTGGCAACAAGTATACATACCATGTGTTTTTGAGAAATCCTCAATCAAACTTCGAATTTCTTCCACATTCAATATTTGTCCCGCTCTAACTGCTGAATGACAAGCCACAAGCTTCACAAGTTCATCAACAAATGAATCACGTGCTTCTGAAACGCCAATTGTAGCAATTCGATCAAGAAGTGAGATTAGTTCTGATTCTGATGTCACCTTACCAAAGATTTCTGGTACGGTGGAAATTGAAACATCTTTCGCACCAAATTTCGAAATCGTAAATCCAATGTCATCAAGTATATCTTCAAGCTCAAGAATCCTTTCTGTTTCAACAGAGCTAAGACTTAGAACAAATGGTTGAAGCAACTCTTGGATGGCAACTCTGTGTTCATTGACCTCTTTTCTCAATTCTTCATACAGGACTCTTTCATGTGCAGCATGTTGGTCAATGATAAAGAGACCGTCCTCATTTTCAAGGAGAATGTAGAGCTGATGAATTTGTCCGACTATCCTGAATACTCCTCCTAGAAGACTCACTGAGTCTTCATCATCACCAACATCGATGATTGGTTTGAGGAGTGTTTGTTCGATCAGAGGAAAAGGTCCTGATTGTGCTCGCTTCACTTCTCGATCCGGTTGCGTTTCTGAAATCCTATCGTCTTTGACCTCCTCAAGAAATACTTCCAACGTCTGGCTTTCTTCTTTAGGTCTGTCCACACCCAGAGCATCTCTAACTGACTTTGTAACGATAGAGCTTACTTTTTCGATATCGAGTATTCTAACTTCTCTTTTAGTTGGATGAACATTCACATCAACATCTGCAAGATTCAAGCTAATATCAATGGCACAAACTGGGTATTGCCCCTTCATGAGTAATGTCGAATAGGCTGACTCAACTGCATTACTCAACCTTTCGTCAGTAATGGGTCTTCTAGCTACAGCAAAGTATTCGCGCGATCGATTCCCTCTAGATATTGGCGGCATTGCTACAAAACCTTGAACCCATACTCCCTCTTCTGAATAGTAAATTTCCACAAGTCCTTTAGCGATGTCACTGCCCCAAAGGTAGGTTATTCTATCAATAGCGCTCTGATCTGGAGGACAATCAATTACAACATTATCATCTCTTACTAGTCTGAAACCCACGTCTGTTCTGATTACAGCATGTTTCATTATTACTTCCAGAATTCGTTGCCCCTCGACCTTTGGACTTGATAGATGCTTTCGTCTCGCTGGTATCTTTTTGAAGATATCATTAACTTCAACCGTTGTTCCAATAGGTCTCGATGAATCAGAAATGATTGGAGGTTCACCCACTCTCGAAACTACAAGAGTTCCAACGTCCTCTTCTTTTGCCTGAGTTGTTATTCTGACATCAGCCATAGCAGCAATGCTTGCCAGGGCTTCTCCCCTGAACCCATAGGTGGATATCACATCGATATCTTCCTTCGATGAAATCTTGCTTGTTGAATATCTTTGAAGACAGATCTCACAATCGTCGCGTGAAATGCCTGTCCCATTGTCTGAAACTACGATCCTGTCGATTCCTCCCCCCTCAATGGAAATATCAATCATATCTGTTCTTGCATCAAGTGAGTTCTCAATTAGTTCTTTGACTATTGAAGATGGGTTCTCGATTACCTCTCCTGCTGATATCAGTGAAACAATCTCTTCACTGAGAACCTTGATTCTACCCAAGGTAACACCTCATGCACGTGAAGCTGAATACTCTACGATTCCGCCTAAGACTGTCATTTCAATGTCTATTTCAATTATTTTGTCTACTGGGACATCAAGAATATTCTCAGAAAGGACAACAAAGTCCGCACGTTTTCCAACCGTAAGACTGCCTAGGGTATTCTCTTGAAAAACAGAATATGCACTCTCCAACGTATAACATCTTAGAGCCTCTTCGACAGTGAGTCGAACTCTCTCGTTATGATGAGTGACTGCTGACCAGATACCGTATAGTGGACCGTAAGGCATTCCGTCTGATCCAAAGCATAGACGAGCTCCGTTGTCGAGGGCTACTCGAAACATGTTCATCCCTCTAACTCTTTCAGCATCAAACCTCTGGTCATAAAGTCCTCCAACCTGTTGCCATCTGCCAACAAAATTGGGTTGCATAGAAAGAATAAGACCAAGACCTACTGCTCGTCGAATCTGATATTCATTTATCATCTCTGCATGTTCGATTCTGTGTCTCTGGAACCTTAGCATCCTTTTGTCATCGAGGTCTTCAAATGTTGTGATGACCATCTCTATTGCTTCGTCTCCAATAGCATGAGTCACTGTCTGAATGTTGTGTTCCACTGCTTTTTTCACGATGTCTGCATAGTCTTTTTGCGGGAAAAGAAGCATTCCTTTATTCTTTGGATCGTCATTATATCCTTTGGCAACACACGCTGTCTTTGCGCCAATTGATCCATCAGTAAAGATTTTCACGCCACCAACTCTGACCAATGGGCTTCCCATTCCTGAGGTCAGACCAATTTCTATCATATGATCTATCTGTTCTACTGGAATGTTTACAATCATGCGAGTGGATAGTTGATTTTTGGTTTCAATTTCTCTGATATACCTGATTGTCCCAGCTGATGCATTGTCCACAGCTGTGGTGATACCTTTCTCGTTGGCTATTTTGTTTCCTGCTATTACACCTTCTCGAATTTTCTCAGGACTCGGCTTGACCTTTTCCCAGACTTCTTCGATATCTTTCAATACTCCTGTTGGTTTACCTAACCTATCTTTCTGAACACCTCTCTGGTCAAGAGGAATTCCTAGCTTCTTTAGCCCAACACTATTCACCGAAGCTAAATGGCCGCAGACTCGCGTTGCCATTATCGGGTGGTCCGTGCTGACATTGTCTAAATCTTTGGCTGTGATGTATCTCTTTTTCTTCCACTCACTTTCATCCCAATTGTACCCTAAGATCCATTCGCCCTTAGGATATTTTGGAACTGAATCAGTAAGGAACCTTATCGCCTCGCCTACTGAACCTACTTTGTCAAGTTGAACGTGAGCTGATTTCACACCAGCACTGGATAGATGAGTATGTGCATCTATGAAACCAGGGACAACAGTCTTTCCACCAAGATCAATTACTCTCTTGGCATCAGGAACCAGATCGATTATTTCCTCCTCTTCACCGATTGCAAGCACTTTGAAGCTTTTGACAGCAAGTGCAGTTGCAGTTGGTTTTTGTGGGTCCATTGTGATGATATTTCCATTAAAGACAACTAAGTCAGCTTCGATTTTCATGGGCACACACAGTCCACCTTTGCTTCAACCTACCATATCTTTCTTGTCATAGAGAGCATCGTAGTTAGATGCTTTTCATCTTATTTCATGCAACATACCCTCATATATATAATATGATAATAATAATGTTAGATAGATTATATTCACTAACGCCGTTGGATGCTAGAAAGAGGTTTGCCTGATTTATCACCTTCTTTTCTCTGTAGAGGGAACGGCCGCCACGACACCGTTCCCCACTACAACTTCAACTCAAGAATTTACTTCTTCGCTTTCTTGACCTTCTCCCAGTCCTCTAGGAATTTTCTGATTCCAACATCAGTAAGAGGATGAGTTACCATCTTATCGAGAACTGCTGGTGGAATAGTTGCAATATCCGCACCCAATAATGCTGCTTCATAGACATGTATTGGATGACGAATACTCGCTACGATGATTTCAGTTTCAAATCCATAGTTCTGATAAATCTGAACAATCGACTCTATGATTTCCATTCCAACCTGGCCAACATCGTCCAAGCGGCCAATGAATGGTGATACAAATGTAGCTCCAGCCTTTGCTGCGAGAAGAGCTTGATTTGGACTAAAGCAAAGTGTGACATTGGTTTGGATGCCTTCATCTGCGCAGACCTTGACAGCTTTGAGCCCCTCCCATGTCATAGGAATCTTGATCGCGGCATTGTCAATCCATCCGTTCAATTCGTGAGCCTCTTTCAACATTCCTTCTGCGTCTTCACTCACAACTTCAAGACTTATCGGCCCCTCCACGAATGAGGCAATCTCGTCTACAACAGTTCTGAAATCACGACCTTCCTTTGCAACCAGCGACGGGTTCGTTGTGACTCCATCAACCATTCCCCTCTCGTGAGCTTTGCGAATTGCATCTACATTCGCGGTGTCTATAAAGAATTTCATCTCTAGTTCTCTCCTGTCTCGACCAGAACGTGGTCTCTACTTACGATTGTAGTTCTTAATCTCGATTTAAAAAGTGGGGTCTAGTAGTTCATTCCATTGCCTTTTTGAAATCACGAACACGCTGCTCGATATCTGGTGCTTTGAAGACTGCTGAACCTGCAATAAAGAAATCTGCACCTGCTTTACGAAGGTCTCCGACATTTTCCAATGTCACACCTCCATCAACAGCAATCCTGATTTCTGGTTTTTGTTCATCAAGGAGTTGTCGCAGATTAGTTATCTTCTCGATTGTGGAGGGGATGAACTTCTGTCCACCGAATCCTGGACAGACACTCATCAAGAGGACTGAATCAATAAGATCGATGACTCCTTCAACAGTTTGCACAGAGGTTGCAGGATTTAGGGTGATACCTGCTCTTGCGCCATGATCAATGATAAGCTGAACAGTCCTGTAAACATCGAATGATGCTTCAATGTGCGGATAGATGAGTTCCACACCAGCATCAATGAACTTTGGTATGTATTCTCGTGGATTTGTTATCATCAAATGTGCATCAAGAGGGATATCAGTAATTTGCTTCATCAGCTTGGCTACCCAAGGTCCAAATGAAATGTTTGGAACAAAGTGCCCATCCATTATGTCTAAGTGAAAATAGTCTGCTCCACCTTTCTCAGCAGCTTTGATGTCAGCTTCAAGGTTTGCAAAGTTGGCCGCAAGGATAGAGGGTGTGAGAAGAGGTTTCATTGCATTTTGACCTAACAATAGTCTGTTTTTAATCTTCTCGAATAATACCGTGAGGTTGTGCTGCTTCTATTCGGGTAGAAAGGCAGGTCGCATGAGTCGAAGTCTTACATTTTCTAGAAACATTGAGCTTTCACTTGTAAATTTGTGAAACTCTTCCTTGTTCCAAATCTCTGCGAATTTTTCAATAGATTCAAACAAGATGAATATCACAAAGTGACCTGTATTGTCCGTCCAGGATTGGAAGTCCTTAACGAGTCCTTGTTTTGACCAAGTTGAGAATGCTTTGGAACTTTCTCTCATGACTTTCAGATATGGTTCTAGATTGGTTTTTGGTATATCATATTCACCCAGAAGAGCTACGTAATTGGGATTTGGATCCATGCAGCTTCCTCCTAATCAACCTGACAATGAGATAGCCTGGGATTGTATATATATTTAATCAATTGAATATTGAAATTATTTACAGAATTAACCTTTATTGTCTACACAAGTTCATCTTTGTAACTCGTGAATCTTGAGAATCACACTTATCATCGAACATCATTGCGCATCAGTTTGATTACACATCTGGAGGACCTCTGTTGAACACTGTTGTGGCTCTTGTAGACCTAAGAAAGAATCGTGAATCACCGGTAAGAGAAGCTATCGATCTGATTGGTGGCATCGATGATTTGAATAACGACCAAAGAGAGGCTGTCATTAAGGTTGGGGTCTTCGGAGTCAATACACCGCATTATTCCACTGTTGGTATTGTTCGAGATATTGTGAATGCATTCAATGCAAGCCCTAAGATTTACTTAGCAGAGTCTGACAATTATCAAGGCCTAGCTCTGGATCGTCTTCAGATCTGGAATGAACTATTCACGGATCGAGTTGTTCCATTTGATCTTTCGCAGGATACAAACAGCTTCACATTGAGAATTGAAAATCCTATTCGAGAGATTTTCCTGGAATTATCCAGGGTCGTCCTAAAACCTCGAGCTTTCATATCGACTCATGTTCTGAGAAGCTACTACAAGGGAAGTATCTTGAAGAATCTCTTCGGATTACCTCCCTCTCCAAAGAAGGCACAATATCACAAGAATGAGATTTTCTACAATCTTCTCACTCAACTGTATCAAGTGATTGGAGGTATCGACTTGTCAGTACTTGATGGAAGTCGGTTCTGTTACCACATGGACAGTCTACCTACCGATATCATTGCAGTTGGCCGCGATGCAGTTGCAGTCGAAACAGTTGGAGCAATACTTGCGGGTCTGAAAATTTCTAAACATAAGACAATCGAGAGTTTTGCCGAGAAGGGGTATGGGATTTCTGACATTGATAAAATCGACATTGTTGGAGAATCACTTAATGAAATGAAAGAACGATGCAACAAAGTCTACCTTCAGCTGAAAAAGAGGTTCTCAGAGCGTCCTAGACCATGGTCTCCTACAAGTGCTCTCTCAACTCTTATCGAGAGAGGTTATTTCAATTCACCCAATAGAAGAACCCTTGCGGAAGTGGTCGAATCAATGATTGAAGATGATCCTCGTGCGGACGGTCGTTCGAAGATTGTCTATACAAACCTTCAACGTCGTGTGAAGAATGGAATTCTGGTATCTGAAAAATCAGATAATGGTGTTGTCTTCTGGAAGGCATAGTGATATGCCCTAATCGCGGCGTTTTATCTTGTCTTGAATCTCCTTCAGCTCAGTGAGTGCATCTATGGGTGTCGTCCTATCTAGGTCCATGTTTCTAATTCTTTCAACAATCGGATCATCGATAACCAGTGCTTCAAGACTTGCTTGATGAGTGTCGTCAAAACCTGGTTCAGACATATCGACAGCTGTGATATTTTCCTTCTCCAACCGAACAAGGAGTTCCTTCGCTCTTTTGACAACCTCATCTGGAACGCCAGCAAGAGCAGCTACATGGACACCGTAGCTCCTGTCAGTTCCGCCATCTACGACCTTATGGAGGAAAATAATTGTATCACCAGTTTCTTTCGCTAAGGTATGTACATTCTTCACACCATGATACTGAGTAGCCATGTCGGTCAACTGATGGAAGTGTGTTGCAAATAGTGCGCGTGTCTTCATCTGCACTATCTTCTCAGCCACAGCCCAAGCGAGAGCCATCCCATCAAATGTCGAGGTTCCTCTGCCAATTTCGTCTAGAATGACGAGACTGCTCTCAGTGGCATTATTCAATATGTTAGCAGTTTCAATCATCTCGACCATGAATGTGCTTTGTCTTGCAGTAAGATCGTCAAATGCTCCGACCCTTGTAAAAATCCTATCAACGAGACCTATCTCAGCGCTTTTAGCTGGTACGAATGATCCCATCTGTGCTAACAATACGATAAGTGCGCATTGTCTCATGTATGTGCTTTTCCCAGCCATATTAGGTCCAGTGACAATCATCAGTGTGGTTCCACCATCACCAATCTCAATTCCATTAGGAACAAACTCATTTGGACCAAGCATTACTTCAAGAGAAGCGTGTCTACCATCTACGATCTTGATTCGTGTTCCAGTTGTCAGCTTTGGTCTTGCATATCTTCTAGTGACTGCTACATCTGCTAAAGATGTCAAGACATCAACGACTGCGATGGCCCCAGAGTCTTGGCGAAGTATTCCAGCTCCATCTCTGACTTCATCGCGTAACTCTTCATAGATTTCGTATTCGACCTGATTGATCTTCTCCTCTCCTGCAAGTACTGTTGACTCTTTCTCCTTAAGTTCTGGAGTGATATACCGCTCTGCATTTGCTAGAGTCTGTTTTCTATCATATTCTTTGGGGACCATTGAGAGACTTGATTTTGTGACTTCGATATAGTATCCGAAGACACGGTTGTAACCGACCTTCAGATTCTTGATACCTGTTCTCCTTCTTTCAGACTCCTGAAGAGATGCAATCCATTTCTTGTCAGAAGCGATGGTTTCCTTTAGTTCATCCAGTTCTTTGTTGAAACCTTTCTTTATCATTCCGCCATCACGAATTGAAACCGGAGGTTCATCTAAAATGGCGTTCTCGAGCATCTTATGCAACTTCAAGAGGGGATCAATGGATTTACTGGATTCCTTTAACAGGTCGCTCTTGCATTCTGCAAGTGACTTCTTTATCTTGGGTAGCTTGGATAGTGCATTCTTTAGTGCAAGGAGGTCTCGTGCATTAGCACTACCAAAAACAATTCTGCTGGTTATCCTCTCAAGGTCACCAAGATCTCTCAAGCTATCTGATATTCCCTTTCTATTCAGAGCATCTCTTGCAAGTTCCTCAATAGAATCCTGTCTGGAAGTTATCGCATCAATATCTTGAAGTGGACTCAACATCCATTGCTTCAGTTTCCTTTTTCCCATTGGTGTGACTGTCTTTGAAAGCACAGAAAGAAGTGTTCCACGAGTACTACCGTCTCTCGCATTCCTAACTAATTCCAGGTTTCGCTGAGTTGTTGGGTCAACAATCATGTGAGTTTCGATAGAGTATGTTCGAATCCCGGAAACAGTGATGGTTCCTGACTTATGGACATCTCTCAGGTATGCGAGAATCGAACCAGCTGCACCCAAGGCAACTCGTTTGTCTGTCAAACCATAGCCATCGAGAGTGGAAACTCCAAACTGCTCTTTAATCCGTTCTTCAGCGGTTCTAGCTGAGTAATCCGTGTCGTTGCGGAAAGTAATTCTGATGTCAAGTTCCTCAAGCTTGACTTTAAGTTTCGACTTTGAAACCGAATCTGGAAGCAGAATTTCTGAGGGTGAGAACTTTACGATCTCATTCATTGTGGTTTCACTATCGATTCCTGCTTCAAACTCTGCAGCTAAGAACTCTCCAGTTGAAACATCAACCGCAGAAATTCCTATCTTGTCTTCATGTGCAACCAGTGAAACAAGGTAGTTATTGGTGGTATCCTCAAGCATTGTACTTTCCAAGACTGTTCCTGGGGTGATAACTCGAACCACATCTCGCTTGACCAATCCCTTCGCTTTTGAAGCATCCTCGACCTGCCTAGCAATTGCTACCGTATGACCTGCCTGTAGAAGTTTGGCAATGTAACTGTCGACGGAATGATTAGGCACACCGCACATTGGCCATCTATCAACACCTTCACCACGTGCTGTGAGAACAATATCAAGGATCCTACTGGCTATCTTAGCATCCTCATTGAACATCTCATGGAAATCACCAAGCTGATACATGAGAATACAATCAGGGTACTGGCGTTTCAACTGAAGGTATTGCCTCTGCATCGGGGTCTGTTTACTCACTCTTACTCCCTACTTCTCTATTCATCAACTGACTCTCTAATAATGCCATCGCCACCTTGATTCTATAATTTAAACTTCACAATATCGGTTGTGTCAAATCATAATTCTCTGAATTTAGTTGTGAAAAGGATGAAGGAAGTTATCCAAACTATTTTCCATATTATCACCGAAAACCGGAAAAATGCTATATTTTTGATTTGAATGATAAACCTTCATGCCAACAAATTTCATTCTGAACATGTATTTAATCCGACATTCTTTCTTTCAAAATGTAACATTTCGAATATGGACTTAAGCTCAAAGTTACGAATCGTACACTATTCGAATTCTCTAGTTAGAAAGTAACATTCAAGTGCTGCTTTGGGTCAATTTGATGTGACTGGGTGCAATACTTGAGAACGCGTATAATGGGTATCTGCGGTAGTCCAAGGACAAGCAGTAACACATCCATCCTAGTTGATACAGCATTACAAGCTGCAGAGCTAGCTGGTGCAAAGACTGAATTTTTGGAACTTGCAGATCTGAATATAGGCGCTTGCGAGCACTGTTCCGAATGTTCTCGTTTGGGTAAGTGTAAGATAGACGATGACCTAAACAAGATTGCAAAGACAATGAAGGCTGCTGATGGAATTATTTTTGGATCTCCTGATCATTATGCATCCCTTGCTACACCCATGAAGAACCTATTGGATCGAACTGGAAGATTCTTGCATCTTGAAGGAAAGGTTGGAGCTGGAATTGTTGTTGGAAGAAGATCCGGTACCGATCTTGCATTAACACATATTCAGTTCTTTATGTTAGTCAAGGAAATGATCGTACCTGGTAGTGTGAGCTGGCCTGTTGGCTTTGCTCTAAATGCAGGTGATATTCGAGCTGATACGGAAGCTATCGACATGGCCACCCAAATAGGTACACGTGTAGCAACACTAGCTTCTATTCTTGTACGAAATCCAGTACCTTGGGCCCATGAAAAGAGACCTAACGGTCAAAAAGTACGATTTGGTGATGAGTGGAAGTAATATCACGAGGTTGTAGTTGCTTCGTACCTACTTGGACACGATGTCAAAATCTCAGTTGCTCGAATGTAACCAGCTGGTTCTAATGTCCCAATAGCAACGATGTCTTGACCATCGATCATATCTGGGACTTCGCCAACAACCAAAACCGTGATGGTGTAGTTGTCACCCTCAATGACCAGTGTCACATTTTCTGCAGATATGGTTAGAGATCCTGGTTGAAGAGCACCCTTGACTTGGATGGTTCGACCCATATACGCTTCAGGATCCTCAACAACATTATCAACACTGAGATAGGGGTCTACAAACAGGTTGAGCATACCGTAGGCAACAAAACCAATAGTGGCGACTAAGACAACTGCAACTAGTGCCATTCTGGTTCTCTTTTTCATTTCTATTGCTCTCCATCAATCTGAGATTCTACAATCTTGAGTTGTTTTTCAATTCCCCTCATTCTCAATAAAAGATATGCTAAGAACGCGAAGATACCACCCCAGAAAATCACGGCTACAACAAATAGTTCGACTTGCTGCATTACATTAACTCCTTTCGATTCTTATTCTCATCAACTTCTCATGTGCTGAATCAACTTTGTATGATAGATCAACCAAAATCAATGCAATCATGGTGACTGCAATCATTGCAACTAACAGAGTCATCATGTGTTCAACTTCCATTTGAAGACCTGTAGTTTCAATGACAATTGGATGAAGGGTTTCCCAGATTCGAATTGATAGGTAACTTAGAAGCACCATGGGGAAAGCAACTATTCCAAAGATAGAACCAAACTGTGCTCTCGATTCTCTGTCACTAACAGAGGCACGATATGCAAGAATACAAGCATAAGCTACCCATAGAATTAATGTCGTTGTTTCTCTAGGATCCCAATTCCAAGGCGAATTCCAAGCTGCATCAGCCCACATCATGCCACTCAATAGGGTTATGGTTGTGAACAACAAACCGAGCTTGATTGATACAGCCCCAAGCAGGTCATATTTCATATCTCCTTTCCAGAGATACATCACTCCGCAAAGCAATGTTCCACCAAAAAGTCCGTATGCTACAAGAGCAGGGGCTACATGTTGAAAGAAGATGCGAACATTCTCTCCAAGTAGAATATCTGGTGGAGCGAATATCCATGTCATGTAAACATAGAGGAGTGATATCGCTGCTGTAACTCCGAGGATTATCAATCTTCTATTGCTCAAGGCTTTTCAACTCGAATTGCCGCGGCACTTCACTATTTACAATATGAAGGTTTTGTATTAACAATAGCTTCATGGCGAAAGCGCAAAGTGGAACACAGATGCAGATAGTGTCAACATAGCTATAAGATGGGCGATGAGAATTCCAAAGATTGACAAAACTGGAATCAGACCTGGACCAATCACGATTATTTTTGTAATTTCAATCAACAACATTAGCCCTGAAATTGCTGTGGGAAAATACACAAGCGGGAAGACTGTTGCTTTTGATTCTGATGGCATGGTGAGTGCGGATGCCATAGATCCGACTGCCGCTAGGTCTAATGTGCCAACAAAAAGAGTGGCTATTGTAAGTGGAATATCATTTTGAAATGAGAATCCGAATAGCACTGTGATTATTGGTACCAGCGCTATTTCCACGATCCCCATCAAGACGAAACCATAGAACACTTTTCCCAAGTAAACAGACCAGGCTGGAATAGGTGCTGTTGCGAGACCTCGTAATGTTCCTGTTTCTGATTCTGATAGGAAAATTGGTGCAAATCCAAACATACCTGTAAAGAATATGATCACCCACAACATTGCACTCCCAACATCTTGTGGAATACCTTCATCTGAAACCAAAGCAAAGGAGAAAGCTAGGACTGCAATCAATGCAAACAAGAACATAGAAAATGCTTCGAACTTCTTTCGAAATTGCGTAAGAATGTCTTTCTTTGCTATTGCCAGAGCTGCACCGAAACCTGATGTCATCATGCCACCTCAGAGTGTCTGATCAAACTCAGAAATTGGTCCTTGACTAACAACTATACCCTTTCTGAGCGTGACAAAATCATCGCACAATTCAGCACCAAATGATAGATTATGCGTTGTCACGATTGTCGTTCTCAATTTTCGATACTCCTGAAGATACTCCCAAAAGTCCTCAGTTGTGTCTTTGTCCAATCCGCTGAATGGTTCATCAAGAAGAAGTAGTTCAGGATTGTGAATTAGACTTCTCACGATATCTATTCTTTTCTTAAGTCCTGTTGATAGATTCTTCACTGGTTCTTCCAGCCAGGATTTTATTGCAAAACGTGGGGCTAACACCTCCACCTGGGTTTCAAAGAAATCTGATGACAAATCATATAGCTTGGCATAGAACTGAAGATTCTCAATTCCAGTAAGTTCCTCATAGAGAAGCAGTTTGTCTCCAACTAATCCAAACCGTTTTTTCACTTCTTCTGGATCCTCTTGTGGGTCAAAACCTAGGACAGAGATGGATCCACCATGAGGGCGCAAGAGAGTGGAAATGACCCTCATCAGAGTTGTCTTTCCAGCTCCGTTAGCACCAAAAAGTCCATGGATTCCACCAACTGTATACTCAAGTGAAACTTTTCTAAGAGCGACACGATATCCATATCGTCGAGTTAGCTCATTTGCTTCAACTGCTTTTGTCACTAACAGTTCACCCACTGGCTTCTCGAACCCTCTTGGTTCCCCTATTTAATGTGATGGATGCACAGTAACAACTGGCATCCATTTTCACATTACTTCTTCTGAATACTAATCAAGTTCCATAAGACTGATGAAAAGGTCTTCGATGTTGAGCACCTTGATATCGATATCCTTTTTCTTGACAGCATCTAAGAAATTCAGTTTGCAGAATACGCAAGAGGAAATGATGCTTGTAGCACCAGTGTCAAGGGCTTGCTGCAATCTTCTCGCCGCTACGTTTACTGAATTTTCTCCAAATCCAGCTTTGAATCCACCTCCAGCTCCACAACATACAGAGTTCTGCCGATTTCTTTCCATCTCGACAAAGTTGATTCCAGGAATACTCTTAATGACTTGTCTTGGTGCTTCGAATATTCCAACGTGACGTCCCAAGTGACAAGGGTCATGATATGTCACGGTTTCTGGATAGCTTCCTTTCCACTTCAGCTCTCCCTTCTTTAGCTTAAGTGCAAGAAACTGTGTTAGATGTTGAGTCGAAAAAGGTAGAATTCCATGTCTTTCTCGATAGTATTGTGGCCAATCGAGAGTTGTCGTTCGGTAGCATCCCGAGCATGAGAATATTACATGTTCAATACCTCGTTTTTTCATCTGTTCCACATTATGGAGAATGAACTTCTCTACCTCTAAATTTCCAAGTAGATCTTTTTCTCCATCCTCTGATTCTTCATAGATTGGTCTGACAACCTGTCCTGTTCTTATCAGTGGACTTGTACAACAGACCTCATCAGCTCCCAGAATCTGAGGTTCTATATCGAAGTAGTTGAGCATTCGCAAGGTCGCATCTGCTATCTCTGGTCTTTTGTAGGACGCGGTACATCCCACAAAGTATGCCCAATTAGAATCCTCAGAGATCCTCGTATCTGGTTTGACCCAGCTAGCCCTTTCCTGCGGTTTTTCACCGAAGACATTGTTGTGCTTGAATGCCAGGTCTCCCATCACATGCAATTTTCCATAGGGTCCCTTGCCCAATTGTACTAGTTTCTTCCTCACATTTTCAATTATTCTAACATATGGTACTTTGATTGGACATCTCTCAACACACTGTTCACATGTGCTGCATGCATACACAGCTCTGACGAATCCCTCATCCACAGGCAGGTTCTTCTCAACATAGGATCGTAGGAGACGAAGTCTGCCTCCTGCAAACATTGCTTCTGATTGGAATTCCTCATAGCTTGTACATGTCCATCTACATGTTGAACAATTACTGCACAAGACAATCTGATCTGGATCAACATCAAGTTCAGGTGTGAAAAATCTCCTCATTAGATAGGTCCCTCCTGATATGCAACTGGAATTTCTAAGATATTCTTCGCTCGTCTAAGGATAGATTGCAATCGTCTGAAATATCCGTTCATAGTAAACATCAGGTTCATCCTAGTGTATGACATATTGCAATGTGTCAATTTGTCTGGATTCATAATCCCCTTCGGATCCCAATCTTGCCGAAGCTGTTTGTATCGTTTGTAATCCTCAGGTTGAAACTTCTTTACATAGACTGTATTTTGAAGGCCGAGTGTATAGAGTTTATCACCCAGTCGATACATAGTTTTGACCAACCTATGCAACATTGCTTTGCCTGACATGAAGTGCATCCAATGTCTGTGATCTGAAGGCGCAAACACACAAAGTCGAGCCTTCGCATTTCCTCCAAGCACCAGATAGAAACAGGAGTTAATTCGATAGTTGTGTGCTATCTTGTACATTTTTCTCACGATAGGCTCAACATGATCTAATGGCACCCAAAAATTCTGCATAGATAGAGTTGGTACCTCAAGTTTGAGTTTCATTTCAACGATGTATCTGTCATCCCAATTTCTTTGATAATAGCTGTGAGGCATCTCCAAACCTCCAGCAATTTCGAATATTCCTCGAGCAATCTTAAGTGACTCTTCGACTTCCTCAGATGACCCACCGTATGTTACAGTCACGAAGAACAGACCTTTCGTCTTAGGGGGTAAACCCCCCTGAATGCGCCATTCATATTCAAGATCTGTGAGGCGGAGATAGATTGGTTGAACTTTGGTCTTGCTAAGTCTAATCACCGCATCAATTGCCTTCTCAAGTTCCTGATAAGCAAACATCCTTCCATCAATAATCTCAGGAATAGGGATTATTCTCATTTTCATAGAACTTACAGTCCCTGCTATTCCTGATGTCCCATAGAATGATAACATGTCCTCTCCTGTGACTGTTTCTATACTTCCATTTGGTCTTACAACTTCCATCTCAAGAACATTATCTATCATAGAGCCAAACTTGGGTGTTCCAATTCCAGCCCTTCCACCAATTGCAAGCCACCCTGCAAGTGTAGATGCTACTGCGCTCTGTGGTGCGACAGGAAGTACGAATCCTTCCTTGGCTAACTCGTTATTCAAAACCTCCCAGACCGCTCCAGCTTGAACATGGACCCATTTCTCCTCCTTGTTGACCTCTACTATTCGGTCCATTCTTTTAGTGTCCAGAACAATACCGCCTCTTGTTGGACTTGCAGATCCATAATAACAGGTTCCTCCACCTCTAG
Source organism: Candidatus Thorarchaeota archaeon (assembly GCA_048882385.1). GTDB lineage: Archaea > Asgardarchaeota > Thorarchaeia > Thorarchaeales > Thorarchaeaceae > SMTZ1-45. Next base: position 17,796 of record JBHLRQ010000024.1, on the reverse strand, counting down.
GAATAACTGGGATTTTCTTCTTAGTAGCTAAATTCATGATAGATGCAACTTGATTACTTGTTTCAGGCCATGCGACATAATCAGCCAACCATTTCTTTTTCCACCTATAGTGATAGTAAGGAATCCCTGTCGTATCTCCGCTTGCTGACAGTCTCTCTGCAGTGAGATCACTTATCCAAGAAACATCAGCCAACTCTTTGATTTCTTCTGTCGTAGTCATCTCTCTTCTCTCTCCTATGCAATAAACTGGATATAGCCCATTACAAACACAATAGTCCAACAAGTAGCTGCAGTAAGTCCTGGAATATGAGTTCGAATACCTGATATTCCAGTAAGAAAGGCTCCAATCCCTGCAAGATATCCTATGATTCCCAAACCAATATGAATCAAATGAAATAAGTCAGCTCCACCCGTCCTTAGAACCGTATCTGTTAGGGGTAGAATTGCTACAATATTGATTGTTGTCAGTAAAAGTGCAAGACCCGCACACAGACCATGTATAAACGTATACTTCTCCTGCGAAATATAATACAACGCAGTTCCAATGTACAAGAGAATCAGAGCTGGGAGCCCCAGCCAAATGGTCATGTGAAAGTTATCGATTTGCATTGCTTGAAACTGATTAATTAGTAAATTTGTTGTCAATTAGACGCCTCCAGTTTTATTGAGCCATGTTTTCTCTCCAGAAATCAAATCAAGAATCTCCATGTTCATGTAATATGAAACGGAATGAAATATTACTGAATGGTCCTCTGTTGCCCCACAAATTGAGAAATTCTTTGATTTCTCCATCACGTTCAGACTTCTGTCACCACCAATATAGTTCACTCCTCCTTTTTTAGTGGAAAATCCTCCTACCCAATCTCAGGAATGGAGTGCCTATAGAAAGCACTACTGTTATTGGTATTAGATTAGCAAATTCTGTTACAATGAAACCTACAAGTAACCCTACGGTTGCCCAGATTAGGAAACTAGGAATGTCGTTTACTATTATCCACGGCACATACGCAAGGAATATAGAAGGTACCAAAAGTCTAGCTACCCAAATCACGATGGGTGCCACTATCGCTGCAACGAACATGATAAGTAAATTCATACGCGTGCTAAGCACCAAGGGTCCAGGAAAGACTTTGTGAGAGTTTAGATATCCTTTCTTATCGGTCTTCTGTTTCAGAGTTGACATCTTCGTGTAATTCTCTTTCCCATAGAAACTTCTTGAATGGGCAGCGTTCCACATACCAATAGAATATGCTCTACCTCCATGTTTCAGACCGATGTTAATGACATCAAGAGAGCGATACCATCCCATCAGGAATGAAATCCGACGTCGTTCATCGTCAGGGAACCATGTAAGTACTGCAACTTCTCCGCGATCTGTGATGGCTCCCTCAAGTGCGAAGTCTTCACTTTTGAAATGCTTATTCATATGATTCAGATAGCCGTCCAAATTTTCCAACGGGACATAAACTTCCGAAGGTGCTAGACTGGGACCCAGACGTTTAATCCTCATGGGGTAAAACCGTTCTGCCCATTCGTGCTCAGCAACCTCCCTCGATTCGAGCGCACCACTATGTCTACTTACAATATGTTTGAGCTTCTCAATTTCAGCTTCTATTTCATCATCTGTTCCTTCAAATGCACAAGAGATTATGAATTCTCCACCAGTTGGTGGGGCTTGATCAACCTCTTTGAGCATCTGCGTAAACCTATCCGTGATGAAATGCAAATAGAATGGTCTTGTCGCTTCCAGAATATCTTGAAGAGCTGCTACCATTAGATTTTGACTTCGAAAAGATGAGGTCGTAGGTCGAATATGTCTCAGTGGTATGATTTTCAAGACAACTTTCGTTATGACTCCGAGTGTTCCATTACTATCCACAAATAACTGTGTTGATTCTGAAGAATAAGGAATACTTTCGCTCACGTCAGCGTAGAAGCTGTCACTCCCTTTGAAAACTCGACTTCCTGTTTTAGGTTTCAAGAATTCCTCAGAAGTATCTTTTGATCTGATTATTTCTCCATCCGGAAGAACAACTTCAAGGTCTACTACTTGTTCTGCAATACCCCCATATTTTGTACTTCCAATACCGCTTCCACCAGCCGCTACCCATCCGCCAACAGTACTGGATGGTGCACTCGAGGGATAAGCAGCTACAGTCAGACCTTCATCTTCAAGTTCTTCTATCAGCTTTCCCCAGATAATACCTGAGCCCACCTCGACAGTCATGTTTTGTTTATCGATGTTGTATATCTTATTCATTCTAGTCATTTCAAGGACAAGTCCTCCGCGGGTAGGTAGTGCACCTCCATAGCCGCTAGTTCCATGTCCTCTTGGAACTACTGGAATTTGATTCTGTTTACAGTATTTCAAGAGATTTGAAACGATTTCAGAAGTCGTTGGTTGAGCTACAGCATCGGCATTTGGATTTAGAACATCATTGACTATCCCTGGCAAAGCCGCGATATCATGTGAGTAGAGTTTAATCATATATGCTTCGGAAGAGAAGTAGTCCTCACCCACTATGTCAGCCAGATTTTGTAGATGTTTGTTTCTAATCATATCTATAACCACCTATAGACCCAACGCCTCCGCTACAATTTGGGACAGGTCTTTGAATTTGATTTTTGATTCACGGTTCTCGATACCATCATTCAGGGACATGGTACACGAGGGACACTCACTAGATAGAATGGAAGCCCCAGTCTTTTCTGCTTCCTCAATTCGTCTAGCTGAAACTCTGACTGATGCAACAGGATATGTTCCTTTTAGCAGCCCTCCACCTCCGCAGCATCTAGCTTTGTTTCGATTGTGTTTCATCTCTTTTAATTTGAGACCTGGAATAGAATTCAGAACCTCACGTGCTGGATTGTAGATATTCTGATGTCTTCCGAGTTCGCATGGGTCATGCCATACTACCTCTTCAGAGTATTCCTTGTTGAATTTGATTTTGCCTTCTTTTAGTAGTCTAAGAACAAACTCTGAAAATGGAAGGAATTCAAGTCCTTCAACAGCTTCCTTTCCTAGAAGGTGCGGGTATTCTTCTGCGAATGCCCGATGACATCCTGGGCAATTGAATACAACAGTCTTAACGCCAAGATTCTTGAGAGATCTTAGATTGTGCATAGCAAGTTCTTTTCCTTTTTCAAAGCCGCCTGCTACAAAGTATGGGTTTCCACAACAGAATTCGTCATCACCAAGAATAGTGAAATCAACTCCAGCTGCATCCATAATCTTGATTGTGTTTTCACCCATATGTGCAAGAGTTCCTTTGAATGAGATGTTGCATCCTGCAAAATAAGCAACCTCTGCCTCTATGCCAATTTTGTCTTCAACAAGATCATCTACCATGTCTGTCCATAGCGTTCTGTCAGCCTGGTCCATTTCCATAATATTCTGCGATTGTTGAAGAGAATCATCAATGTAGTTCACAATCTCGGGCCATTGATTGAGTTCTCCAATCTCTTGTCTTGTGAGTTGCCAAAATCTTAGAAGAGGTATGTTTGTTTGACAAATTTCTTGACAAGCACCGCATAATGTGCAGTAGAAGATTCTTTCTGCAAAATCCTTTGGGATTGGCTTGTTCTCTTTGATGAGTGACCTCAATTGGAACAATTTTCCTCTAGGTGACTGAGAATCCCATAAGGTATCCAGATATGCTGGACACACAAAGGTGCAGAAACCACACCTCGCGCATACTGTTGGCTCAATATCAAGCCCTTCG
>JBHLRQ010000024.1:0-13974 GCA_048882385.1 Candidatus Thorarchaeota archaeon | reverse complement strand
ATAGTCCAAATTTCATAGAGTTGTTCGCTAGGGTCAGGAGGTGGAGTGACTGTTGTTATAGTCTGGCCAGTCACTTCAACATCGATATCGATGGATGAAGCCAAATCGCTTCCTGCCGCAGTCCAGACCCGAATCGTCAAATTTCCTGGTGACAATGGTGTAAAAGTCACGATGACTGTGATTTCGCCTGAAGCACCATTTGTATCATCTGCGGAATCATCTTCTACATGACTATCAGAAACTGTGAAATTGGAGTTGTCTGCCCAACCTGGTTTGATAGAAACCCACTGTGCTCCGTTTCCTGCATCAATCTGCAATGTAAAAGGAGTTCCGGAGGTTGCGCTCACAGACGTAGAATTTGAAGCCAATGTTAATACTCCTGCAGTGTCGTGACATCCTGAACTACCGCATTCATTCGCTTGACTAGGAAATGCCGTTATTGATCCTGCAGCCGCGAGACTTAGAATTAGGAAGCCCATCATAACAATGAAAAGCTTCATGGATTGTTTACGTTTCATATCGTTGTCACCTAGATTACGTTACAAGATGTATGTTCCAATGTAGTAAACGTCATTGCTCAGTTTCGTTTTGGAACATAGGTCTCGTATTTTAGCATATTGGTTAACCTATGTTCATTTGTATATGAACGAAAACCGTCAATATGCAACCTAGTTGTATGAAACTATCCTACAATTACTTCAATGTTTGGTTGCAAAAATGCTAATTTTAGATATCGGGAGGTTCATTTTCTTAGTATCTTACTAAGGAAGCGTAACAAAGGGATACCAAGAGCAAGAGCTTGATTAAGTGTCATTAGTCTTATTATGAGAATTCCCAGAAGCCCTCCAAACACGGATAAAAACATGAAATTAGGAATTCCAATAATTGGGATGGAATTTGAATTTAGCAACTGATTTAACCAGGTGAGACCGAGAATACTAGGACCAAAAGATAGAATGACGAGTGCAGCAAAGAATCCTAGAAGAAATCCAGCAAGTAAAGAGGCACGACCAGGAGTCACTCTACCTCCAAATACTTTGACAGGGTTCATGAGATTATGAGGATCTAATTTACTCTTCATTATCTTGAGTTCCTCAAATGATTGGTTTCCATAGTACCTTCTAGCATGACGTCCATTCCAAAGTCCAACAGCATATGGCAACCCTCCAAACTTCTCAGCCAGCGATGCTATCTGGAAGGATCGATGCCATCCAATTGTGAATGAAAACTTCCTTCTTTCATCATCCAGTATCCAGACCATGAATGATGTATTACCATCGTTGTTGAGGGTACCCTCAATTGCTACTTTTGATTTTCTGAGTTCATCCTTTGTCTTTTCTAGAATTTCAGGTAGCATATCTAAAGGAGCAAGCATTTCAGCAGGGACTAGGCTTGGTCCATGGCGTTTAATCCTTAATGGATACAGACGCTCAGACCAATAAAACCAAGCTCGACTGTCATCCAATAGTATTCCGTTACCTTCCTGAGTGAGAGTTTTGATAACCTCAATGTTGTCTTCATTTTGGTAGATTGTATCTAGAAGCGCACCGGTTAGAATGAATTTACCATATTCAAGTTCCTGGTCTTTCAGCGATCTTAATTTTGACGTGTAATTATCTGAAAGAAATCTCAAAAAATACGGTTGCACGTCTAAACGGATTCTGTTCGCGATGTTAACTAAATCCTCTATAGTATCGAATGAACAGGCAAAAGGAATGAGTTGGAGATTTGGTATTGTCTTTAATGTAATCTTCGTGATGATTCCCAATGTTCCGTATGTTCCAGTAATTAGCTTTGATTCCTGTTCCGGTGTCCCAAGACCAGATTCTGATAGGATTTGACTCAACCAAGCTGTTCCTTCCTCACTGTTTTCTAGTAATGTATCGTCTTGTGGATTAAGCAAGAGCTTTCCTAACCTCACTAGCTTTCCATTTGGTAGAACTGCTTCAATCCCAATGACTTGCTTCAAAATATCTCCATGCCGAGTTGAACCAATTCCTAAACCCCCACTTGCAACAAAACCCCCAACGGTTGCAGCTATAGCACTTGATGGATAAACTGGTAATGTGAAACCAAGGCGTTCCAGGAAAGATAGTAGGTCTCTCCAAGTTATTCCTGATTCAACTGTCACTGCGGATTCAAACTCATTGAAGTATAATATTCGATTCAATTCGGAGAGATCCACACAGATTCCTGCGCGGGTTGGAATTGCTCCGCCCCATCCAGATGTTCCATTCCCTCTTGGTACTAGTGGAATTTTGCTTTCAATTGCGTACTCAACTAAGTTCTGAAGAGATGGTACATCAACTGGTTGCGTGATAACATCAAATTTAGGGCTTACAATTTGATATGCAAGGTCGGGTAGACTTGTTACATCTTTAGAGTACATCATGCACGTTTCATGAGTAATTGACACATTGTCCGCTCCGACAATATCTTGTATCCGAATCTCATTGATTTTCATTGGTCTTTGTCGCCTCCCTCTTTTGGTAACAAAGACTCTGCAACAAGTTGCGTGATGTCTTGTATTTTCATCTCATATCCTGTTGTGAATTTAGCTAAGTCAAACCCAAGAATACACCTTGGACATTCAGTAACGACTCGTGTAGCTGGAGTGACAGTTACATCTCTCAGACGCATCTCTGCGATTCTGGATGAGAGGACTGGATCGACAACATCTAGTAGTCCGTGTGACCCACAACACCGTGTGTGCTCTTTGGATGGAGTCATTTCAACATTATAGACTCCTGGAATATCATCTATGATTTCACGTGGTTCTTCAATACAGTTCAGTACTCTGGCAGAGATACATGGATCATGAAATGTGACAGTGACCATTGGCTGTTCTTCAAACTTTAGTCGTTTCTCACGAATGAGTTTCTTAATGAATTGGGATGCAGACAATAACTCAATACTAGATTCTTCCTGGAAAAATGTACTATATTCTTTCCATGTCTGAATACATGAAGGACAACTGAATACTACTGTTTCAACACCAAGACTTTTCATCAACTCTAAGTTTTTCTTGGCCATTTCATTAATACCTTCGAAGTTTCCTGCCCATCCAAGAGGAGCTCCACAGCACACTTCCTTATCAGCTAGCAGAGTGTAATCGACTTCTGCATATTCCAAGATTTTGATCATTGATTTGGCTACATCATGTAGTTGAGATTTGAGAGCGACATTACATCCAAGAAAATATGCAACTTTGGCTGGTTTTAGAATTCTATCCTTAATTATATCCTCTATTTCTTCCATCCAAAGAAGTCTATCAGAAGAACCCATCCACATTATGTCTCCTCTAGACTTTACAGAATCTAATACAAATTGAGCTGGCCTAGGCATCAAACCTCGTTGCCTAACCTCTGCACGGATAACCTCCCAAAATCTATCAAGACGGATTCCAGTTGTGCAGACAAATGTGCAATGTTCACATAAGTTGCAGAGGAAAATTCTATGAGCAAAGTCTTCACCGAATTTTCCTTCACCTTCGATGATCGATTTAACAATGTGTAATTTACCTCTTGGACCATAAGACTCCCATTTTAGATCTCTGAAAACTGGACACACCAGAGTGCAATTTCCGCATGAAGCACATACATACGGTTCATCCTCTTGTCCATACTTTTCTAGGAAGTCTGTTTTGGTCATGACGAAGGTCACCGTATTGAGATGCCTATTTTTGATTATCTCGCACTGAGTATATAGTTATGCCAAGGGTCATTGCCCTTGGCAATTGTGTCTTACTACTAGGCTATTTGAGATCCTTAATCATTTCACCAGCACAGGCAATTCCTGATCTTGAAGCCGCTTCCATGGAGGCATAGTACATGCCGCAATTTGCATAAGCTCCTGCTACATAGAGACCTTCAACACCGGTTCGATTGGATGTCAATCTGTCACCCATAATTCCTGGTGGCTGTTTGAGAACAGATTTCCAGATTTTCCAACTCTTCTTCCACGTGACCTTCTCACTTACTCCAGGAACAAGAATCTCTAGCTCATCAAGGATAGCTTGAGTTGCATCTTCATCGCTCATCTTGAGAAGTTCCTTATCTATTCCAGTCACAGTAAGGAGTGATTCTCCAATGGGTGCGAGTACTCCCGATACTCTCTTGGCTTCAGCTACGATATTGATCTTTCTGCCAGGTACGAATGCGCCAACATTGAAATCAAGTACTCGAGACTTCAGACCAAAGTATGCAACAGTGGAAGGAGCATATTCGAATTTGGAAATCTTTTGATTGAACTCGTTTGGCAAGTCACTTTTCTTGACAAAGTTGTAGATTAGATCTATGGGAATTGTCAATACAACGGCATCTGTATCAAGATGCTTTGTTTCCCCATTCTGTGTATAGTCTACACCTACAACCTTACCATTTTCGATTATAACTTGGTCAACTGCACAATTGACTTGAGGTTCAACACCAAAATTGCGAGCTTGAAGCATCAACGTGTAGGCAACACTGCCTAATCCTCCACGCTCAGGATACATCGCACTGAATCCATCCTCATATGCAAACCTTAGGTGTTCAGAGTAGAGATATTGGCCTGCCGAAACTTCAGAGGGGTCCATGAATGTCACTGTTCGTATTAGTGGATCATAGAACTCATTCTGAATCGTTTCGGGAATCTTCTTGTCGTTTGCATATTCTGAGAATGTCATATTATCTAATTCTCTGAACTCCTCTTCTTTCCGACCAATGTTTTCTTGAACGAGTAGTCCGAGTCTTGCTCGATCTGTTGCAGGTAACAAACCAAACTTCGCCAACTCAACAGCTGATTTTCGGATGATGTGTCTCTCTCCATCCTTTAGCCAGACTGCGCCTTCGCCAACAGTTGTCATTCTCACTCCACTTCGTTCAAGGATTGGAATTAGTGATTTGAAACCACCAACGAAGAAGTGCAAACCTTGGTCAAACACATATCCTGATTCAGTATAGGACCTAGCTCGACCACCAACTGTCTTTTCCTTCTCTAGAATCGTACATCGTGCTTTTAGTCCTTTTAATTCAAGTGCGCAGCTGAATCCTGAGATTCCACCGCCGACGATTACAACTCTCGTGCCTTTTTCTTTGCTCATAGTTGACATCTCCATTTATCCTAGTTAATTCTTACTACTCCTCCACTTGTGAGGCTCGAGCCTTGTCTAGAATCAATTCATCGAGTTGAATTACTTCTAGATTCGTATCTCGTGCATTGTAACTTAGATTCTTGTAGCATGAAACACATGTTGTGATTATGCCATCCACACCAAGTTCCTCTGCTTCAGCTACTCTTCTTCTACCTACAGACTCTGACAGATTTGGATCAAGTACAGTAAGGAATCCACCGCAACAATTGCTTTTGTCACGGTTATTCTTCATTTCTACAAACTCTAACCCTGGAACCGCCCGGATAATCTCACGAGGAGCTTCATAAATTCCAAGCGCTCTTCCAAGATGACAACTGTCATGAAATGTGTAGGATCCCTCCAATCCATCAAATGTTAGTACTCCATTCCGAACCATATCTGCTAAGACTTCAACTGTATGAAGTATTGTGATGTCGAAATCTGGAATGATATGCGGATAGTGCTCAGCAAGGGTTCCATAACACCCTCCGCATCCAGTTACAATGTGATCCACACCAGCTTTCTTGAACATCGCATAGTTCTTCTTCACTACTTCTTCGAATCCTTTGTCATCGCCCGCCCAGTAGTTGAATAATCCACAACAAACTTCACTTGGAACATATCCCGCGTTCACTTTCAGTTTATGTAACATATCAACTACAGTTTCGGGCTGATCGGGGTACCAAAATGATCCCATGCATCCTGAAAAGATAGCAGTGTTTGACTCTGGGGGAAGCTCAAGATCTTCAGCCCATACTGTTCGATCATCTTGCTCATAACCAACGAAAGGAGTACCTTCCTGTTCGATCCAATCAAGAACCTTCTGAAGTGCTTCTGACATTGGAGCTCCTGTCTTCAATAGCTGTTTTTTGGCATCGTGCCAGATATCCGTGACTGGAACACCTGCTGGACAGATAGCCTCACATCTTCGACAGTCTGCACAGTAAAGTCTCTGCAGAAGTTCAACAGGTGGATTCCTCATCTTTGTAGCATAAGCCCTGAGAGCTCGGAGTTTACCTCCGGGACTATCAAGCTCAGATTGCAGCTCTATATACATCGGACAAGTGTCTCGGCAGTAATTACATGACCCACAGTGCTTTAGTACTTCTGATAGATTATCGATATTCATAGTAACACCTCACTTCCCCACATATCTTGACAGCCGTCTGAACGCTGTAGCCAAGATGAACAATACATCTATTCTCCTGTATGAAGTCAAACAGCTAACTACTCTGTCTGGATTCATTATTCCGTCAGGATCCCACTTCTCTTTTGCGGCTTGCATTTGGACTAACCGATCGGGATATGCTCGTGTCATATATATTGAATTCTGAAGTCCGATTGTATATGGCACACCACCGTTCTTGATAGCCTTCTTCATCATTTTATGCAAGATTCCTTTACTGGCAATAAACTTGAGATACTGTTCTGCATCAATCATAGTCATTAGCTCAAGTCTCATAGCTTCAGGAGTACCAAGCATTCCAAACCAGAGGGCTGGAATCTTGTGAGAACTTCGATATGACTCATAAGCTGAGAGCATCTCATGTACGTTTTCAATTGGTATCCACAGTTCTTGGAACATCAAGGTTTCTGTGTGTTCCTTTGGATTGAACTCTGCATCGTAACGAAGTTCCCATTCCTTTTCTGAGAACTCATCACCAAGATGGACTCCTCCATGTTTACCTGTAATGGAGCTTAAATCCTCAGCGGGTACTTTTGTCGAAGCATCGATGTAAGTTGCCGACAGAACATATTTCCCATCACTGATAGGGTTGCTGTATTTTTGCAGTTCTTCATCAGCGATTTTCAAATAGACCGGTTTTTGTTCAAGTCGAGCTATTTCCACCATTGCATTGCATAGCCCCTCCAATGTACCAAATCCATAACTGAAAGTCTTGTAATCAGTTTGTAGCTCATGGACCTGGAGCTTAACCTCGAAGATGACTCCAAGGATTCCATAGGAATGAAGGAAAAGGTCTATCTCGTCTCCCTCGACCACCTTAACAACTCCATCTCCACCAATAACTGACAGAGACAGAGTATGTTCACGTAGTGATCCATAATATGGAGTACCAATACCACCTCGACCTCCGCAAGCAATCCATCCCCCAATAACAGCAGACTTGGCACTTGAAGGATAGATACCAAGTGTCAGTCCATCTTTGCTAAGTTCATCATCGAGTCTTTCAAAGGTCACTCCTGGCTCAACGCGGACAAATCCAGCTTCCTTATTGATTTCGAGAATCTTATTCATGGGTTTAATATCGAGAGAGATACCCCCACGACTTGGACTTGAAGAACCCATGCAACTCGATGCACCTCCACGCGGAATAACAGGGAGCTTGTGTTCGCGCGCAACCTTCAGCACTCCTTCAATCTCGTTCACATTTTCAACTCTGACAACATAATCTGTGAGGTATTTTCCTTTCCACCTGTAATGATACTGTGGAAGTGAAGAGGGGTCTCCACTGTATACAACCCTTTCCAGCTCAGAATCTGTGACCCTCTCTTCGGTCACAATCTCAGCAAGCTTATCAAGGACTGTTATCTCCCTAGGAGTTTCTTCAATAGGTACTGGTTCGGGTACTTTGTTTACTTCTGTTTCTGTCACATCACTCACCTCACATCACAAAGGTTTCTCCGAGATAGATTCCCATTATCCCAAGAATTGTCCAAAGGACAACCGCAGGCAGTCCAAGATTACATGTTTTCCAACCACCAAGATGAGTTAGAAATGCAAGCGATCCAAGTATCATGCTTATTATTCCCAGCCATATGTGCCATGAGTGCATGAACAAAAGTATGTTACTCAAATCAAACAAGTATACCGGATTCATAGCTGTCCAGGCACCAGCTGGTTCTGTGAATAGACTAAGTACATTGATCGTTGTTAGAATGTAGGCGAGACTTAGCATAATCCCATGAGCTCGTGTGAATCTCTCTTCGTCGTAGTATTCGAGAGCTGTTCCAAGATATGCAAGCGCTAGTGCTGGTGCACCAAGTAGCCAGCCATAATGGTACTGAGGTAATTCTATTGGTTCAACTGGAACCTGTCCTACAACATATGACAGTGGTGCACTAACCCTCTCGGTTCCAGTAGCATCAGCAGCGACTATTCTCCAAAGAACCTCTATATCGTTTGCACTATTTACACTGGCTGGTATTATACCAACATATACTCCATCAGACTCTGTCATTGTGATGTTTTCCCAGCTGGTTCCATTGTCCAAGCTGTATTGGAGAATGACATATGTTATTGTTTCATTAGAAGAAATTTCAACTGAAACTTCAAAATCCTCATTTGCGAGTGGAACATCAGGGGATGTCTGAGGTTGTCCGATAGTTGGACCCGCACCAGTTTGAATAACATTGACAGTGATTGAACTACTAGCTCCTGCAGGTGTATGCTGAACTGCAAATACAGTCAGAGTGAATTGACCTACAAAAGCCGGAGCTGTGATGCTATAGCTTGTTTGAACAGCATTTGCAGCTGAGTTTTGGTCGTTTGCGTCATTATCACTTACTAGTCCTGGATCACTCGGATTGTTAGGGACTAATATCGTGAAATCTGCATTATCATCAACATTGTCGGGTATACGCAGAACAAATACATCCTGTGACAGCCCGGATGCTGTCACATCAAGCTGAAAGGTTTCGCCAGGTTCTACATCAATTGATGATGCCATTGTGAGCGTGATGCCAGTCGGATCACTGTGGCACCCTCCACAGTTAGATTCGACATCACGGTTGGCAAAAACATTGACTGCGCCAAACACCAACAAAACGGTTACTGCTAAAACAACAAGGCCAATTTTGACATTTCGTTTCATGAAGGCCACCGCTTACAATACATTGTCGGCATTATCCCGGATAGATCTCCGGATAATTGAGCCGGTGTGGAAATGGCCTTGCTTAAAATGTTACGGATTGAAAGACTTTGTTCAATACCAAAAAACAACCGGTTACAAATATCTGGGTTAACTATAGTGGTAAAGCAACTTTGTAACCAAGTTGGTTATTTATTGTACGAGAAATGAGATAAAGACAGGTGATGCTGAACCTTCCGTAACCAGATTATTTCAAATTGTAAGTGTTAGCTAACACACAACCACATTGGAGGCAACAAATTTTTATTGAGGGCCTTGGGGAAATTACAAACCCAAATCTTGGGAATATGGTGAAAAAACCAATGGTGTACTACACTGACGAGACCCCAGGGGTCAATAAGCGGTTGGTGGCAGGGTACTACCTGTTCCTCTGCTTGATTGGTTTCGCTATACTCCTAGGACCTACTGGATCTGGAATACCTATCACTATATTCAGTGATAGAGTACGTGAAGCGCATGAACTAGCCGACCCATCATATGGGAACGGCTGTCTGGATGGTACCTGTCATAACGAAGAATGGACATATTGGAATCAGACAACCCACTCCGGTTATCTGATTGAATATGATCCGGACTCAGATACTATCACAGTCAACGGTCACAGAAATAGGACTATGACTGAATTCAATGCAAGTTGTGCACAGTGTCACGCAATCGGTTGGACTCCAGAACGTAATGTTACGGATTGGCCGAATACACATGACGGATTTGGAACCAATTGTTTCACGTGTCACGATGCAACTTCTCCGTATTATTCAGTTAATGGTTCGAATTGTGCCAGTTGTCATATCCATGAAGGACATGGCGGCTTGGACGGTTGGACTGAATCGGCTCATGCCAACTCACTAACAGATCTCAGAGGAAGTAGCCACGCAGGATCAGAATGTATGCACTGCATGTCAGTTGAGGGATTCCTCGACCAAGATGCGGATCTAGATCCTGCAGGACCATACAATCCCCTAACTTGTCCAGCATGTCACTCTGTCCATTCAGCAGACATAGCGAACCCAGCGATGATCCGCGCTGTCAATGCCACAGAACTCTGTGGTCTTTGTCACACAGGAAGTCGTCATGGAACCTATGATGTCTGGAAAGGTGGTCCACACGACCTGACAGGCATTGTTGAGTGTACATCTTGCCATGGTTTCCGTGAAGGTGACCATGGACCAGAGATGAACCATACATTCTCTGTTCTACCAGAGGATGCCTGTAATCAAACTGCGTGCCATGAAGGACAACTAGACTGGGCTCTAACCCAAATGGAAGAGATTCAGTCATCATTCGATGCACTTGTAACAGACTTCACTACTGAAGCAGATGCATTCGAAACAATCGTAATGGAATACAATGCAACAGCTGACGCAGACTATGAACTAGTCGATTATGTACTAGGAATAGTTGACGATGCTTCAACCACTGTAGGCTATTATGGTTATGATGGCTCTTCCGGATTCCATGATCCAATGGAAACATTTGATGCATTGAATGGTGCATTCAGAGATCTACTTGACGCAAAGGCATACTTCTACGAGAATATGCCTGAGCCTACCACACCTACACCAGTTGGAGGTTTTGATACTCTGATTGTCGTTGGTGGAGCCGCAGGTGGTATTGTTGTTGGCCTACTCCTAGGAGTTTTGGTTGGCAGACGTCGATAGGCGCTGCTAGAAACAAACATTCGTATGGGTAATACCAGGTGCTTCGGCATCTGGAACCCTTTTTCTTTCAGCTCATACAAGTCCAACACAGCCACAACCTGAATTTTAAAAACGAAGTGCAAATCCGCACGAGACAATCCGTTAGGAATCAAAGACTATGAAACAAAAAATCATCTTCACTGCAATATTTGCCCTTGTGATGTTTAATGTACTGACTCTGGGTGCAAACATCACTGTTACTCCGGAGTATACAATAGATAGTGTAGAGAATACAAAGATACCTCTCCTATCACAGGAACTTGAATACAATATTTCTTCGTATATCGATTATGTGGAAGCAACAGCTGATTTACTGGTAGCAAAGCACATGAATCTTGCATCAGGAGAAGTTTTTCATTCAGTTACTCATGATTTATCAGCATATATTGCTACCACTGCTTTATCTAGCTATTACTGGGCTATATCAGCTTTGTCAACTGCTTATTCTATTTCAAACAATGAAACATTCAAGATTGCCATGAGTAGAGCGGCAACAGAAATGGTGAATTCTTTAATGGACCCAGTATATCCCGGATTCTATGTGAATTATTTTTCCGGTGTAGAAATTCGAGAAACTAAACGACCCGGAGTTCAAGCCTACGCATACTGGGCCCTTGAAATTGCAGAATCCACCAATACGTCTCTTGATTTCACAATAGAGAAGGAGAGTGCGCTGAGATGTTTGACGGATATGCTCTACGATCCAATCTATGGAGGATTCCATTTTTACACTATGCGGAACGGGTCACTCAATGTGCCTACATATTTCGATGAAATTTACCCTAATGACGGGAAGAGGTTGGATCATCTAGTTCTTGGTGCAAACGTGCTTTACGATGCTGGTTTGTCGACCGGGAATACAACCCTACTGAGTATAGCAGATAGTGCAATTTCATTCATGCTTTCACATATGAAGTATTATTATGATATGGAATTCAGAGGTCTGAAGCTGGCAGTAACCCGTTCTGGTTCAACAGTCAGTGTGCCACAAGGCGATAGGGTTGCGCATTCAGTTGTCACTGACCTCAACGCCATGGCTATTAGAGCACTAGTTAAAGGATATGTAGCGACTGGGAACACAACTTATTTAGCTGTGGCAAACGAAGTCTTTGAAACACTTTTTTCAAATAACTGGGATGAAGATTTTGGGGGTTGGTATGCAGAAGTAGTTGATGGCCAACCATATGATCCTCTTGACGATGAAGATGTGAAATTTTACAAATATTCTGAGATTCAGATGCAGATGACTCTGGCTCTGGAGGATTTGTATGACATAACCGACTCAATATATCCTATTAGAATGGTGATTGACACCTTTGAGTTGATCTTGGGGAAACTATGGGATTTTACTTCTGAGGGCTTTGTGAGTAATGGCAACCAAGAATGGGTTGTTCTCAGCGACGAATGGAGAATGCATTATACTACAGTGCAAGGCCTAGCAATAATTAGTTTGGAGCGTGCGTGGGCTTATGGTTTGCCTATTGTGACTCAAGTGAGGATCTCTCCTACAGATCCGCGTCCTCAAGACATTATCTATTTCGCAGCTACAGTACTAGATGATGATGGTGTTGATTATGTATATGTCAACTATACAGCGAGCCTTGAAGACAATGACACACTAGGTATCCTTCCATTAATGCCTAATCCCCAAGTGGGAGGAAGGTTCAACAATTCGCTGAGTTATTTTGAAGATGGCACTCAAGTGAATTTTGATGTTGTGGCTAATGACACAACAGGTCGGACTTTCGTAGCTGGCTCATACTACTTCATTGTACGTACAGATATCTTCCCTCCCACTGCTGAACTTCATGCAATCTATCCCGCTGGTCCGATAAGGATTGGCGATGAGATTATAATAGATATGGAAACATTTGAATTTCCCATTCATAGCCACACTAATTCTTGTGAGCTTTGGTGGAGATTGAATGCAGGTGTATATACTGCAGTTAATATGACGCCTATTGGAGTGGAAAATGACAGAATAATCTGGCGATATGTATTAGGACAATTCAACGAGGGAGATCAGATTTCATTTTTCAGTCTCGTTATGGATGAGTCTGGTAATGTAGGAGAGAGTAGATACTATAGTCTAACTATACTTGGACCTGAATTCAATATCACACCATTTACAGTCTTCCAGGTAGTTGCGACTGTGGGACTGGTAGCTGCACCAGGTGTGGGCTATGCCTATGCAAGGATGCGTAGGAGGGATCGTGGAGAAACGCAACGTGCGGGGAAGAAAGCTGCGCGAAAACGTGCAAGAAGTCGCGGGCCTAGGAGGAGAGATTAAACATACATAGGAGAAATTAAAGATGGATATTGGTACAATTCTTTTGATTGCAATTGTAATCCTTGGCCTTCTTGATGCCATTATTCTAATACTTGGACCAAGAATAAAGGATTATGAAAACTATTCATTCATTGCTTCTGTAGTTAGTTTCTTGCTTTCACTTGGAGCGATAATTTGGCTTGGTTTTTTGATCTTTAGTAATCAATTTCAGTATGATTATGTCTATCAAACAACTGAAATCGGTGCAGATTTATTGTTAAAGATATCCGCCCTCTGGGCTGGACAGTCTGGGTCTCTTGTTTTTTGGACATTTTTGTCATTTGGATTATATTTTGGTTTCCGAATTGTGTCTCGGGGATATGAGGATGACAAGCTTGTCTATAGAGCAGCAATAATCATGGTCATAGAGTCAATTCTTATAGCAGTAAATACATTGCTTACGGATCCATTCCGAGTCACTACAGAACTTGTGCGAACTAATGGTCTAGGTTTGAATCCATTACTTTCAACTATTTGGAATGTCATCCATCCACCAATCATTTTCATTGGATATGCACTAACGCTCGTACCATTTGCAGTGATGCTAGCTGGATTCACAATGAGATCTGAAGAACGCAATCAGGATCCCATCCCAGTGGTGAACGCATACACACGTCTGACAACAGCGGCAGCATGGATAATGTTGTCCGCTGGCATAGCAATTGGAGGTTATTGGGCGTATTTAGTCCTTGGTTGGGGAGGCTATTGGGCTTGGGACCCTGTCGAAACAACTTCCCTTATTCCTTGGTTGCTAATAACAGCCTACTATCACGCGAAACCAACACTCAGAAACAATGACATAATTCGAGATTCATTTCTTGTTATGGCTTACATCACTGTAATTTTTGCAACATGGACCACAAGGAGTGGAGTATTATCGTCGGTTCATGGTTTCGGATTGAGCATTGTTAGTTGGTCAATGCTAGTCACACTAATCATGAATCT
>JBHLRQ010000023.1:0-37270 GCA_048882385.1 Candidatus Thorarchaeota archaeon | reverse complement strand
ATTGGGCTCTTATACAATGAAAAACAAGACCAGTTCTAATAAGAAAATCTTAGACAGATGAACGGATGATGTTAAGCAAATATCACGGAACCTTCAGGATTGATACAACCATATTGTTACCAAACCCGCCAATATTCTGAGTTAGTCCAAGTACAGGAGAGATTACCTGTAACCCCTCTGGTGCTCTCTGCATAAGTTGGTTGTAGACATCATGAATCTGTGCTATACCAGTGCTGCCGGTTGGATGCCCTCTCGCCTTTAGACCCCCAGTTGTATTTACAGGAAATCTTCCATCAACCTCGGTGAGTCCTTCCTTCACCATCTCAGCAGCAGAGCCACGCTCTGCAAGACCCACATCTTCCATGTTAATCAATTCTAGAATGGAAAATGCATCATGGAGCTCAAAGACATCAATGTCTTTGGGTTCCACCTTTGCCATTGAAAAAGCTCTCTCAGCTGCCGCAACTGTGGCTCCAAACGAGGTGAGTAACAATCTGTGTTGCACAGCATGGTAATCAGTTCCATGACCAACTCCAAGAACACGAACTGCTTGGTCAGAAACCCCCAGATCTTTTACAATTCTGTTTGATGCTAAGACAATTGCGGCGGCTCCATCACTGGTAGGACAACAATCGAATAGCGTTAGAGGATCTGCTACAATCCTTGCACTACTGACCTTTTCCACTGTGACCTCTTTCTGGAAATGTGCTAATGGATTCTTGGCTCCATTACTGTGAGCTTTTACGGGTATGAGTGACAACTCGTCTCTTGTTAGACCAAAGTCGTGCATATATCGACGTGCAACCATAGCCGCCAGAGCTGTGGGTGTAGCTCCGTAACGAGTTTCATTCTCATAAGACATCATCTTGGCAAGTATCTTTGAAGCGGTTCCACGGTCCACTTCAGACATTTTTTCTACACCTATCACGAGGATGAGGTCTGAGTGGCCAGATGCTATCATGGTAAATGCAGTTTCAAAAGCACTTGATCCAGAGGAAGGACCAGTTTCCACACGCGTTGCACCTGCAGGGACTATGCCAAGTCTATCAGCAAGTAATGTTGATAGATGACCTTTGTTGACAAACTCGTCAGGGTTCTGTGATCCAACAACAAGATGATCAAATGTTTGTCCTACAGTTTGAGAATCCTTTATTGCCTGAAATGATGCCATTTCAGCCAACTGAATTAGTGAGTCTTCAAGGACACCAAAAGAAGTCATTCCAACCCCAATGACATTCACTGGTTCCATGAGAGAGCACCTCACTCGATGAGAACGAGAAGGTCGTCTGGCGTTACCATTACACCAACCTCAACATTGACTTCCTTCACAGTACCTGCTGAACCGGCTTTCAACTCATTGAACATTTTCATGGCTTCTAATATGACTACGGTGTCCCCTGATTTTATCGTGTCACCAACACTGACACGAACATCAGTAATCTTTCCTGGCATGGGGGGGTAAATCCCGCCTTTCATCTTGGGTCCGCTCGGTGCGCTTCCTGCAGCACTCTTCGAAGCCTCCTGCTTGCGAACTCTCTCCCATTCTAGATTACGTTCTTCTCCATTTATTTCCAGGGTGATATTCTTTCCACTTCTCTTCAGGATCTTAAGAGAATAGTCCATTGCAGTGTCGTTGACTATCCAATTTCCCTCATCGTCTTGAGAGGGCTTCATTGTATAGCTCTGGTCTCCAACACTGATGACAAGGAGACCACCCTCATCAAGCATTTTGACATTAACATCAAACGCTTTATCGTCAAGTGTGACCTTGTATTTACTTGGACTCACTTCACCCTCTCCTACGACCTCTCATGATGTCCTTCCGTCCAGCTGAAGACCATGATGATGATGACCTATCCCACTGACCAGGACCATACTGCACGGTCCTACCCTCAACAAGATCAGCTCTTCCAGCATCAGACCATGTCTGAGCACTACTAGCAACTGAAGCAAATGAACCAAGAGCTGCTCCGTTCATATGAAGCACAGCCGCAGCTAGAGCAACTTCAAGCTCTCGCGTCATTGTACCTCTACTCATTCTTTGTGCCTTCCGTTTGAGAAATTCCAACGCGTATTGAGGATACAAGGCATACGAAACAAGGTCTCTTGGAACGTGTGGAATATCCTTTAGAGCCTCGCGTGCTGCAGGTAGCTCTGGATCCAGCATGTCTGCAGGTCTACAGTCAAGTGGCTTTTCATTACCTATTGCTTTTTTCTGAATCTCAGGATCTATCTCAGCAGGTGGACGACCATAATACCCTCGAATGTATTGCTTCACCTCAGTGGGTATCATGCTGTATCTCTCACCAGTTATCACGTTGAGTGTTGCCTGTGTTCCAACAATCTGACTTGACGGTGTGACCAAGGGAGGATATCCTAGTTCTGCCCGAACTCTAGGTACTTCCTTGAGAACCTCGTCATAACGATCCAAAGCACCCTGTTCTCTCAACTGGTTGTCTAGATTAGAGAGCATTCCACCGGGTATCTGAAAGACTAGAACTTGGGGATTCACACCCTGAAGGCTTCCCTCGAACTGACCATATTTTCTTCTAATCCTTCTGAAGTAGGATGCAATCTCGGAAAGCAGATTGATGTCTAAACCAGTATCTCTTTTGTTTCCCTTTAATGCCTCAACTATAGATTCGGTGGCTGGTTGTGATGTTGCCATTGATAGCGCAGATATTGCACAGTCAACAACATCGACACCGGCTTCAGCCGCCTTCAGGTATGCCATTGCAGCCATTCCACTAGTATAGTGAGAGTGGAGCTGTATTGGAATTTCAATCTCATCTTTGAGTCGTGTAACCAGATCAAAAGCAGCTTCAGGTGAGATGAGCCCTGCCATGTCTTTGATACAGATTGAGTCAGCGTCAAGAGCATGCAGCTCTTTTGCCATTTCTACAAATTTCTGATTTGTATGAAATGGACTCAATGTATAGCAGAAACTTGCCTGAACATGACCACCTTCACGTTTGACGAACTTCATTGCAGCCTTCATGTTTCGAATGTCATTGAGGGCATCAAAGATTCTAAACACATCCAGACCAGCTTTGACTCCTTCAACAACAAAAGCTTCGAGGACATCATCGGCATAGTGACGATAACCAACCACATTTTGAGCTCTCAGGAGCATCTGTAAGCGTGTGTTTGGCATCGCATCTCGGAGGGTTTCTAGTCTTTCCCAAGGGTCCTCGTCCAAGAAGCGCATCATGGAGTCAAATGTTGCTCCGCCAAACATCTCGAGAGACCAATATCCTACTCGGTCTAGTTTCTCACAAATAGGAAGCATGTCCTCAGTTCGCATTCTGGTTGCTAGAAGAGATTGATGCGCATCTCGAAGAACAGTGTCACAAATCATCAATTTCGACATTGTAGACCAAAAATGTTCAGTGTGCCTCTACATATAGTCGTTCTGATTTAGCCTGTTCTTTTGATTTGGAGTTGTTTTCGATATCTCCGAATCGCGACGGTCGAACGACTGCTTTGTTACCGTAATCAACATCAGAAACAGGAAACAGAAACTCTTACTCTAAAAGCTGTCTTCATAGAATGTAGTCATTTAGATAGTGATTCTGAATCGAACTAGGAGTTCTCTAGATCTTGTGATGGTTGAATATATTCTGTCTGACCAGTTTCCCTTTTTCTTCACCAGTTATATGGGACTTGACCAGATTCAGCAGTGCCTCCTGTCCGACGTTTTAGTAAGAGAACGATTGTGGCGAGTATGATCACTATTCCAATGCTTCCACCGCCAACAATGATTAAAATCATCATGTCAATGCCACCAGAACCATCGGGAGGCGAACTCGTAGTACTTGATGCTTCAGCACCCCAGGCACCCTGGATAGGTTCAATGTCACCTGTCCATGATCTCAAGAATAGCCATTTCAATCGTAGGTCAAGATAGCCATTTGCAGTTCCATCACCAATAAGTAGACGTGTAACTTCATCGGGTGAATTTTGCGCTTTTTGTATATCCAAAGCAGAACCAAGATTATTCCGTAACTGATCATCGATGTAATAGTGATTTGCAGTGGAGCTGCTCTCATTGCAATAATTTCTCAGGATGTATGATGTACCCTCGGACAGCTCATCATAGAAAGTATATTGATCCAGCACTAAGAAATATCTTGCTTCAGTCTGGGAGTAAACAGAGGGCATTGCTAATTGCGACATTCTTAGTGTGTCTATGTCTCCAAATAGACCATAGATAAACTGGTCATTGGTCCCAAGACTCACAGTATGGAATTGCATCTCTAGAGCAAAAATCGTGGTAGAGGGATTTAGAGGTCTTGTCACATATCCACCTTCTAATAATGCATCGTTGTAGAATCTCAAGTAGCCTCCCTCAGATGAGATTGTCATCCCGTGAATGTCCCATCCAGAAACATTATTCTGGTCGATAAACCAAAGAAAGGTGTCCGGTCCATTGCTCATCGTGGTAGCACTTGAGTTACCATAATAGATGTAAATCAAGGTGGGATTTTCACTCAAGTCATCTGAAACCTCAACCCAAAATAATGCTTTATTGGAATCGATGGTTTCCACCCAGTAATCTAACTCTTTTGTCCCATCATCATCAGTAAACCTGATGTCTCCAAAATCAGTCCTACATTTTGTACCAATGTAGACATGCTCACCTGTATCTGTATCCACAGAACGATGAACTGTAATCCTGACCTGATAGTTCGTTCCAGTACCTACAGAGCTCTCAATGGTGTGGGATTTCCGATACTGCCAGCCTGTGAGCCACCCCGTGGTCTGGCTGTATGTTGAAGAACTGAATGGTACAATCACACTCACTTTCGAACTATCTATGAATAAAGAAGGTGTGATAAAGAGAAGGAGCATGGTGAAACAAATAGCACGAGTGCGACGTAGCATTTCTAAAACCAGAGTCTGATGAATAGACCACTTTGATATATCTATTCTGCAAGCTGTTGGATCGTGGGAAATAACCTTACCTGCCATTCAACAAGATTCGATGCTGTCACCAAGTATTCAAGATGCACTCCTTAAGATCATCAACCTTGTGGAGCTTCTCACAGATTGGAATCATGTCCTCTGTACGCATTCTTGTTGCTAGTAGGGACTGATGCGCATCACGCAGGACAGTGTCAGTTATCATGAGTTTGGTCATGTTTAGCCATTCTGCTCGTAGTCGACTATGTATTTAGTAGTTCTGATATTGCTGAAAATTGATTGGATTTGTGAGTTCGATAGTCCATATTGATTTGCCATAGAGCTCATTTGTGCATTTGCTCACTAATGAGGATCGTTTATCAATCCTGTGCAATGATTCACAATTACGAAAACGAATCTGTGGTATCATAAACATTCCTTGACTAGTCTAACTCAGTAAGGTCAATTCATTCAATCCGAATGTCATTGTTCATTGATTTTCATCTTCTATTTAGGATGTGAGAGTTTGAAAAGGTCAAAATTGCTCTGGAGTTTGTTAAACCAAATCCATGGTCATTTTATAAAGACCAAACTCAGATGTTTAGATGTAAATTCTTAATTAATTCTCTCCAATGTTTCTGGCCCATATTCTCTTCATGAGATTATGATGTGATAAGATGAATGAGGTAAGAGTATCAGGTTCTTATTTTGAAATGGGAGAGATGTTTGCAAAGACACTCTCACAATACCATCGGCAGTTTAAACCAAAGGAGAGCAACTTAGAGTTTGCTGCAAAGTGCGTAGATGCAATTGAACAGTATGCACCAGATCTTCTCATAGAACTTCAAGGAATCGCCAAGGGTTCTGGACAGAGTTACGAAGCACTACAATGCTCTATGCTTACACCTGCATTTCTCTTTGGGTGTACACTCCTCGCAGTCAGTGGAGAATATACTGCAAGTGGAAGTCCAATCTATGCGCGACAGCAGGATTGGATTAGGGAGGATATTGCAGCTTTGCATACCATTCATTCTAATCCACAAGGAAGCTACAAGAGCGTTGGTTTTAGCTATGGAGACTTCGGTCGTTATGGAGGTATGAATGAGGTGGGGCTTACTATAGGAAGTGCGTCATGTGCGATGTACACCGGAAAGATTCGACCTGGTCTGCGGATGAATATCTCAACGCGTTGGGCACTCGACAAACTCTCGACTACTGAAGAAGCAGTAGAATATCTAGCTGAGGTTCCACATACTGAAGCTGTCACATTTCTTGTTCTTGATAAGTCTGGTAGTATAGCAAGAATTGAAGTGACTCCTGAGAAGACTTGTGCTGAATACTTGGAAGAGGGTTTTGGAGTAGCTGGAAATGTGTTCGTGATGAAGGAGATGTTGCACTTGGATAAAGGACTGCCTGAAAGTGATCCGACTCATGTATACATCGAGAGATTAGGAAATTGGTTTGAGGAAAGGAAAGGCACAATCACAGTTGAAGATGTTAGAACAATATGTAGCAGTCCAGAACAGGGCATCTGTCAAACAAATCCAGATTACATGGTGACCATATGGTCGTGGATTGCTGAAACAAATCCAACTTCGATGAGGATTGCGCCAGGACCACCCTGTGAAGTTGACTATCGACTTTTGCATAGTTTCTAACAGCGATTGACAAGACCTGCAAAAACTGTCAGATTATTAAAGCAGGGTGAAATCAGCAGATACATCAGGAGCTACAAGTGTGATCGAAATGAGAAACATAGTAATTGAAACTATAGAGAAAGGTTTCCGTGGAAGCTTTACTCATAGAGATACATTTGACATTATAAACGGACTGACACATAAACAAGCATTACTGAAGGCTGCAGAGGGACTTTTTTCCTCATGGGAAATTTTGTTCCATATTGATTACTGGCAAGATCTGATTCTAGAGGCTGTTCGAACTGATGTCATGGATTGGCGAAAGGCGATAGACAAACATTGGCCTTCTAGTGCTGATGAGAAGGAAAACAATTGGGATATCTTAGTTCAAAGATTCAAGGATGGAATAGTAGATGCCACAAGGCTCCTAAATGAAGTCGATCTTGAATCACCTATGCGCACCCTGAGAGGGGAACCTACACTGAGAGCATTTGTTATACTTGCTCAACATAACTCATACCATCTAGGACAGATAGTTCTGAACAGGAAACAGAATGGACTGTGGTCATATCGAGATTGAAAAAATCAATAATTCAGTTGAGCGTTAACCTGTATAACACTATATCACACCTAGGCTAGCATGCATCATGAGGAGTTTAGCTAGATTTTCTCAAGTCTAGGAATTTCCCATCTCGCACCCTTGCAAGGTACTTTCGTCCCTTCATCACCCACATAATCTGATGACCCTCCTGAGCTTCCTTTCCCCACCTGGAAGACTTGAACGGATTCTGCTCGATGAAGGTGAAGTCATCGTATTTCACTAGTCTGACCTTACTCTTTGATGTCTTCTCAATCTGATACTCTATGCCATCAACTTCGATAAATGGTTCATCCTGAAAGATTGCAGTGTATATGAGCAGGGCAATCTCCTCAATCTCATCTGACAAATAATTCGACCTCACTAGTATATGAAAGATGAAGGACAAAAGCGTTTGCGCTAGACTGAAATTTCCATTCCCTGATGACAAAGGCAACATCACAGGACGAGCAAATCAGGAGCATCTGATTACTCTGACTTGGGTAATTCAAAACCTTGGTTTAAAATTAGAACCTCCAATATAAGCTTAAAACCTTAGATTTTGATTAAATGTATCATGGGATTCGCGTGGAGTGAGAAACATAGAAGAGTCTATTCTAGTATTATTCTGATGTTTCTCATCTTGATGATAGCAGGGTCAATAAATTATGCAGTTGCATTTGAATCCAGTGAACCGCATCAGCCAAATGCGCTATGGATTGAACCATCAGCAGCGCAAATACAGACCCTAGATGAAAAGTTCAATCTGACAGTTTGGTTGAACATCTCAGAGGAGTGTTTTGCGTGGCAGGTTAAGATTCTCTTCAATTCCGCTCTCTTCAATGTATCAAGAGTGGGATATACAGATGGCGAAAAGAGTGATTTCTTTTCCAACCACGAAGCAATATCAATTACTCCCATCATCAATCAGAGTCAGGGTTTTGTAGTCGCCGGGGAAACATTACTTGAAAACGATACACGCAGCCATGGATACGGGAGCCTTTTGTGGATTGAATTCAATTTGAAAAGCCAGCCAACTCAAGGGCTATTTGACGTTTCATTCTCAGAGCCCTATGGTACTGATACATTCATACTTAATCCGTACCTTGATACAATAACTATCGAGCATGTAGACGGAGCAGCAATATCCTTTTTGCAACCGGGAGATACACTTGTTCAAAACTTGATTCTAATGGCAATCATTTGTGGTATCGTGATTCTTGTCGCAATAGGAATTAGTAAAAGAAGGAGGGCTAAGACAGATGAATGATGCTCAAGCAAAGTCAGTGTTTCTAATTCTAGTAATTCTCGTATCTTGCGTAGCAGGAATGCATCTAATCACTGAATCTGTCAATCCGGTCCCATCAGATAATTCAACAATAGCATCATCAGAAACAGGAAAAGATGTATTGATTGTCAATGATCCCCGGAAATACGCATTCTTTGGATGGTATAGACCAACGCTGTTCGCCACTGAAATTCTGAACCTCTTGAATAGGACAATACTGTGGGCTTCAAGTTATATGAATCCGAATGATGTGGAAATCGTGTTCTTCAACGATCCGGGTGACTCCTATGCGTCATTTGTACGAGATTGGCTTGTTGGGGGAGGATACCTGCTGGAGAACATCAACAATCAGACATCAGCAAATATTGAGGAGTTTGATCCTGACTATTACTCAGACACTGACCTCGTTATTTATTGGAGTACAATTGACTACATTTCGATGAATGTCGTCAATTCCGATGTCCCATTCATCACAATTTCAGTTGTACAGGCAGAAGAGATGGGTATTGCAAACGGCATTGTTACGGGTAGTGGAACCAATGACACATTTCATGTTGTGAATAACGGATATTACCCAACTGAGAGCTATCCTCTGACTACTTTGATTCTTGACGATAGCTATTCATTCCAGACAACAAAAGCCACTTCAATAGGCAAGGTTCTCGTCGCATCTGAAGTGGAGAGTGTCACAACCAATGTAGAAATTTCAACGACGCAGAATGTTACAGTCCAAGGAGATGGTAGTGCTCTGATGTCATTTAGCATTTCAATCCCTGAGTCGCCATTGTCGGACATGCTTCGGGGAGCATTCTTTGAGGACCCCCTTACTCTAGGGCAAGATGTAGAATATGAAGTGCCTGAAACTATAACTGTTCAAGATGAATCTGAGAGTGAAGAAACTGTCAAGGATGTTTCACTCCTCGGAGATGTAAGTGATCATGATGGACAAGTCGAATTAGGGGACCTAGATCTTATAGCTAGTCATGTCGGAGCCAATGTTAGTGATGATGATTGGATGCCAGAACTTGATCTGAACTGGGACGGAAAGATAGATTTGAGAGACCTTGCAATAGCGGCACATAACTATGGCAAAACTGAGAACAACACTGGAATTCTGTTCATATCAGGATACTATGATGGGGAACTAGTCAACCTAACTGAAGTATACTATAGAGGACCAGAAGGATCAACAAAAGAAAATGTATCAGCTTCGGGACACGTATGGTATCATCTACTCCCTGGGACCTACACCGTTTTTGGCACATTCAATCAGTCTGAACTGAGCACTGATGCCACTATTAGTCCTGGAGAAGTGACATATGCGCAACTAGATTTTGGAGGTGTGCCTGCACCTTCAGAACAGCAAAACTCAGCGCCAGTGAAGCAATCACTATACGAGGGCTTTTCGATGGAGCAGCTGGTTCTACTTGGCTTTGATGTCAGTATCTATGATTCAAAAACGACTCCTTGGAGTGCGAGTAATGAAACTATAGTCACCCTACAGGCTAGCTCAGATCAAATTGCGGAATTCCTTGGCGGGACCGATTGGCGAATCAGAGTCGGACCTATTGATGAAAACGCCACAAATTCAGCTGCCGAGTTCATATTTACAAAGATACAGTACATGATGCTGATGCTTCAATCACTTCCAGGCGACCAAATCTATGCATCCCACTGGCAGATTGCATTCGATTTGCCTGGAGGTAGTGTGCTTCAAAATCCAACTGAGCTTGAGGATCTTACATGGACAGTTGACTTTGGTGAAGGTACCATTATGCAAGCAAATGTGACGGTCATTGCAGGAAGGGTAATCGTTGACGAATTGCTTTCTGTCACCGAGGGAAACATCACTGCTTCAGAAACATACCTTGCAACAGCACTTGGAAACTATCGAATGTTTTCAATCAATTATACTGCTGCTCCTCCTCCACTATTTATGACAGAGCGAGAAAACATACAGATCGAACGTGATTGGTCAAAGACATGGACTTACAGAATAGCTCCAGGCAGTTTTGAGAAGAGGATCAGCTCAGGACCATTCTCGGTAACTCTGAGAGCTACTCCCACATTACATGTAAACTGGTTCATGGGATGGGAAAGAAAATGGACTTGGTCAGGCTATAAGCTGCAATGGTTCGAATCATGGATGAAGATAACTCCAGCAATAAAGGTCGAAGCCTCTGCAGGGGTTTCTGTC
Organism: Candidatus Thorarchaeota archaeon; assembly: GCA_048882385.1. Lineage (GTDB taxonomy): Archaea > Asgardarchaeota > Thorarchaeia > Thorarchaeales > Thorarchaeaceae > SMTZ1-45. Next base: position 26,669 of record JBHLRQ010000023.1, on the reverse strand, counting down.
GATTACACCTTCAAGAGAGAATATGTTCTATGGACATTTTCTACTCGTTTCACCTTCTGGGCAGGGTCAATTCTAGTTTGGGCAAAATTGAAACTCACTGTTAGTGTGGGTGTTGAACTGAATGCTAACGGGCAGTTCTCAATTTCAACTTGGGCACAGGCAAGTGCCTGGTATAAAGCAGGTGTCAGATGGCAGAACGGATGGAGCCCCATATGGCAATCTGGTAGAGATGCTTCATACGGAAGACCCACTATTACTGCATCTGCAGGAGTGACAGTCACACCCTATGCAAAGTGCAGACTTGCATTCTTGCTTTACGATGTAGGTGGACCTTTTGTTGAAGCCATCGCGTATGCACCAATCAGTCTTGCAATTTCTGCAGGTCAATCAGGTGTTTCAGGAACCTGGGCGATTAGCCTCAAATTAAAAATCAATGTTGGAGTCACACTTGCAGGATGGATCAAGAAGATCCTCAAGCTAAACGAGTATTCAAGAACAGTTGCAGACATCAACCTCATGTCCTGGAACGGCACATGGCTATGATCCTACAATAGACCATAGTCATTTATTGATGCATTTTGTTAATCAATTAGTTTTTATTAGGCTTCAAGAGAGCGAAAGAAGGCTACGTTAGGACTGGTAGTTGCAAACAGAAGTACTGTTCAATAGATGGTGTTGCTTATTGGAGAGAAGACTTGGTGTAGTTAGTGTCTATAGCAAAGACGGAGTAGTTGAGTTCTGTAAGACCATTTCTTCACATTTTGACTTCATCAGTACTGGAAAGACCGCGAATCACCTCAAGAAGTCTGGTATTTCTGTAATACCTGTGTCAAGTTTTACAGATTACCCAGAGATTCTGAATGGTCGAGTGAAGACCCTCCATCCTAAATTACTGGGAGGAGTTCTCGGTACAAAAGATGATGAGATGGAAATGGACAGATTGGAGATACACTCTGTCGGACTTGTTGTAGTAAACCTGTATCCATTCGAGGAAATCACCTCGAAACATCACGAACTGAAAGATGCACTAGATAATATCGACATTGGTGGGGTGACGCTTCTCAGAGCAGCTGCAAAGAACTACAATGAAGTCATAGTTGTTTCATCGCCTTCTGACTATGAAGTAGTTGCTCAAGCAATAGTCAATAATGATGTAACTTCCGAACTCAGAAAAGACTTGGCTAAGAAAGCCTTCGCGCATACTGCAAGATATGATATTGCAATAAGCAACTATCTTTCATCTAACGAGAAATTCCCATCTAGCTTTTTCCTTGCTTTTGATAATCCGCAAGAACTCAGATACGGTGAGAACTGGCACCAGGAAGCCAAGTACTATCTCAAGCCAGGAAAGAATCCATTCTTCAAACAGATCCATGGCAAAGTTGTGTCTTTCAATAACCTCGTAGACTTCTATGCAGCGATTGGCAGTCTCTCTGAGCACACAGACCCTGGATGTGCAATAATAAAGCATACGAGCCCGTGTGGATTCGCTACTGCAAAAGACATTGAAACTGCATTCGATCATGCTTTTGACACAGACAATCTATCTGCATTTGGGTCTGTCATAGGATTCAATAGACCAATCCCTGAAGGACTAGCAAAGAAACTCAATTCGATGTTTGTTGATGCAATTATTGCGCCTGGTTATGACGAAGACGCATTCAATATTCTCACGAAGAAGAAGAACTTGATACTTTGCGTATTTGAAGACCATAGAATACCTGAGCTCTCAGTTAGAGTCGTTCCGAATGGAATTCTCGTTCAACCAACTGATATGTACATATTATCAGAGAAGGACCTGACTGTTGTTACAAAGAAGGAACCAACAAAACAACAGATGAAAGACCTGATTTTTGCATGGAAAGTAGTCAAATATGCAAAATCAAATGCAGCAGTAATTAGTACAGGAAATAAGACTCTTGGAATTGGAATGGGGCAGACCTCAAGAATAGGAGCTGTAGAACTCGCTTTGAAACGAGCAGGTGAGCGAGCAAAAGGAGCTGTAATGGCATCAGATGCATTCTTTCCGTACAGAGATTCCGTAGATGCAGCGGTGAAAAAAGGTGTGGTTGCAATCATAGCTCCGGGGGGCTCAATACGAGATAGCCAGTCAATCCAAGCAGCTGACGAGGCAGATATTGCGATGGTATGGTCAGGTATTCGTTCATTTTTGCACTGAGAATCAATCACCACTGTTCCAACGCGGTTGAGAATGTTTCCAAATATAGTGAAGGAGATACTTCAAGAGTCTACATGCCAAGCTACAGTTGTATCTTTAATTGGTTCATGTATACCTAATATTTTATCATGCAATGCTTCTGTTCTGCGTTTCAAATCATCCTTGTCTATAGATTTCTTTGAATAGGGATACTTTGTCAAGATGTCTGATTGCGGAAATTTCTTCCTTGTTTCATCAAAGTTCTTCTTTAGACTATCAATGTCCGATTGTAAATCAATAGGTGAGAAAAAGACTGGTAGCCAATCTTCGCGATACCCTTCTTCAGACATCTTTAACGATTTTATTTTGATTGTTCCAGGAAGGGGGATGAATAGAGGGATAGAATACTTCTCTTTATGCGTCATAAAGAATTTCGTATAGCTCTCAGCGCGAATTAGTGTTTTTTGATTTTGAATTTTCGTCAATCGCTTATCGATGAATATGTAATCAAGTGATCGCAGGAAAGATTCGATATGTTCATAGACGAGTTTATAGAAATGCTCACGTTTATTGACAATCCCTCCAACTGCAAATGCACGGTAGTTTGTTAAAATAAGGAAAATGCCACGAAATGAATCAGGCACTTGAAATCCAAGCACTCCGTAATCATAATAGAGAGGTACTTCTTCCTTCTTGAATACTCCTGATTCTCCTAGGCAACGAGCTGCAATTTCACATGGATGCGATTTTGTTTCTCTCAATATATATGGGTCAATATCGATAGAGGTTTCCATGTTTGGAGAACCCTTGACCCCACAATATGCGAGAATTGTCACAAAGTCTGTAAATGGTTTGTGAGAATACAGCATCACATTTGAATAAGACATCAGAGTGTCAGCTTGTTCTTCAGTGAATCTATAGTTATTGAAAATGCATTCATGCAAGAGTGGACGAATTGATTCTGGAAGTTGTGGACGATCTTTGTCGCCTTGTTTACTAACTTGCCAGTTTTGCCATTCTTCAAAGATTTTAAGATAATTCAATAATTTGGAGTAGAATTCTTCACTCAAATTTCAAACCCCATTCCACGCATGCCTGGAGAAGATGGATTGTTCATTTTCTCGTAGTTTAACTCCTCCGCTTTTTAACAATCTACAAGACTCAATTAAAAACTGTTGTGACCACATCTGGTCACAAACCATTCTAGTATCGCTAGTTATTCAGATAGTTATTGTTCTCAATAAATGTTCTATGGCATTCCTTACAACGATGTTATAGACTTAAGACTAAGAGTGACACCAATTAGACTATGGCGCATCCAGGAGTCATGAGAGGTGAAGATGGGAGAGCACCTCATATACAATTGAAAGAAGATGAGATTGCAAAGTATGTTTTGCTACCAGGATCTCCAGAACGCGCTAGGCTTACAGCTTCGATGTTTGATGAAGCTGAGGAAATGGGTTTTCATAGGGAATACCTCTCATTCACTGGCAAGTATCAAGGTGTAGATGTCACCGTGATGTCTACAGGGATGGGAGTTTTTTCCGCAGTCACTGCAGTTGAAGAACTTGCAGATATTGGTGCAGACACCTTCATTCGTATTGGTTCGTGTGCGACATATCAGAAAGAGATCAACTTGGGTGACAATATAATTGCAACGGGATGTATTCGTGATGAGGGATGTACACTCGAGTTTGCACCAATAGCGTTTCCAGCAGTGCCCGATCTTGATGTTATGATGACATTGATTGATTCAGCTCAAGAGATTGGGGCAATCTATCATACAGGCGTTGTAAGAACCTGCGAGAATTTCTACCTTCGAGAACGTTCACCAAAACTGAATGAGCAATATGCTAAACTAGGAGCTGTGGCGCTTGAGATGGAGCTCTCAGCGATTCTGATGGCTTCGATAGATCTTGGAAAGAGAGCTGGAGGAATACTCACCGTAGGATCAAATCTTGTCACAACAGAGAATCGTTACAAGGGACAACGAGTTGAGGAATTCGATATTGGCGAGAAGAACATGATCAAGATTGCTCTTGAAACTATTAGGAAACTCAACGCAAAAGAACAGACTTGATTTCAGAATTCTTCAGACATTCCAGCGAGAGCTCCCATACGAGATGGAGCATCTCCGTTTATACAATAATGAGTATAAGTTATGAACATCTCACGCGCCACTGGACAGTCCTTGCATAAACATGATCGTTCTTCAGAGATTCGAGGACTTTTTCCGCTGTGACAGAACTGTATACCAAGTTTCGATTCTCTAGATTCTTTTGATACATCCCAGCCAATGGATTTGTAGTGCATCTGTGATTCATCGATTGCACGGATGAACGTCGCACATTCTTTGCATCTACAGTTTGACGTGCGCTCAACCATACTGTCATTCCATTGTTTTGGTGTCATTCCCATGGCTCGTTCAAACCGCTCCATCTTACATCCACATTGGAGTGGATTTCACTCATCTGTTTATGTCTTGCGTCACAGTTTCTGAGTATGTATTTATATATCACAAAATAGGTAACCTAAATACTTATATTATGTAATACGTAATACAAATACAGACGAACGTTGGGAGTCGTGGAAAATGCTCCGAGGTTCGGAGAGGATGTGAACACAATGGCTGAAGAAAAGAAGAACAACAGGCTTTCCGAGAAGAGAGGAAGCGGACTCAGGACACTGAGGTCCCTTTACCTAGACTACACAGATGGAAAGTGAGATACAATATGGAGGTAATATGAATGGCAATAGAAAAATCAACCAAGAAGAAGAGAATCAAGGCTAAGAAGATTCAGTCAACTGAAGCCTTGGCTCATGCTTATCTTTACAGAAATTAGAAACCGGAACTCAGCCATTGTGTAGTCTGTAACCAAGAGGGATTGGCCGTGAAGCTGCACACGGCCTCCCTCAAACTCATTTTGATTGATTTTCTTCTGGATACACAAATCCATGATCTACGAACCCGAGGTTTCGGGGATTTGGTGAAAAACAGTTATGGAATAGAGTGAAGATTGGTGATCTTCACTCCATCCGATTTCGACTCGAGGATATAGAGAAATTTAATCTACCTATCAAAGCGGTTATGATAAACATAAGACATGCTAACTCGGCGTCTATTATTTGGGAGATTTCTCAAGTTCTTGACAGTGCCTTTCTCACTTGCCATTGTTATACACCTACATACAATAAGATGAGTAGAATGAATATTATTTCATGGACAGAGGCGACTGAGAAAATAGGAATGATTGAACAATATCAGGGGCTTTAAACGCAGTCTGAGCTTAGGGAAATGGAATCAGATGAATCGCTGAGACATCTGATCTATCAGTCTGTCAATATTCTGAGAAGTGACTCCATTCTCCAACATAATGTGGTTTACTTTTTCTATACGGGAACCATCAGAAAGATCATCCAGACTTGAAAATGCTCCTAGTCGTCTTCCGAATCGATATAGAAGTTGTTCACTTTCACCCAATTCAAGAAATCTTTGCAGTATCCCAATCAGGAATTTCTTGTCCTCTGGTAGTTTTCCATTCAGATCAGCGAATAGATTAAGAATATGGTCACTCACGAGATAGCTTGAGATTCCATCCAAACTGGCTACAAAAGTATGCAGTTCCTTTACTACATCAACGTCGTTACATCTATCAAATTCACCAGAGATCATAAGCTCGTACAGGGGAGCTCGAATTGGGAATGCAAGGGGACGAAGTCGAATGAAGTCTGGATCAATCTGATTCAATGCATCTGCAGACTCTAAAGCATGCTCCTTGGAGAATTTTCTTCCTCCAAGACCAGGCATGAAGTATTCTGAAAGCTCTATTCCTGCTGATTTTACTTTCATTCCTGCTCGGATATGGATGGCCTTTGAAGCACCTTTCCGAACCATCTTGAGCACATTATCAGAACCTGACTCAAGACCAACATGGATTCTTGAAAGTCCCGACTCTCGAAGTGCAGCAAGGTCATCAACGCTCATTTTATTCAATGTTGAAGAGCGTGAATAACTTGTGACTCTCTCAATGTTTGGAAAATTGTCTTTCAGATGCTCCAAAATTAGAGACAGGTTTTCTGAACCAATGACCAATGAGTCAGCATCTTGGAGGAATACAGATTTCATTCTGTTGCCACTCCACATAATCGCAGAGTTGTACGCTAGTGGCTCTTCAATCAGAACATCATCAGTCGGATTATCTAGGAAGTCAGTATAGCGTTTTATCAAATCGATATCACGTAACACATGGTCGACAGGACGTGCAGAGAATTCAGATTCCTTGTACACCGGACAGAATAAGCACCGATTCCATTGACAATTACGGGTCACTCGAAGAAGAAGACTAGTAGCTTCACTAGGAGGTCTTATTGGACCCATCTCATATCGATACGGTTCTTCAGGTGTCAATACGATCTCGCTCCTACTTCTAGTATCCTGCATCATGAATCATGTCTTCAAGCATAGTTTCAGCAAGGTACGAGAACTTCTTACTCGAATAACAGACAAGTGTTGTTGTGGAATTCACAAAAGACCTACTGCGGATATGGCGAGCAATCTCCTCAGCCTCATGGAGAAACTCAACCACAAACTCAGCAAAGAAAACTGGTTCGGTAGCTGAAGGGGTCGGATCCCAAAGCTCGAGAGGATATTGATCCTGCAACCACTTTACGACCTCTTCTAAAGTGATTTGATCTTCATCATACTCAAAGCGCACAAAGAAATTAACAATTTTTCCAGCAGCCATATCTGGCCTAGCAGAAAAATAGATACCTCCATCTTCCATGAGTTCACGGATGGCTCGTCGAACAGTTTTTGGTGCCAGTCCAGTTTCCTGAGCTATATCGTTTATCATGGCTCGAGGATTATTCTTGAGAACAGCAAGAATTCGAAGATGTAGATTCGCTAGCTCTACTTTTTTTCCAACAGGAGATATGATGGTATGAAGTTCGACACTACGAACTTTTGTGTGTTGGCGCAGAAAACGTCTCAATTTGGATAGCATAGATGAACCTATGTACTGACCCCATACAAGGTATGCTCCACCAGTAGCACTGGCTAGAAGACTGATATGACCAATCATCGGATTTTCACCTATTCTTCCTATGAATTTGTCAATATCCTCAGTCCCATCAGTATTCACAAGTGCCATGAAATATGAAGCATTGATCATTGCAGCGTTCAGGGATACTGCAAAACGTGATATTGCTCCACTCTCCAAGAGTGCAGTTACTCGATTTTTTACAGCATTGGCACTGAGACCCGTCTTCCGTGAGAGATTCTCATAGCTGATTCGACAATTAGAAGAAATCTCAATCATTATCGTTTTGTCCACTAGATCCAAACAAGTGCCCACCTGCGACTATCTGAAGAAATACGTCCTGTTAGCATTTTCCGTTGGTTCTAATTTCAATTCATCAGAATCTATTCTCTCTTTGAAGCCAATCTTTCTGACGTTTCAATGTACATCCGTAATGTATCTACATGGGAACGCAATTGGGCCACACTATCTTCATGTCCCAATGTGAAAGCAGATGGACCAATTCGGCGTCCATGTTTGAAAGCTGCATAGAAACAGGCTTCAATTCCCTTTGCTCCAATTGTGTGTGCTCTCTCTCCAACAGTCATGATCAGATCCAAGTCTTCTTGAGACTCTATGCACATATAATAGGCTGGACGATTTGGGTGAGAAGTGTCTGTAAATTTGACAACTCGTGATCCTTCAGAGAACCTCTTGTTGAGACACGCATCACATCTCCATTCTCCTCCATCAGAGAACGAGTTGTAAACAAACTGTACTCCTTCAGTAGACCCACAAGCATCACAGATTTTTGTCATCAATAATCCCCTTTCTAGATCTCTAGCAAGAAAATTGATAGAAAACCAAGAACTTGAGATGTTATGTTCTCTCAGTGATACAGACTAAAAGGCATTCAAGTCACAAAAAATTGCCAAGAGTTTATAACAATTCATGAAAACGCGATTCTAGTGATTTCTGTGGACTGGAGAGGCTAGCGATGTTGCCCAGAGTGGCCATCGCAGGATGAATTATCATACCGCACAAGAAAGGCCGTGGCGGCCAGAAGAAAATTAGAGCTCGTGAAGTTGGCAATAAAATCTATCCTCACAAGATGGATCGCTGCACTGTCAATATCGCTCCTAAATGCAAGGGCTGGGTCAATGCTAATACCATGCCCGCTCCTGGCATCTGCAAGCGTTGCTGGCAGGTCATGAACTCTCGCAAATGAACAAAGAGGGGGACTATCCCCCAACTATTCTTTTTTCTTCTATGCTGGAATGTAGATCCATTGTCGCATGTCTTGAAGACACGGAATTCTACGAATCAGATTCTTCTTTAGCAGTTTCCGCAGGGCGTATCTAACGGTACGAGGTGCAAATTGCACTTCATCTAAGAGCTGCTTGGGTGTAACGCCGTTCTTCCCTTGTTTTCTCAATATGGAGAGGACAATAGATTGACTCTTGGTCAACTTGGAAGATTTCACCTTTTGCTCAATTTCTTCGTTGCTCATCATTGGTAAAAACACCAACTATATAGATGGTCGTTTGAAAAAAGTAGTATATAATATTTTCTACAAAAAGGATTGGAAAAATTAACCCTGTTAATCAGTGATTGACAAATTCAAGAATTCTGTCCGAACTGATGATCTAGGCAATTTCCGAAGATGATATCTCATTATGCACTGAACATTCCAACATTGGCTCGGTTTGGAAACCACAACTCTCTGCAATTGTCAATTATACTGTTTAATAGTCTATTAATCACATATTTGCTGCACAAACCAGAGAGACGTTGAGTTAGCTCCTCAATGAAAAATTCCAGAGCATCACAAATGTCTTTCAGGACATCCGAGTTCGAATTTACTTCGAAGATACACTGAGTATGCATCATATCTGTGAGCCGTACTCTGTTTATCCAAGGGTGTTGTTTGTTTCCTTTTTCTCTGATTTGATCAAAGAGTGCAGTCATGTTTTTACGACCAACAATCTGAGACCCTCGACAAGAAAGAGTTGATAGAATGCATTCATTTAGGATGACAAAACGGCATTCCTCAGATATTCTTTGAATATGACCTCTGTTGACAAGTTCTCCCAAATCTTCTAAAAGAATCTTCATCTCAAGAGGATTCAATCCATTCATAGCACTCGACAGTTTCGTACGACCATCGAATTGCGAAATCACCTTCAAGCTTTTATCAGATAGATGGAGGGGATTTCCTTTTTGGAATACAATCGATGAGGTGTCTTTTGAAAGAGTTAGAACATCGTTTGCTGTTGGAACTAGCTTGAGATAGACAGCGTTATTCCAAAATGCTTTTGAAACATGTTCGACTACCTCTTCAATTGGGAGAGAGTGAAACTCGGCTATTTCTTGGACGGATTGTGCTGCTTCAATGCCAAGAAACAATTTTGACACGTTAAAGGTCGTACTTGGTAAGTCGAAAGATAATCCTGATGATTTCCACTCTAATCGCTTCATTACGAGGGTTCCATTAGTAATTCTATCATCCACGAACAATTTTCTCACGAGCTGATCAAATTCTCTAAATGCACTGCCTTCAATATCATCAGAATTCTTGAGTACTTTGAAACAATCCTCAAACTCGGAAGTAACTCGGGACAAATTACATCGAGCTTCATTTGTTACCCTTGCTACTGCGAGAACTCCATATGTCCACTCACCTGTTTCTACAAGGATCTCAGATTCTGAACCATACACTGTTTTCCAATTGGATTGTTGTTCACCTGTCACAAAACCCATGAAACTTGTCATTGCTGAAATGAACCCAGAAATAACTTGAGGATCCAAGTTGCTCCTGCAGAATTCATGTGAGTAAGGAGCTAAACCACTGTCTTTGTTCATTATTATTAGCAATTTCTCATTTGGTTGGAAAGCTGATTGCACATCATCCCGTACTTCCCGTAGTGATGCGGATCTCCGCGTTTTCGCTGATTGTTTATCGAGATTATTGGTCAATCGTTTACCCTCATTTTTTCAGTTCGAATTATGGACCAAATAATGAGGTTGGGAAGAGTAATTCTGATTGAATTCATCAACGTAATTTCAACAACCATAATTACTCTTCACGTTCCTTTCATTCAACCCGATTTTCAATTCTCTAATTGACACCGAGGTTATGTTTACCAAGGCTCAGGGGGGTCTTTTGGTGGAGAGGTCATTTTCATCAATTAGAATAGAACTTCTGAGTATTCAAGCTGACACGATGGAAGTTTCAAAATAGATTGATAGTTGCATCCTAGAAAGCAACATTGATTGAAGGACAATCAATCTCCTAATGGCAAACTAGCTTAATTGACTTTGTGAAATCCTTAGTCAATACAACAGAAGCTCTTAAAGTTAGTATTCATACTAGTTTGTGATGACAGATTTAACCTCCGAAATATTGAGTATATGGCAAGAATGTTCTAGCATTGTAGCGGACCGTTTTAATCTTGGAACTCCAGCCCATCCTAAATCAATAAGAACCATCAGTAAGCTGGATGGACTGTATATGGGAGGAAGTTATGTTGTTTCGGATCGGGAATTTCAAATAACAGAGGAAGTAGTGGTAGGCGATATTCCGCTAAGAGGATTAATTTTTCGAGAGTGTCTATTTAATTCATTACCCAACAATCTATGCTCTGAAGCAAAACGCGACCTTGCTTTTGAGTTTTCACGCCAATCTCTGAAGAAAGGTGATAGAAACAGATGGACTTCTCTGTGGAGAACTATCCCGTCACTACGAATTCAGCCAAATCTTGTATACAACTCATTAGAGCTCATGACGTGGATTCACACACTTGGTGGAAATGATGAGCTGGATTCGATCATTCATGAATTTGTATGTATGTTTCGCTATGGTAAGTTTCTGGATTTCCAGCAGTATGTAGAGTATATGATGCAAAGGGTTCAGAGTATTGTGGTCACTTTGAATCAAGCGGAGGTTAAGATACTCGATGTTTTGATGAAAAATCGTGATGCTTCCTACAAACAGGTTGCAGAGATTTCTGGATTAAGTGAATCATGGGTTTGCACTAAAATCAATTACTTGAAACGAAAATACGTCTTGGTTGAACACACAACCGTTCCGTTTTCCACTGTTGGTATCAAAACATTTCATGTCCTTCTAGCAGGACCATCATGGAGCAATCCCGATAAGCTTCTAACTAAATGTCCGTTCTTATATGAAATTAGAGCAATTCTAAATGGACCCTGGCATTCTATGGCACGACTTGCTGTGCCTGACAACTCAGAAAACGTCCGGTTCTTAAAACAGATGATCAATATTCTGGAGAATTATGGTCTTGCATGTGATGTTTCAGAAACATTCTCTGTTGGCGTTTCTAACTCATTCTATCACTATAATGCAAAAATCCGTAATTGGGAAATACCGTGGATTGCAATGCAAGGATGGGGTCATCGTATTAAAGAAGAGTCTATAGACCAGCTTGTTGAACGAATTGACTACCCTGCAAGAACTACAGATTATTATCTCGACTCTCTTGATATCCGTATTCTTGATTTAGTGAGACAGGGATTTACATCCACGCGAGCGATAAGGAAAGAGCTTGCAGTGGGACAAAACAAGCTAGTAAATAGACTGAAGAAACTAAGGACAGAGGGATTGATTCGACGGGATTGGAGTGTGATGAATATCGGTCTCGTTGAGAGAGTGGCACTCAGAGCCACAGATGAAAGAACAGCAAACCTTCTTGATGTTTGGTCAAGAGAACTTCCACGAGTGTTTCTGCGATATGAAAAGATCAGAAATCTTCTGATGATTGTTGAACTTCCATTGGGGGGTTCAACCAAAATGATGGACACCCTTCGGCTACTCAAATGGCCAGTTACTATTTCACCGCTTAGTAGTGCAATTTGGGGACATTGGGAATTTCCGAGGCAGTTTTGGGATGTTGAACATCAGAGATGGATGGCTCAGAAAGAAGATCTGAGAACCTGGTTGGAATTTCTGAGAAAAGAATGTGAAGAAATGGTATCTAAAGAGTTAGAGTCGCAATCTGAATTCGTCACATCTCCGAAACCTCAACTTTAGACATAACTTACGCTAGTAACAAGATTCTTCAAGAAAATAAAAAATCTTGAGATTTGCTACTAATGGACATATGAATCTAATCAGAGAGCGCATTCATTTCGTCTGAAGTCCCACTTTTTTTGGCTCATCAACAGCTTATATACTCAGAATTCGAGTTGTTACCCGGGATTTAGGACCTTGACCGGGGAAGCTTTGTAACGAAAAACTGGTAGAAGGTGGGGGGCACCCCACGGGGTCTGGATATTCTTCAGGCCCCACCTATTGCAGGATGCACTCAATCCAAACTTACTGGATTCTGATTGCACACAATACTAACAAATGACCAGCACATTCATTGGAGAATATATACAATGGCAAAACAAAAGATCCACATCGCCTTCTTCGGAAATACGGAAAGCATAGAGTGCTTAACTGTAAGAAAACAAATTGATGAGCTTATCATTGTTCATAACCAGGAACAAGAGGATATCGTGAACCAGCTCATTGACAAATATTCAAGCATTGGAATCACAGGCATATCTGTGACGGTTGCATCACATGATTTCAACAATATTCTTTCTTCATCCTTAAACGCACTGGATTCTCAGAGAATTGATGAGTATGACATCGAGTTCAGCATTGCAACTGATGATTGTACAATGACGTTAGCAGCTTGTATTTCTGCTGCGATAGTTAACGCGTCCATAGTGTGTGTTAACAGAAATGAAACATTCGACCTTTCTGAGATTTGGCCATCCGAGCTTGTCAATCTTTCATTCCAGAAAAGAGAGATACTCTGTTATCTTGAGAGTTGTGATAAACCGGTGCATCAAAAACAGGTAGCCGAAGAAACAGGAATCCGACCGTCAGGACTCTCCAGACATCTCCGAAATTTGGAGTTGGCTGGTTATGTATCTAGATTGCGAATTTCACGTCGCAAGCATGTAAGCATAACAGAACTTGGCCGAGCTGTCCTCCACCACAAGCAGATCAGAAAAAGGCGCATTTGGAGTTCGTATACTCAGCCTATGGAAAATAGGGTTCAGATAGTGGGATGAGATAATGAGGGATTCAAACACATTTCTACTACAACCGGGAAATGAAGCGATGTTCGAAGATTATGCTGCCTTGTATAATGCAGTAGATTCAATGGACAACCCAGATCACGTGGAAATCAGTGGAAATTATTTCCGCTCATCATTCTCTCATCCAAGTGTCGAAGTTGGGCGAGATGTTGTATTAATACAAAACAGGGAGGGGGCTCTAGTTGCAGCTGGTACAATATTCTCTCAGGGAATATCACCATCAAGTTCCCGGATAATGATCCAAGTGCATCCAGATTTTCGAAGTAAAGGAATAGGTTCAATGATTCTGGAACACCTGCTAGAAAAAGGCAAGAAAAGGGGTACGACTGTATTTGAGTGCAGAATGCCAAGCTTTCGTACTGATGCACGAGTATTCGCCGAATCTCGCGGTTTCAAATATGATTACTCTTGGATTAAGATGAGACTGGAGTATGACGAACCAATAGAATCAGAGGTTCGACCAAAGGAATTGAGATTCAGGGTCTTAGATCCAAAAAGGGAATTGAAAACATGGGTAGAACTTCATAACGAAATCTACAGCGAAAGCTATGATCGGAGTTTTGCAACGACTAGTTCATTGAGAGCTCAGGCCAACCATATCAACTTCGAGCCGCGATTACTGGTTGTGTGCGAGGCTGCCGACAAGCCTGTTGGAATAGGTTCAGGTTGGTCATCATATCATGATGTTGACGATGGGGAAAAAAGAGTTCTCAAGATTCAAGGATTAGGAGTTTTGCCAAAGTATAGACGCCGAGGGTATGGCCAAGCCCTGTTTGTCGAGATGCTAAATCGAGCATTTCATAATGGGTATAGAGTTGCTGAACTTGTTGTTCATAATACAAATCAAGCGGCAATTGACCTGTACACGAAGTACAAGTTTCAGGAAAGATATAGGCATCTCTGGTACAGGCGAGATACTTCTTCAACGGTGTGAGCGGATTTAGAAATTGGAATGAATTGTTCATCTCTGAATTATTAGACTCTCCTACTTAAATCAATAAGCAACAGCAAGAGTACTAAAGGCAGCGTGGATGGAGGATGGAAGTAATGTATCTTGATCCGGTGTAGAAGATATAATGAATATTAACTGTTGTCCATTGAAGTTTCTCATGACGTGCTATATTGACCACTAAGTGAGTATGAATGTGTCGATAAACTTGAGAACTCTTTCATACCTCATCTGGATGTAGAACGATTTTACTCTCTTCGTTCAGAACTTTATTGTAGAATGCGCATGTAATGCAATTAGCAAACTTCAATGCAAACTCAGCTTGGATTTTACCACCGCAGAGCGTGCCTGCAATTGCCCAGCAAATCCTTCCTCCGTTTTTTCCACGATTCAAGCCATTCGTGCTGATATCTGTTGATGCTGGACAAACACCCAGTTCAGCTGCTTTTGGTCCATTTGGTTCACGGCCACACTGCATGAATTCCCAGCAATTGACCCTAGCCATAGAATCAGAATACATCACAAAGTCTTCTTCTTCCTTAGACACAGTGTGAAAGAAATCACATTTAATGCAGTTGTCCATTTTAGATGCGAATTCGCCTTGTACCTTGCCTCCGCAGAGCGTGCCAGCAACAGCCCAGCATATCCGACCCCCATTTTTGCCGCTGTTTATTCCGTCTACGCTTTCTTCAGTCGCAGCAAGACAAACACCGAGCTGATCAGCATTGTCACCACCAGGGATTCTTCCACAATTCATTATTTCCCAGCAGTTCTTTTTCATAATTACAGTCCACCAATGATGAGAACTTGGCATTCAATCAGTTTCTGTTGAAATGATAAAACACCAATAATTATTGTGAGCAATTACTTTTAATTTTTATTGTTATATAACAAATTTCAAAAACTTATGTTTAAACAAGCTCAAATCCATTTCCTCTGGATTGGGAAGTGAAGAGAACTCTTCCATGAGTTTATGATTCTCATCGGAACCCTCAACCTGTTGTTTCCTCTTAGACAATGTTGAAAGTGTCATATCACATCCACTCTGAAGAGAATATGCATGAACCTGTTTGATGTAGAAAATGTCAGAACACTGGCACACGTTCCCATAACTTTTCAATCATAGGCTAAACCTACAAAATCACAGAGGAATGTTTCCATGTTTCTTTGGAGGTCTGTTCTGCCTCTTGCTTGAAAGCATGTCTAGACCGTTGCAAATCAACTGGCGTGTTTCTCGTGGATAGATCACTTTGTCGATATACCCAAGACCAGCAGCAATGTATGGATTGGCAAACTGTTCCTTGTACTCCTTTACAAGCTGTGCACGCTTCATCTCCTTGTTCTTAGCCTTGGCAATTTCTTTTCTGAAGATTATGTTAATTGCTCCATCAGGCCCCATTACAGCAATCTGAGAACCGGGCCAAGCATAAACAAGATCTGCTCCAATGTGTCTTGAGCTCATCACGTCGTATGCCCCACCGTATCCTTTTCGAGTGATGATAGTAATGAGAGGAACAGTTGCCTCAGCAAATGCATAGAGAATCTTAGCTCCGTGACGAATGATGCCGCCCCATTCTTGGGCAGTTCCGGGGAGATATCCCGGAACATCCATGAAAGTTATCACTGGTATGTTGAAAGCATCACAGAATCTAACAAATCGAGCACACTTGTCTGATGCATTGATGTCGATTGTGCCAGCGAGATGAGCAGGATTGTTTCCCACAATGCCTACAGAGCGACCGTCAAAACGTGCAAACCCGGTGATCATGTTCTTCGCCCAATGTTCATGGACCTCAAAGAACTCACCGTTGTCAACCAGTTTCGCTACAACTTCTCGCATGTCATAAGGAACATTGGCATCTTCAGGAACAAGGTCATCAATGGAATCGTCGACATCATCTGGGAAATGACCGGTTTCAACACGTGGTGGCTCTTCAAGATTATTGCTTGGGATATAACTGAGAAGTGTCTTGATTTGCATGATGCAGTCATCCTCATCCTCGCTTGCAAATGATGCAACACCACTAGTTGTATTGTGTGTCATTGCGCCGCCCAGCTCCTCAAAGCTGACCTCCTCACCAGTTACTGTCTTGATCACTTCGGGACCAGTAATGAACATGTGACTTGTACCCTTGACCATGAGCGTGAAGTCAGTGACTGCAGGACTGTAAACAGCACCGCCAGCACAAGGACCCATAATTGCAGATATTTGAGGAATGACACCGCTTGCTAACGTGTTACGTCTGAATATCCAACAATAGGATGCAAGGCTCTTCACACCTTCCTGAATGCGAGCACCTCCAGAATCGTTTAGACCTATTACAGGAGCTCCGGTCTCCATTGCCATGTCCATGACTTTGCATATTTTGAGACCGTACATCTCTGCGAGAGAACCGCCCCAGACAGTGAAGTCTTGGCTGAAGATGAACACCTTGCGGCCGTCTATTGTGCCATAGCCTGTTATGACACCATCACCGAGAATCTTGTTCTCATCCATACCAAAGGCAGACTCACGATGAACAACAAATTCATCAATCTCTACAAAAGAACCAGGATCTAGGAGTTTCTCGATTCGCTCTCTCGCAGTGTACTTACCAGCATCGTGCTGACGTTTCTTTCGCTCAGCGCCTCCAGCTTCACGTGTCTTCTCTCTCATCTCAGCGAGTTTGTCAAACGATTCCTTTGGCATTGTGAGGTCCTCACATTACGTTTCGTGGTCTATGTAGCTAGTTTTGAATGTTCTGATGGTTTTGGTAAAATGAAAAACCTGCATCATGAACTCGCATCACTAATAACTTTCTCAATAGTACCCGAACGATGGGCAGTCCCAAATTCAGACCAGAATAATGGTTCAATCTGTGACGGATTAAACCCTCATTGATGAAACTCAAGTGTCTTTAATCGTTCCATATCACTAACCTTTGCATGTCTCATTGCTTCATTCATCTCACAGATTTGTCTAAGTCTGAAAAGGTGACTGTCAGCATGTCTGAACATTGGAAGCGATCTTCTGAGATTTCATTTTAAGAATTTCCAATCCATTAGGGCCGTTGGCCGTATCGATTCCAAGCGATTGACTTCAAATCTGATATCTTGCATTGAGAATATTTTCAGTCCAACATTTCTTTTTCTTCTTTCTCATTAATAATATCCTTTACTTTATGTCTACTTTCAAGCCAACGAAACACAAAACTGCCTATTGTGTACAAAAATACAATCTGAAACACCAACATGTAGGCACGTTTTCCTTCAATAGTCAGAGTTTCATAGAATGACGGCCCAAATACAAGAAATATCAGTATCAATGAGATAACGAGTACAATTACCATTGTCCACTTTCTTCTGTCCTCATTCATCTCATTCACCTTCCGTCATTTCTTTTCCTCATCATACCCACAATCATACATACTCTTCTATAGGCTCGTTAAAAACGTCATCGAGAAACTAATAATATTCATTAAATTTTCTAAACATTTGGCCTTTGTGCATAAGTCCGAAATTCACAAACGTGTTGCCATCAATTTCGATTTTTCATATTTGAGTCAAAAAACATGATAAGTGGCAAGTCTTGATTCTTGAATCCAGTAGTGATTGCGAAGGAAAATGTGATTGGTATTGTGAAGCCCTTACATTACCTCACGATGTCATAGAAGATAGTTTTGAATGTTCTGCTATTCCGACAATTCAATAGAAGAAACACATTAAAACATAGACCTGCATCAATAATTACAGTATGTGGAACCATCATCCATAACTACGCAGTCTTGCCTGAAGGAGGGCTTCATTAATCTTCTCTTCGTCAATGACAACTGACAATTTCCGACCTGTTTCATTCATCACATATTGAAGAGCGTCGTACAAATCGCCGTAGTCATTTGGAGACATAGTTTCATCAATCTTGCATTCCAGATTGAACCCGTCCTGAATCCGAATGCGTGAAAGCCAGGGATGGGTTTCAATACCGTTAACAAATATCGTGAGCAGTGCTTCTGTGAGAGTTTGTTGTGATACAAGATTCTTGCACTGCGCCAGGAATCGATTAAGCATAGCCTCATGCCCTAGAATCAAATTGTGTTCAGGAGTTGATTTTTGAAGAAAACCTTGTGTGATGAGAGAGCCCAATTCAAACCGTATATTTCTTTCCTCTAAGTTCCAACGTTCGAGAAGCTTCCCTAGTGGTTTTCGACCATTCAAACTACCCACTATAAACAATGTATATCTTGACAGACCTAGAGGATTCCCATCAGAAAAAATCGTAGAGAGAGACTTCTCAGTTGGTGTTAAGATATCATCATCAGATGGAATATAGAGCATGTCAATGCCATTATGCCAATAAGCAAACATCACAATCTCTTTTGCCATCTCAAATGAGATGTCCTGGCGTTTAGCAAACTCTTCAAGAGAGATTATTTCATCAAGCATTGAAAGCGAGGAGTGAACAACGTATGACTGGCTAAAACGCGTAAAAGGAAGGATTTCCTCTTTTGAATCTTCTTTCTTTCTTATGCATGTTCTTGGTGATATTTTCTCATCTGTGAAAACTCTCATAACAAACTCATCAAATGAATCAATTATCCCCCCCTCAAAACAAGATACTTCCCGGAAAGCTTGAAATGTGTTCTCAAATTCAGCAACTATCAATCGAACTTTGTTATGAAGAAGACCATTGTCTTTTAAGACAACCAAGACCGCTGTTGTCCACTCTCCAGCCTCTACAATTAGGGTTGTTTCAGAACCATATATTGTCTTCCAACCAGATTCATTAGAACTTAGAGCTTCGCCCAGAAAACTTGTCATTGCACCAATAAATCCAGATAACAATTGTGGATCCAATTCACCTCTTACAAACTCATGTGAATACAGAGCCATTCCTGAAAATCTATGGATGATGAACAATCCTTTTTCATTCGTTATCATATTTCGTCGCTCCAGAGGCTTCATTTCTTGTGAAAACAATCAATCCTTAGTCAAGAGTCTTCTTTCAAATGATTTAATTTTCAAATTGCACCCTCTACTATTTTCTCTTTCAAATCAATTTCACCTTGCGATTCTTTTTCAAACATTGAAGTAGTAGATTCAATAGCTACTCTGCTGTGTTCTAAAAAAGAACAAATCTCATTCCTTAGTCTGGATAATAATTCATTGTGAACATTATCATCGCTTTCATTCTGTTTCAGATACAGTTTAATGTCCCGGCATATTCGTCCAACATCCCGAATGTACTTGTTTGTTCCAAGTGCAAGTAATCCATCTATACCAATAGCAAACTCATAGAGTATCTTTCTTCTTCCACGTCCCAGACTTGAATCATCGGAATGTCTGATGAGTATACCTTCTATTTCTAGCCGCGAGCACAAAACTGAAACTGAACTGAGGGATAGATTTGATTTCTCCACTATCTCCTTTATTGACAATGCGGGATTATTCTTCTGCTTCTCAAGATAAAGGATGACAAGAATTTCGGTTGCACTTCTTTGTATTCCTAGATGTTCAACACCTGTGAGAAGGGCACGTCTTAGAAAGGGGAGAATGTCATTTTTGTGTTTCATATTCACTAACTACTCCTAATCTTTGGTAACCATACTACAAACTCAACACCCTCGTTTGGTTTTCCGTGAACTCGATCACGAACAGTAATTTTCCCCCCGTATTTCTCAACAATCTGCAAAGAGAAATGAATTCCGAGACCTCCAAACCTATGTTTAGGGTCAAAGAGAATTTCTTTCATCACATCCTCAATGCCTGGTCCGTTATCAGAAATTGAAATATCATAACCATCCTTCGATGGACAAAGTCGCACCCAGACACTTTTCTGTGTAGATGGATTGTGCTTTACTGCGTTTGAAAGGATATTAGCAAGAAGATTCTCAAGGTATTTGTCGGCCATGACTGCAGCTTCTGAATCCTCACATTCAATAATAAAGACACAATCTGTAAATTTCTCACCTATTGTTTCAACACACTCTAAAAGTGCTCGAGCTAGAGATCTTTCAACGAGAGGAACATATGGAAGATTTTCAGTTGATCTAGCTTCAGCAATGAGTGTCATACATCGGTTTACAGATTCAACTATCTGATGCACGAAACGTGGTATCAGCTCTGATTCTTCTTCGATCAACAATATTTCTTTAGCAAGTTCAGCGCTCCCCTGAATAACCTGTAATTCATTCGCCATGTCATGTGCCAATAGGTCAAGGTATAATCGTGCTCTTCTAGACTCTTTCGCAAGCTGACCTTCAACCCATTTTTGATCTGTCACATCGAAACCATATTTTATAATTTGAACTACTTCTCCAGAGGAGTCAATAACAGGGTATCCATGAACCTCTATGACTCTAAGGTCTCTATTTTCATCGAAATGCATGTGTTCGAGAATAACAGGTTTTTTTGTCTGCTTGATATAAATTAGAGGACAATCCTGACCTTTCTCCCAACAAGGAACAGGACTCCTGTGAATTATCGAATGACATGTACTAGTTTCATCTAGCTGCTCAATCATCGCAGCACGATTTGCCATCTTAATTTTATAATCACTTACATCAATGATGTAAAAGGGATAAGTAAAGGAATCTAGAATACGAATCAGAAAATCTACAGAAGGTTCTGTGTTTTTTATTCTAGACACAGTTGACCTTTCTTCTTCTGGCACGTTTGATGTTATGTTATATCGATTCGAATCATTATCATAGAAGTAAATCTTGTCGATATTAATCAGAGTTGGTTCTTCATTCTTTTGAAAAGAATCTTTGCTAATGAAATCAAGTCCTATAATTTCCACGAATTCCTCAATTGAAACATCACGATGATTATGGTTCATCTTCAACATAAAGCGAGATGTGCAGTCAAGGCAAGAGCACATAGTCTGGTCCTTGTTCCAATAAAGTGAGTCCCGTTTAGATTCGATATATTCCTGATATGTCCCATAGAATTCTTTTCTGACACCCATCATATCGTTCCTCCGCAGTATTTAATGAATAATCCTGCGCATTGGAAATTCAATCTTCGAGAATAGAACGAAGTTTCTTCGCAGCTCCTGCTAATCTTGATTCGATTTTTTCAGGATTGAGACCTCTTCTGAAGAAACGCGATCTGCTCTCTTTATTTTCGGACAAAACCGCTCCTATTCGAAACCATCTATCTCGCACCATGAACTCTTGAATTGAAATTAGTACGCCATATCCTTTGATTGATGATGTCTTTGGATGTCCATATCCGAGATTCTCACTCACACGAATTGCAGTATCTGACATGAGAGCAACCATCGCAGCTAATATCTGGCTGGAAAAACCTTCGATTGACTCTCCAGCAACAACAAGACCCCTCTCATTCGTTACTACGCAACTTGTGAAATTCTGGTCGGGACCCACTAAGCTTTCCATTATTCTATCAAGTTTGTCAGTTTTTCCTTCTCTCAATTTCTTATCTCCTTCAAGTAACAGTTTCCTCGTGAAGCTTGACATCCCAGAGTTTCACAATCTCGTTGATATCATTGCTAAGATTCTCAATTTCAAATGAAACAAGACCCAACTTCGCTTTACTCGGGAATATACAAGTCAACATAACATTCTCTGCAATTTGCTTCAATAATACAGAGAAACTAACATTTCCTGATTCGTCATCTGCATCAACCAATACTTGTCTGAACAAAGAATTAGATGCAACAAGACGGATGAAGTCCTGAGAGATGGTTATCAATCCAGCTGACATACTACTAACGATCATTTCCAAGTTCTCAGGCATTCCATCGTAAAACAAACGATGAGCTAGGATATAACCATCAGCCGTGAAGACTGTAAGTCCCCAAACTGAAACTCTCATCTCAAAATCCTTAAGGAGTTCACGAATCTGTTGAATCGGAGGAATTTCATTTGATTCTGAAGTTGCTTCCTCAACTCCAGCCATGTCGTGTGAATCATGTGAATTATCGATTGTTGAAGTATTTTCTTCCTCTAGATTTTTCTGCTCAACAGTAGGCGGTTGAGTTGGCTTCTCTGAATCTGAAATATTCTCAGTTTGTATCTCTGATATATCAGGCGTAATCACATCAAGAGTTGATTCTCTTAAATTATCATCAATAGTTGTGTGTGACGATTCTGATCTTAATTGCACAACTTCCTTTTTGGTCTGAGGTTTCCGTACTCTCTTTGGTTTCTCAGATATTGTTTGATCAGGAATTAGTTCATGTTGTTCGTTTTCACTATTTGTATCGACTTGATCATGCTCCATTATTAATACCTCTCAAAATTACTGTGTTTGTGGAACTACCCCCA
Source organism: Candidatus Thorarchaeota archaeon (assembly GCA_048882385.1). Classification (GTDB taxonomy): domain Archaea; phylum Asgardarchaeota; class Thorarchaeia; order Thorarchaeales; family Thorarchaeaceae; genus SMTZ1-45. The sequence goes on along the minus strand of JBHLRQ010000023.1, from coordinate 4,157 downwards.
CGACTTCATCTTTTGTTGAAGACGCCAGACAAATCTCCTCAACCATTCTCAAAAGAAGAACTAAAGCAGTCTTGGATGACTCACGATTCTTGGCAGACATCCCAATTACATCTGAAACGCCCAACCAAACACCCACCTCTTCTGGAGCTACAGCATCGGCTCGGTCTTGTTTGTTAGCAATAGAAACAATGGGGGTGCCAGTAAATGCACCTTTTGTTTCTGCAAGTATAGCGCAGGCATCACCAATCATTCCTGGATCTGAAGAATCCACAATCATAAGAACACCATCTGTGTTGGACCTCATTGTGTCTCTTACAAATTTGAAGTGCAGTTGGCCAGGTACGCCTCGAAGCTCAACCTCCTTGGCTGTCCAGCCTTCATATTCCGAAATCTCGTTTTCATACTCTGTTTTGGGTACAATTAGACCCATGTGAGATTCTTCTTTTCTGACCCAGATTACTCGCCCAAGATCAAACCCAGTTGTTGTTGTACTCTTCTCACCTCGATATTCCTCTTTCATGTCACGTTCAATTGACATAGCATTGGGATCGAGTGTGTGAATAAGAGTCGTCTTTCCAGCCTGAAAGGGTCCAGTCACATAGACTTTGTAGTCATATGACCTCAGTTTTCGTATAGACAAGTTATCCAATCTCCTTAGTTCTTCTGTTTCCAATTCATGAAGCCGTGATGATATACTACAAGCTAGAGCGTTGAATCCACAGATGCTGCAGCTTTATCCATCTCGAAGTCAATCAAGCCAATCTTTGCATCCTTTGGAGCGGTGGCAATCATTGCAGCGTTCGATATTTTTCGAACGATGACTGTCTTCTTATCTCCTTCAATCACTATGTTCTTTGGATCTCCGGAAGCAAGAGCAGAACCCACACGACTTCCAATTGACACAAGTGCGGCTGCCATCGCAGATACTGCCTTGTCATCTACATCCTTGTGTAGTGCAGCAGCCATTAACTGACCCCTATCACTAACAAGTGCACAGCCATCGACTTCACTGTCAGCCTCGAGTTGCTTCAGAATTTCTTCAAGTTTCTTTATTTTAGCACTCATTTCTTTCACCTCTATTTTTCATAAAATTCACAGCTATCCTTCTCTTTTGCAGAGACGTAGATCTTCTTCTTATCACACCAGACCTGACCTGCGGAATTGGTATCACCTGCATATTTGCAATCTGACCCCATTCTATATTCACCCCAGTTCCACTGTGAAATCACTAGCATTCAAGTCCGGTCTAAACTGACACTTTGTTACAGTGCAATGTGTACCAGTCTTTTCATTGAGAGCTGCATATAGGATAGCCATCATTGGACAGGGTGGAATCATATTCATATCGCCACCCCGGATGATAGCTGTCGCAGGTGCAAAAATGCACTCACCAATATCCATCACGAGCTCTGAATCGGTCAGACTCACAACATTGCATCGCTGAACAGCACCGGACTTCTTAATCTCGGTAACAAAAGATTCTACAACGGATTTCACGTCGTTTCCATCGATATTCAGACCCAATTGGCTTAACATGGGTTTTGCATTCCCTTGGAAAGCATTGGCCATCTGAGTCCAGATAAGCGGGATATCGAGTCCCATGTTAACCATTGCTTCTGCGACAGCAACGACAACTGCGTTAGAAGTGTCTAAAAGACCTTTGTAATCCATTTTTGATATCTCCCGGGATCTGGATTCATCCGCTGTTTTTTCGGATCAACCATACCCTTAGAGCCAGAATACTTTTTACACATATATATCTTTTTGATATATCTAAAAGATTTGACTCTTATGATTATATTGAATAATTTCACTAGAATAACATACATAAATAAGGTATATTATAAATTAGGCAAAAATTCCAAAGAATTGAAGAGAAGGGACTCGGACTCCTTAGTGGAACCGCGCCCCATATTAAATGACTCTAAATACCCGATCTACTGAGTACAATCCTGCAAGAGAGGATTCATCGTTCATAGTCGGGACAGCTATTCTTCTCTGTTCCAGACACATAGATATTCTTTTTATTACACCAAATCTGACCAGCTGCGTTTTTTTCACCCGCATATTTACAATCACTCATTGTTTTTGTCTCCTTGAAGAGCTAGATGTTGTGCAACATCCGTTTCAAATATCATATACTTTCTAAATAATAAAAAGAAATGGTGGCAACGCGGTTCTGCATAGCGGTTTTGCATTGCAAAGGTCAGTTAGTGTGTAGATTTAGATGCAAAAATATCATTCTAAAATGGATTCATGATTTTAGGTCTGTTTTGAGAACATTAAAAATCAAAGCTGGTTCACTAGCATAGTTAGATAATGATATCTTTGCCTGGATTGAAACAGAAGTATTCTTCTTTGTAATCATTGTGAACTCATGAATTCTTGATTGCTGCCCATCCCGATCACTTTCTGAAACAACTTTCGTGATATTTTCCCAATCTTCAGATTTCACTAACCTGAATAGATCAACTCCGGTTATCTCATGTACTTCATAGCCAAGCGTGTTCGAAAGTGATGCATTACAATAGACAATTCGGCCAGCCTGGAGTACAAATACCCCATCTTCCATGTTTTCAACTATCAGCTGATACATGTCCAGTAGTGCTGACAGGTCGGCTTCTACCTGCTTTCTATCTGTAACATCCAGGTTGTATTCTATTACTTGTACAACATTTTGAGAATTGTCAAAAATGGGATGTGCATGGATTTCGACATGTCTTGTTCTGCCACTCACCTGGTGGTGAACGTGTTCTACTATTGCGGGTTTTTTGGTTTCAACAACTTGTTTCAATGGACATGGATGAATATCGCCTGAACAGGGTTTGTTTGATCGGTGAGTGAGTTCATAGCAAGTCGAGTCATGAGTGAGTAATCCCAAACGTGCGGCTCTATTTGCCATCTGTATTATGAAATCCTTAACATTAATCACATAGAATGGATGAGCGACGGATTCCATCACAAGATTAAGAAAATCATGTTGTCGTTGAATTTCCTTTTCAGACTGTTTTCGTCTTGTACTATCCTCGAGTAGGATTGTAGATCCTGCACTTCCATCATCGAAAGTAGTTGGAACCAGTTTTACATCGAGATGCTTTGTTTTTCCTTGATTCTGCAGGGTTGTTTCGAAATCGATTTGTTTTCCAGCCAGAGACTCAATGAGCAGAGGTGTGATTCTTTCCTTTTCTAATCCGGGCAATTCCAATTGGTCTAATGTAGCTCCAAGCAATTCGTCTGATTCGATGCAGACGATCCTGGAAAATGCGTCATTTACTCGAATCACTTTCAAATCAGAGTCGAAGGTGAGTATACCATCCTCTGAGAGATTCAACATTGCTTCAAGAGGGACTCTTTGTGACAGGAAATATAGCTTCGCAGGACCAACCTTTCGCATCTCAACATGTCCGGAGATCTGAAGAACATCAAGATATCTTGCCGTACTATTTCGGTTGATTTGTATTCGCGTTGCAATATCGGTTATCGTCAAACCTTTGGGATTCTTTCGGAGCTCTTCTCGAATTCGTTCAGGTATTTTGTTGTTCATATCCATCATCAAGAGCTCACCTGAGCGTCCTAATTTCTTCTACGCAATCATACTGGATTTTGGTCACAGCGATTCAATAAATTCAGTCACTTTCTTGGCCAGGACTAGATTCTTCTAGCATCTTGGTTGACAATATCACTCTTGTGTATTCACGGAGCTGCTCTGAATTTCGTTTTGCTTCTCTTGTCAGCTTTGCAAGAGCTTCTACTGCAATCTTTTCATCCCTATCAGTTGACATCTGCATAGCATTAGTTTCATTGAGGATACCTTCTAATTCAACACCAAGTCTCCTAATTCCGAACATTATCAGTCCAGAGAGACCTTCACTCAGCGCATAAAGCGTAGGTCTTCGTCCTCGTCCTTCCTGAGTAGTGTCAACTCGGGTTTCAATGAATCCGAGAGATCTTAATTGAGAAATAGCTACACTAATACTGCCACGAGAGTAACCAGTTATACTAGCAAGTTCTTCAGGTGAAAGAGCTTCACTAGACCAATAGTATTCAGTGAGAAGTACTGAAAGAATATCTCTGGCGGCTTCTGATAGACCAATCCACTGAAGGTGCTTCTTGCATATCCGAAGAAATTTGATATAAGAAACTGAGTCTCGATCTGT
>JBHLRQ010000022.1:1863-38256 GCA_048882385.1 Candidatus Thorarchaeota archaeon | reverse complement strand
GTTGTAATTGCCACAAGACCACAGCCACACGACCGTTTATTGAAGCAATTGGAAAAAACAGATCTTCGTGTTGAGATGGTAGATCCTGAATTTAGAACCATGAATTTACTTGAAATCGTTCACAATGCCTACGATTTCTCAAATAATCTAAAGCTCTAACAACTTGAAAAACACTGCCTTAGCGGGAATTCTTAAATTGCTACAAATGAAGCTTCGCTTACGTCTTTGACTATTGGAGAAACGAAAATATTGGCTATCGATGATGATCAAGTGAGCAGCGTCATCTCTTATCCGACGTTTGCTGAACTGAATGATATACTTGCAATCCATTTCCAAATAGTGATGAGTGTCCTTGAATATGGTATGCCTACCTTTGTTGTTCGCTGGCCTGAGGGTAGTGCTATTCCCAGCAATGAGGAACAAGATCTGGTTTTCAAGGAACTTACCAAAATGACAAAGCCTCTCAAGGTTTGGCCAATGGTAAGGTGGAGAAATAAGGCTGAAGGTGAATACTTCATTCGGTTTGTACCAATACAAACACCTGGCAAGAGTAATAGAAAAATCAACTACGCTCTATTCGTCACCACACTTGCGACCATGGCAATAGCTGGAATTTTACAAGCTACGAGTCCGGTCTTTATCACTTTGTTCTATCCAGGTGGTTTCTCATTCCTAGATTTGGCATTTGTAGTATTGACTTTCATGCTGGCCCTCATGGGGATTATTTTCACACATGAAATGGGCCACTATATGATGTGTAAAAGGAAAGGAATCGAAGCTTCATTACCATATTTCATTCCGGGGTTGCCGCCACTCGGGGGAACCTTTGGAGCGTTCATATCACAAAAGAGCCCTCCCAATAACAGAGAGGAACTAATAGATATGGGACTAGCAGGACCCCTTGCTGGTTTCGTTGTAACTCTTGTGGTTCTCTTCTTTGGATATGCAATGTCTCTTCCAGTTACGGCACAGCAGTTGATTGCAATTGAAGATGCATTTCCTGGTCAGTCTGGAGAACTTGGTGTTCCCTATCTCTTCACTTTGATTGGATATCTTTTCGCCGACTTCATCCCGCCTGGTGGTACACTTTACATGCATCCAGTAGCATTTGCTGCGTGGGTAGGTCTGCTTGTCACTTCATTGAACCTGTTCCCGATAGCCCAATTAGATGGAGGTCATGCACTTCGAGCAATAGTAGGTCCCAAATATCATAAGCAGATTGGTTGGATTGCACTGATGCTCATGGTTTTAGCTGGCTATTTCACAATGGCGATCCTCATTCTCGCACTATCTATGGGCGGAGGTCATCCAGGTCCTCTCAACGATACAGTCAAGATATCCAAGGGTCGTGTAGTTCTCTTCGTGATCTCAATGATTATCCTTGTACTCAGTATTCCACCACTCTGGAACATGCTAGGGCTTTTCTAACTTGAACTAATCGATAGCTAAGTCAAAGTTCCAAAAGATATACATTTGATCATGCATGCCAAAAACTAGGTTATTTCGATGGGTGCTAGACGGTTTGTTGCTCCAGGAGCTCTTTTTCTGCTTGGTTTCTTTGTCGCATTTCAGCTAATTCTCATGATAACAGAAACCATGCCACCAAGAAACTGGTTTCCTACAACCATGAGTCAATCTCTTGGTTTTGACATTATTTGGATTATAATTTTGGCAATCCCGATATTATTTCTAGAATACTACATATTCGCAGTTCCAGTTGCAGTTGTTATTCTATTGCTGGCGAAGATAGTAAAATCAAAGAAATACGATATGAACATTATGAACATATCATCAAACTTCAGTGGAACACAGATGGTTCGAAGAGCTGCACTACCAGCAATATTCAGTGTTGCATTTGCTAGTATGTTTCGTGCCCCACTACAGGCTTACGTGTTTGGAACTGATGTGCCTACTGGCGCTATTGCAGCATTCTTCCCGATTGTAGTGTCCCTAATGAGTGCTCTTCTATTCATGCCCATCGCTCTGTTATTATTCATGCCCACCTGGGTCTTGAATGATGCAGGAGTTGTGACTCACTTGAAATCAGATTATCTTGAGTTACGACAGTGTCCTGACACGCAGGGTGTAGGTCGTTGGATTTCTAATATGCTCGGTGGTTATGCCATCCTTGCCTTTCCAATAACGATGTTCATAAATCACTTCTATTATCCATTACTTGTTCCTCTGTTTCAGGGTGATATCAATCTAGCAATACCAGCAGAAGCAAATGAATTCGTCTTTGAAGCAATTGTTGGTTTTCTATGGACTCTGGGTCTTCCATTCTTCGTTATGGCATTCATTATCCCAGTAATTGCATTCAACGAAGCTATGCAATCAAGATCTACAATCAGAATTTTAAAACTAGCAAGACGACTTGGAGCCACAATAGTTAGGAGAGAGAGAATCGAAGAGATCAAGCGACCAACTACTATTGCTACCGCTGACGAAAGTGCAAACATCGAACTATGGGCACAGGCAACAATGCCCGAATCAATCGTTACATCCTCTAAAAATATCAAAGACAAGTCTAAAGGTAAGAATGACAAGAAAAAAGAAAAGTCCAAGGTAGAAACGAGTCGTAAGTCTAATAAAAGCTCCAAGAAAAAACCAGCAAAGAAGAAAAGGTAGGAAAAAGGATCAGTGGTCCCCTAGGAGTGGTTGCTCCTACGGGAACCAAGTATTGAAAATCACCATTCGCCTTCTTCGTAGTCCTCGAGACCCCAATCTTCACCTTCGGGGATTCTCATGACACCTAGTTCAAGAAGTCGATCCATTACTTTCAATGCTGCCTCATCAATCTGTGGCTCGAATTTAGCACCAGTGATGACAAGCTTTCCAGAACCGAACAGCAGAATGACAACTTTGGGGTCTCTCATCCTGTATATCAGACCTGGGAATTGCTCAGGCTCATACAATGTATTCTCAAGTTTCATTGCTGCGAGTTCAAGATTCAACTCTGCGCCAAGGCTTGCACTTGCGACAATGTTCTGTACAATGATTTCCGGTTTACCGGTGATCTCAATGCCAGCCTCTTTGATGTTCTTTACAATTTTATGAACTGCACGCTTTGCTTCTTTCTCACTCTTCGCGCCAGTGCAGACCATCTTGCCAGAATTAAAGATCAATGTAGCAGTCTTTGGTTTCTTCAATCTGTATACAAGTCCTGGGAACTGTTCAGGATCAAATTCAACATTAGGCATTGTGGCTGCAATCTCATCAAGATCAAGACGTTGATTGAGAACAACAGAAGCAACGACGTTCTCAATTTTCGTTTTTGGTTCAGGTCTCGGCATCTGCAATAACTCCGCTTTCTCTCTTGCCTTTATAGAGTATATAAGGGACTTGTCGGTTCTATATAAGACGCCTTTTAAATGTGAGCAATTGTGTGGACAAAAATTCACAGAGAAAGGGGAAGAAAAGAGATTCTTCAATCTCTTCTCCCAATGTTAGTTTTACGTAGCTATGTTTTCATTTTCACAACTAGTATAAAACAATGAAACCACTTGTGATCACAATTAGCAGTCGCAATCGTCGCCTTCTATCACTATAACTTTCACTTTGACATCTTCAGCGATGTCACCAAACGCTTGAATGAAATATCGTGATGCGTCTAGAAGCGCTTTCTCACCTTCTTCAGTAAGACGATAGACAATCTGCCTGCCATCTTTTGTACCCTTGATGTACTTGCCTTTCTTCAACTCTTTGAGCGCAGGATAGATTGTTCCTGGAGTAGGTTTTGTACCCCTCCTCTTGGCAATTCTTTCAGCGATCTGCTGTCCATTCAGTTCTTCCCTATCAAGCTCCCATAGAATCTGGAATGTAAGAAATCCTCTCATGTCACAACAGTCGGGCGGACAACACTGGGCAAGGTCGGATTCCTCGTTCATGTTGAAATATTGGATGTCCGATACATTTAAATGTATATATAGGATGCCCAATATCAACAAATATTGGACACCCAATATAGTTGGTGATTGAATGATTCAAGACAAAGTTGCTAAGGAAACTCCATCAAAACGTGAGATCCAAATCAAAACCAAGTCTAAGTTCTCATGTCAATTATCTTGTGGTGACGATGAAATTTCAAATTCTAATCCAAACAGAACGGTGGTTATATGATGAAGAAAGTAAGTGAAATGAAATCTGATGAGATCAAAAAGGCTGTTCGCGATGCATACTCTCAGGTTGCAGAAGGGACAAAAACTGGACAGGGACAAGCATCAGGATGTTGTGGTTCTCAGGAGAAAGCAAAAGATGACGAAGAAAGTAAGTGAAATGAAATCTGATGAGATCAAAGAAGCTGTACGGGACGCATATTCCCGAGTAGCTGAGGGAACTTGGACTTCTGATGAACAATCTCCGAGTTGCAATGATGCAAGTTGTGGACCAACTCAAACATCCTCAAGTTGTTGCGGTCCTCAAGAGGAAGCTAAGGTTACAAGAGTAAGCTTGGCAAACGCTCTTGGATATGACACTGAGGGTATGCCAACCGGAGCCACTGAATCGTTTGCAGGCTGTGGAAATCCTGTTGCTCTCGCTAGTTTGAATGAAGGCGAGGTCGTTCTTGATCTCGGAAGTGGTGCAGGTCTCGATATGTTTGTCGCTAGTAAGAAGGTGGGTGAAACAGGAAAGGTCATTGGTGTTGATATGACACCTGCCATGATTGAGAAGGCTGAAAAGAATGCTAAAGAGCTAGGAATAACAAACGTGGAGTTCCGTTATGGGGACATCGAGGACATGCCTGTAGAGGACAACTCTGTAGATGTAGTAATCAGTAATTGTGTAATCAATCTAGCCCCTGACAAGGGAAAGGTATTCCGTGAAGTCTATCGAGTATTAAAGCCCGGTGGTCGTGTAATGGTAAGTGATATTGTGCTTTCCAAACCACTACCAAAGGAAGTTCGTGATGAAGTTATAACTTACACGGGCTGCATTGGTGGAGCTATTCTTGATGAGGAATATTTGCAACACATGCGTGATGCGGGATTCAACGATGCTCGGATTAATAGCAAAGCTGGAAATAGCCTCTATGGCGCTTACAGTGCTTATATTGCTGGTACAAAACCTGAGTAACGAGGATGGCTACAATGGAGGTTGAGGTGAAAATCGACTTTGGTACACGTCTCGTAAAAGTTCCAGTCAAGGTTAATGGTCAAGGACCATTCACCTTCGACTTGGATACTGGTGCTTCTGTGACAACTCTTACTCCCCAACTTGCAGAGAGCTTAGGAATTGTTACACATATGGGTAGCAAAAAGGAAGCACATGGAATTGGGGGTAGTGTTCCAACAAAGTATGCGGATGTAGCTATTGGTGTAGGACCACTTGAGTTTGAGAAAGATGAAGTCTATGTATTAGATGTTAATGCGCTATTGAAAACTTCCGGAGGTCGTGAAGGAGTATTAGGATACACGACTTTGAAGCATTGCACGATTTCTCTCAGTTACAATAAGCAGAAGTTCAAACTCAAGAAAGGTGATTCTAATTCTAATGGCAACGGCATCGCATGGAGTCCTTTTGAATACATCAACGACTCCCATCTGGTTGGTGTTCCAGTTCATATCAATGGTAAGGGACCGTATAATTTTGTTGTTGATACCGGAGCTGGAAATACTGTCATGACGCCCGGACTTGCTGAGAAAGTTGGTATTGAAGCTCAGGCTGTTCAAGGAATCGCTAGAGGTATAGGCGGTGATGTGGAATTAAAAATGGCTGGACTGGAATCACTTTCCGTGGGTCCAGCGCAGATTACAAATTCCCAGATTGTTGTCATAGATCTTAGTAAAGTTTCACCCAAAGGATGTCTCATCGAAAATGGGATAATAGGCTATGATTTCTTGAAGAACTTTGAAACAATCATTGATTATCCGAATATGCAATTCTCTTTCTTAGATGAGCGCTCATAATCATTTTCGGAAGACACATAGGGCACTTTGCTCATGTGTCTTCTCGGTTTTTAATATGGCTGTGGAGAGTACATATCAAGGATTCGACGGCACAACAATGCTTCTGCGTATTTGGAAACCTGAAGGTGATTCTAAAGCGATTGTGCTTGGATTACATGGTTTGGGATCTCATAGCGGCCGATTATCATACCTCGGAGAACGTTTTACATCAGAGGGATATGCTTTCTACGCTCCCGATTTGCGGGGTTTTGGAACTTTTCCTGGCCGTAAAGGTCATGTCGAGAGTTTTGATGAATACACAGATGATTTGGAATCTCTGGTTGCATATATGAGACTGCTTCACCAGGACAAGAAGCTGTTCCTTTTTGGTCATTCTCTTGGAGCTGTTTTTATCATCCATTATATCACTAAACATCCAGGTGAGGCTGATGGAATCATCATACCAGCTCCAGCAGTTTCTGAGCGTCTGAAAGTAGGTTCTGCAACAAGAGCGATTGCATCTTTCCTCTCAAGACTTAATGTGAAGATGTATTTTGACAATGGTCTTGATCATGAATTGATTTCAAGAAATCCTGAAATCGTAAAAGACAATAAAGAGGACCCTCTTCGGTTTGATAAGGCTACACCAAGGTATGCCATAGAGGGATTAAAAGCAAGTAAAGATGCGTTTAACTCTGCTAATAGGATTACAGTACCTGTTTTGGTGCAACAATCTGGTGATGATCTAATTCTGGATCCAGATCGTAACAAGGAATTCTATGATAATATCGCGTCAGATGATAAAACATGGAAACTTTACCCTGGATTATATCATGAACCCTATCATGAGGAAGGAGGCGAAGAAGTCTTCGCTGACATGTTTAGTTGGCTTGAAGAACACATTTGATTTTCATTCAAAAGGAAATCATCACTCTTATCTGCTAACCAGATTAATCTGGAATGAGTTGATTCAATTATGCAAGTTAAGACAAATGAAGACAAACTTGTGAAAATATCTGTGATGGGTGAAATAGCTAGTCCAGTTGCACGTTCAGCCTATCGAATTAGTCACGATGGTAGACCTGTTACTTTGCCCAGTGTTGGAGGAATAACTTACAACCTACGTGTTGGAGACCCCGCCACAGGTTGGAAGGCAGACCATGTTGAGCCTGGAGTGAGTATTGAAAACAAAGAAGATGATGCTCGATTCAAACAGATGGCAAACACATCACTAAACATCCTTGCATGTGTAGGTAATGAAGCCAAAGTAATAACTGGTGATGCAAAGGGAGAGAAGGGCACAGTTGTTGGAAAACATGGAGGAATTGAGCATGTTATGGTCGACTTCTCTGAGGAGATTATGGAACAGTTGATCATTGGCGATAAGATGTTGATCAAAGCATATGGTCAAGGTCTGGAATTACTTGATTATCCTGACATCAAAGTCATGAGTATGGATCCGAATTTTCTAAAGAGAATTAATTTCCAAGAGAGGGATGGAAAACTAGGTATTCCTGTTACACATAAGGTACCAGCTAAAATTATGGGCTCTGGACTTGGTGATGATGAAACATATTCTGGTGACTATGATATACAACTCTTCGATGAAGGTACGAACAAAGAGTATGGTCTTGATAATTTGAGATTTGGTGATCTTGTGGCAATCATGGATGCTGACCATTCCTTTGGTCGTATCTACAAGAAAGGCGCAGTTTCTGTTGGAATCATTGTACACAGTGACTGTGTTATCTCTGGTCATGGTCCTGGTGTGACTACACTTTTTACTTCTACAGCAGGAATGATTGAGCCAGTTATTGATCAACATGCAAATATCTCATCAATTCTGAAGATAAGGTAGAAACAAGTGGGATGGATTCTCTTTCTATCCCTCAAATCCTTTTTCTCGAAGAAACTCACTCAACTTTGTATCAATTGATTTGATGTGTTTTACCAACCAGTTGATTAGATAATTATTTACCCACTCACTTAGTTGAGCGGTAGCACCGTCTTCTTTGAATTCCATCACCATCTCATCGAGTGTGGATTTGAATTCCTCGTGCTGAGTCTTATGAACATCGAAACCGGGATAGCTTAAATCAGTCATATACTTTTCCTCGGTCGAGAAGTGAAATCCTGTGTAATCAATCATGAATCCAAGAGTCTTTCCAATCTCAATTGCGCCTCTACTCAAATTAACTGCATCAGACAAATCTCTGATCCTTTGGATTAGCATCTTGTGCTGTTCATCAATTAAATCGACTCCAACTGAGAGACTGTCATCCCATTCGATTTTTGTCATAGTTCATTCTTCGATATTTTCGCAGTCATAAGGCTTATTCTACAACCATAGTTCCTGTCTTTAACTATGAAAACCCTTTTATGCGGCCCGAGGGTTCGACGCCGCCAAGCTATAAGATGGCATAAGATATGTCGTCTCAAGCTTGATCGAGAGTGACTTTGGATGAGCAAGAAACACAGAGTATTTGCATTTCTCTTCGTGGCACTTTTCCTAGCTAGTGCCGCCACTCCAGTTGCATACAATGATGTAATCTCAGATGCAAAACTCCTGGAGACATCCTATCAAATAGCAGACACGACATACAATGTGGATGTCAGAGTCTATAATTACCTCATGGCATTTAATGATGATGATTTTGAGTTCAGAGTTTTGAACGGATCACTTCCTCTGAGTGACGCATGGATTCGGCTATATAATACTACATCAGGTCTTCTTGAGGATGAGACTCAGACTGAAGGAAACGGATACGGTTGGTTCTTCAATCTTGCTCCTGGCACATACAAATGGAATGTATCACATGATGATGATCCTATAACACCTGATGTCACTGGGCAAATCACATCTGATGGTCCAGAAGCTGATGTTTCAATTCTCTTTGGTAATGTTGACTGGCAAAACGACAATGATGACCTAAATGCCACTATAACTGACATTGAAGGCAACCCCGCGAATAATCTGAACTTTTCCATTATTAGAGTAAGCGATGGCTCACTTTATGATCAGGTGGAGGTTATTGATGGTCGAGCGGATTTCCAAGACATTCTACCTGGCAATTATACTTGGAGATTGACTGTACTCGGAGACCCAATCTACGATGGTTATCTCTTAGATGAAGGCGATATAGAATCAAATGGTACCCAACTACTTGTACATCAAACTGTTGGTCCACTTACTGGAGATCCTTATCTTTTTGACTTAGAGATATTTACCTATTATGAAACCAGTCTAGCACCAATTGTTGGCGCTGATATTGTACTAATGTACTACAATGGATCAGTAATCGATTCTAAAGTCACACCAGCCAATGGTTCAGTTTCATTCATTGACTTACCTGTTGCATTCATCAACTGGTCAATAACTTTGAGTGGTCAACCAGTTGGTTTACAGGACTATTGGTACGACCTAACCACGATTGAATCAGATGTCCGCGATCCTCGCATCATAGGTCCCGGTGATCAATCATACTTACTTGGTTCAGAGAATGTTACTCTAACATGGACTCTTGAGGATGACTTCCCAAGCTCAATCGAAGTCTGGGTTGATGGTGCCCTCAATGTTTCCATTCCATGGATAAACCAAACCTATGAATATGTTTACAACGTAAGCGCTGCTTTCCCAGAATTTGTATTAGGCGAATATGAGATTAAATTGATTGCGTATGATCAGAATTCCAATTTTGCTGAAAATGTAACGATTTTCCGAATTTATGAAAACGTTACGCCAGTTATCGAAGGACCTGGACCTGTCGAGTTCTATTACACTGAAACTGGATACACACTCTCTTGGAATGTCAGTGACGAGAACCTCAACATGTACGAAATCCTTCAAAACGAAACGGATTTTGCCCAAGGTGCGATCGATCCTGGCGATCCAGTAATAACCATTAGTTTGGACAACTTAGCTATTGGAGTTCACAACTTCACCTTATATGCCAACGACACGAGTGGAAACACAGCGTTTCATAGTGTGCTTGTCACAGTGAACCGTGATGATATTTCACCATTAATTATAACCTCCCCTCCTGAAATTTACTATTCACAGGGAGCTGGAAATATCATTTACAGTTGGACTGCAACAGATGACTTCAAGGACTACTACACAATTGAAGTTGATGGTGTGATTATTGAGAGTGAGGATTGGACTTCAGAAACAATCGAGTTTGATTTCTCAGGCTTGATTCAAGGAGAGCATGAGGTTATACTGAAAGTCTATGACCTTGGAGGAAATATGGCAGAATCAATTGTGCTTGTTCATGTTTCAGCTCCAGTTGTTTTAGGATATCTGATGACAGCTGGTCTTATTTCACTTGGCACCATTGTTGTCCTTGTTCTAATCTGGTTTGTGAGATATCGTTAGATTGAAAGACGGTCCTTTTTGGCCGTCATACTTTTAATCTCTTAAAAGAGTGGACAGAAGAGCCATATCCGCTTATGGTTATGGTATCATAAATTATGGTGAAAATAGTGAGCTATATCCACGTCAGTGACGTGCTTGAAGGTAAATATGAAGGTGCAAAAGTCCATCTTCGCGGATGGGTTCATCGGATTCGGAAGCAAAAGAAGATGGTGTTTGTACTTTTGAGAGATCCTTCAGGTGTTGTTCAGACTGTCATAAAGAAAACAGCTGTCACCGAGAAAGAATATGCTGATGCAGAAAAGATGCTAATAGAATCTTTAGTCACAATGGCTGGTATTGTTAATGCTGATTCTCGTGCTGAGGGAGGGTACGAAGTCCAAGTCGAAGAGTTTGAAGTCTTACACTTCGCTGAGGAATTTCCAATAACGGAACATCAAAGTATCGAATTCTTGAATGATAATCGTCACTTGTGGATGAGATCCCGTAAGCTCACAAATGTCCTCAAGATTCGAGATGAAGTATTCAGAGCAACACGCGAGTATCTTCGAAATGAAGGATTCTATGAAACTACTTGCCCTATGTTTGTTTCAACAATGGGCGAGGAAGGCGCGGAATTATTTGAAGTAGAGTACTTTGGTAAAAAGATGTACATGACACAGACTAGTCAAATGCATCTCGAACCCCAACTATTCGCTATGGAAAAGGTGTTCATACTTGCACCGTCATTCAGAGCTGAGAAATCCCGCACTCGAAAACATGTTACAGAATTCTGGCATCTTGAGGTTGAAGAAGCTTGGTGCGATCATGAATGCAACTTGAAAAGACAGGAAGAACTCATCAGTTACATGTGTCATGCAGTAGCGGAAAATCGTTCTCTAGAGCTAAAAGAACTTGAGATCGATTCTGAAAGACTGTTAGCTGTCAATCCACCATTTGATAGAATGACGTATGATGAAGCCATCACGTTTTGTCAACAAGCTGGATTGGATATCAAGTGGGGAGAAGATATCAGAACAGAAGCTGAAGACATCCTAACCAGAGATAGTGACAACTTCCTGTTTGTAGAATTCTATCCTAAAGAGATCAAGTCATTCTATATGAAGCATAACCCTGCTGACCCGCGAACCTACAAGAATAGTGATCTTCTTGCCCCGCGTGGTTTTGGGGAAGTGATTGGTGGAAGTGAACGTGAAACCGATGCACAGTTGCTAATTGATAACCTTCTAAGAATTGGTGATGATCCAGAGAAGTACAAGTGGTATATTGATATTCGACGTTATGGAAGCGTTCAACATTCAGGATTCGGAGTAGGAATGGATAGGATGATAACATGGATGTTAAATCTGGAACATATTAGAGACAGCATACCATTCCCAAGAACAGTTAGTCGGATATTTCCATAAATTAGACGCTTATCCTAATCGTTTGATTGTATCTCTCTAACAACACCAGTCCCAGCATTTATTCCTCCAATCTATATTGTCATAATTGGAGAAGGTATTGCTGTTACGGTTGGTCTTGTCTATCTCATTCGAAAGTTTCGTACATAGTTAGTAAATCATTCTGAATGTTGGATATCATCAGCGATATTTGTTTCAAGTTTCCTCCGAATTATGACCAAGCTGATTAACAGAGAAGATACAATGGCAATTGTAGTCAAAGCAATGAGCAAAGGCACAGGAATAGATAGTACCAGTGGGAGATAGTCCCATGTTACCTCATTTGAAAGCCCAAGATAATTCAGTGGCATTTGAAATGTAAGAAAGGTGAGTACAATTCCCGTAAGGCCTCCAATTATCCCACCAAGAATTACACTTAATGAAGAATCTATGAGAACTGAGCTGATAATAGAACGAGCATCAGTTCCAAGCGCACGAAGGAGAGAGAAGTGTTTGCTCATTGTTCTAATCTTTATTGTTGTCACCAAAGTAACCCCGGCAGTAAGATAGAGAATTGAGAACAAGACATTGAGTGTATATGCTCCATGAATTGTTTGACCTGCTCTTGAGTCACGGATTGCATCAATTCCAAAATATGGTGAGTCCACACTCTCAAAACTGCCAGGAGCGAGAGCTGTCAATTCATCAATCACTCGAGTATAATTTACTCCCTCATTTAGATCTACATAAAACCTAGTTACATATGAAACATTGAGGTAGTTGTGAACATTTTCAATGTTAAGCATGATGAAAGGATGATTCCCTTCTTCTCCAGGAATATATGAAGCTCCAATGTATTCTGAGCGTGAAAAGCCTATTGGCTCAAATCCCCTTGGATTATTTGACATTATATCAACGATAGTACAGTTGAGATAGTGTTTTTCAGTTGGACCCACAAGCTCCAACGAAATATAGTCTGAATAGCTGACTACCTGCTGGCCTAGTGAATCAATCTCATAGCCAAGAAGAGGTTGGAAGTTTGTAATGACATTCGTTTCTTCGTCTTCTAATTCCAATATTGAAGATGCTGTATCGTGATAATATGTGAAGTATGGAAGGATAAATGCTGATTCAAGCCACTCGCTTGGTTGAACTCCATACAACTCGATTGATCTGTTCCAAAATAGATAGTATCCATACCAGTCACTGTAGAATGTGACATATGCCGAAGTCTTAATCATCCCACTTGCTTTTGAAACACCATCTATTGATTCAATTGCGGGAATGAAATCCAAAGTCAGATTTGTTAATCCTGGCTTTACATCAATTACAATATCTGCACCAGTTTCAAACAAAAATAGCTCTTTCATATGGTTACTTCCTGTAGCAGCCGCCAATGAGGAGAATATTCCTGCGGCGAAGACGAGTGAAATGAACATGATAGCCATCGCTTCACTCCTTCTGAACATTCGTGATGAGTTTCCAACAACACGAGTTCCAACAACTAGTGACTGTTTATTAATTCGCAGTAGAATTCGAGATTTCAGCGACGCCGCTGGTTGCGCAAGGAGAAGAACAAACCCTAGAATAAAGATTGCTAATAGAAGAATCACTGTCAGTCCAAGAAATGTAGAACCTAGGGTAAAACTTCCCAAGGATTCCATCGCTCCCAATAGCGGAATGAGAAGCACTCCTGAAATACTAAGCATCAATGCGTAGATAACAGGGTTTCCCAAGCTTCCTTTTGGAGTCAGCTCTTTTCTTTCAATAACACTGTGTGCATCTGCTGGAGACATCAAAAACGCATTGATTGTTCCAGGTAAGGAAACAATCAAACCCAATATGAATGAGAATGAAAACAAAATGGCAATTGATTCAAGCTTCAGATTAATTGCGAAGCTCAGTATCTGAGAAAGATTGAATGTCATCAGCTCTCTCACTCCACCAGCCATGAAAGCAGCCGCTGCTCCTGTAAGAATCGCTCCGAAACTCCCCACAATTCCGTTAAAGATCGACATCGACAAAACCCAGTACATAGTTTGTCGGCCAGTGGCTCCGCGAGTTTTTAGAGCACCAACATTTCTTCTCCTTTCATCTGCCAATAGGTTTGAATTGTACTGAATCAGCATTAGTCCCATAATGACAGATGGGACAGCAAATGCCATCGTTATTATTCTCATACTTGTAGCCCAGGTGGAATATTGGTAAGCTACACTAATCAGATCATACTCAACTACTGAAGCATATGGTAGAATATCCTGCTCTAGCTGTCGTTCAATTTGCCTCAAAGAACTAAGCATAGATGTAGGATCGTTAAGAGTGAGTTTGTTTGTATCAAAATTCACCCAGATTCTGTCAAGCAAACTGTTGGTTCCAGCATGATCAAGCTCACCAAAATAAGTCTGCAGAGTAGGTCTTGCTGTAATTACAAAAAGCGAAGAGAAAGATGGTTGATCATAACTTATCCTCCTTTGAAAGAGATTAGATTCAAACACACCAGCTACCGTAAGGGTAGAATTGATTCGTATCGGATTCTTGTTTTCATCTATTGTTGGCACAGAAATCGTGTAGTTGCTTCCAATATTAAGTCCCAATTCAAAAAGTAGGTTTCTTTGGATATAGCAAATTGATTCATTCAAAATTGCTGTACCAGATGGGGTGTAAACAATATCTGAAAATGTTTCAAAAAAGCTTGACTCGACTCCCATTATTACATTTCTAGAATATTTGGAATCCTCTACTTCTTCATCGTAAATCTCAATAATTGAAACACCTTCAACTGATTCTGCTTGTTCTTGTGCAGCCACCCGCTCCTCAATGACACTATATGTAGTCACATTCTGCTGATAGAACTCCGGACGGAAGTGGATCTGCATCCCAATTGGCATATCAACTGACATTTCATTCAAAACCTCAGGTCCAACACTATCTAGATAGAGTAGAACTCCCCCAACTACACCTGTAGATAATGAAAAAACTAGGAAAGCGACTAATATCTCAGGCGCTTGTGACTTAGCTCTAGAAACAAGAAACATCTAACTCCACTCCTCCCAATCTAAGTTTCGTTTAGACCACCCTGCATCTAAAGCTTGAGTCATATTTTCATGTGAAGGTCTTGCATATAGAAGAAGAAGTAAACCAATTGGAATAATTATGAAATATCCAAGACTGAATCCCAACATGTTTGAGTTTATAGAGATTTGGGGTCCTATTGGAAATTCAAAAGACCAGATGCTATACGTTGTCATACCAGCTTCAACTGAATTGATTACTAGAATTGGACCAAAGATGGCAAGAATGAAAAATGTCAATATAACAATTCCAAGAAGCTCATGAACTTGTGTTGAGATTATATTCCTTTTTCCTGCTCCTAGTGTTCTAAGAATTGCATTTTCCCTTTTTCCGTGCAAGTTACCTTGAATTCTATATAGCGTTAGTGCTAATACAACTGAAAATATTGAAATCATTACGAGCATGGAATCAATTGCTCTATCAATTTGATATTGGGATTGCGAAACTAACGCATCAACCTCAAATTCAACTGCAGACCAACCATCCGCCTCTAGAACTGATGGACCAAATTCCAGTTCAAAATCTTCTCCCAGAGCTGTTCCATTATAACCCGGTTTTGTCCTCACGCACAGAAAATTCTCTGATGTACCGTTAAGGTCGATGATTGAAGACAAATATTCACTGTTTACCCAAACCTTTCCTAAACCGAGGGCTTCGCCTTGGTCAGTTAACATCGCATTTATTGTGTTGGGTGCTGAAAGAGCAGGAACAATTCCAATGACGTTAAACTCTGTGATATCCTCAATTTCATTAATAGTAAAGGCACGAATTGAGTCACCAATATGCACATCATATTCGTTAGCAACATCCTGAGAAATAATTGCACCTTCTGTGTTTAACTCCAGATCATTTAGAATCATTGATAGTGACGATTCTTCAAGACCTATTCCTAAATAACTGAAGCCAACCTTGATAAATTCGCTAGGGTTGATTGCAATGAATTCTACCTCGCCTGAACTTCCTTCGGAAAAAGTCAAAGTTCCGACTGATGCCATACTTATGCTTTCAACATTAGTATGATTTGCAGTCCACTCAAATATTGTGGGCCAATACTCATTGGAGTCTATATTGAGATGAAATGTCACATCAGCTCCGATTAAGAACCTTGAATGATTGATCTGGGTTTGTGGAATTGACTCAGCAATAATCATAGAATTCAAAGAAACTGACATAGTTATTCCAATCACAAGAATTACCGGTGCAGCATATCTCACCCTTTTTCCAATTCTTCTTATTCCCAAATATGATACTGTTTGGCGATTCATTCTAGAATAGATTTTCGAGATTACATTTGATGCTTGTAGAAGGATTTTGCTTAGCAGGCTTGCTATTCCCAAAAAGAGTGGAATTGGTAAATAGTAGAATATGAACATCAGTGATGGAATATTTCGAACAGTGTTTCCACCAATATTAAGAGCGATCAGAAATAGGAGCGCAGTCACAAGAATGGCTGCATCCCAGCGAATCATCCTTAGCGCTCTAGTGAATCTAGCTAGTCTTCCATGTTCTTGCTCTTCAATTATTTCTTCACTTTTCGTTCTCTGATTTATGGCATAGACTATCAGAGGTGTTACAATACTGATTGCAAGCAAAAAGAACAGTGTGTCATAAGTTATCATGAAACTTGAGGAGCTCAGCAAATTTGATTCAAAGTGGAGAAAATCAGTTGATGCGTAAGCAAGGCGACTTCCTACAATTCCAAAAAATAAGGCAAAGACACACGATAATATTGAAATGCCAAGAATCTCTCCCACTACTAAGGTGGTTATTCTTCTATTGGATGCTCCTCGGGAGAACCAAAGTCGTAACTCATCTTTTCTGGCGTCAGTATTGAATCTAACTGCCATGAGAAACAACATACCCCCAAGAAGTATCGTTCCCTGAGATCTCCCGATTTGATGAAGTCTTGCTGTGTTTAACCAATCAATGTACTCTCTAACTCCTACCTCCAAATAATTCTCAACAATATATTCTGAATATGGCGTTGTAGGAGAATAATCTGGATCAAGAGCCTTGATTTTATCATCAAGTTCTTGAAGTCTAGCTAAACTTCCCCTGCCATCCAAAGGTGTTATGATAGTTCTATCGATGTTTGCGAAGATCTCAATTGATTTATCTTCAGGATTCAAAACATCCTCAGTGACAATGGCAACTGCATCTGTTGCATAAAGTTCAATGGCATCAGAATCAGGCTGTGTAAATATTCCAACAACAAAGACTGTTCTTTTCTCTCCATTTAGAGTGTGTGTATAATTCATCATTCGACCAATAGGAATATTCCAATATGCGGCATCATTATATGCAATAGCAATTTCTGATCCATTTTCAGGCCATCGTCCAACAACTAGAACAAATTTGTATGGAAACGATTCGATAAACTCACTATTCAAGGAATACGCAAAGCCTTGAGCTAGAAAGACAGGATTCAATGGATTATCAGGTGAGCCTTGAAAGATCTCATCTTGATCCATTCTTAGGAACGCTCGTGCTTTTTCAATTGTGCTAAGACTCGTAATCTCAGGAAGTGAAGAGATGTCGTCTATTATTACATGAACATTATCACCCTTCACTTTCATGGCTACAGAACCGATTGAGGTGTGGATCTCCCACTGTTGAGATGCAAGACTATCTGTGTATATTGATATCCCAGCAACAAGAGTGATAGCAAGAACAAAGCATGCCAGCGTAAGTCCTCTCCGCCTTACCTTACCTATACTAACGGTTTCTTGTTGTATCAACTATCCACTTCTTCCTCGTAATTCTAATGGAAGCGCACAACACCGAGAGATATTTCTTACTGATTACGCTTTTCACCGAAATGGCAGCTACTTGGTTTCCTCTTCCAATTTCTTCTTCTCAATTAATTCTCTCTGGTGATTTCGAACCATACTAATGGAGTAGATTAATCCTATAGCTCCAATAGCAACGCCTATGAGCCATAATGGACTTGCGAGTGGATGTGCTAGCCACAACGTGAAGATGTAGATATTCGAGGTGGCAAAGAAGATTCCAAATGTAAGAATAACCGCATAATAAGACCATGGCAGTGATTGTTTGCTCATCGTTCTATCACCTATTGTTGCCTTTTCTTCCTCAATATAGAGATTCTCCAATTAATTCTTGATGCTCTACTGAATTGCTTCATTGTTGTAATTGTTGTTCTCTTCATCTGTACTAAGTGGACTAATCAAAAGACCCTCAGACGTAGCCTTTAGGACGACTCGCTTTTTAATTCCAGCAAGGCGTCTAACAGTTTCTGGAATCACCAATCGCCCCTTGGCATCCACTTCAGTAATATCGCCATAGAGCGTATGTTTCTGTCCCTCAATGAGCCCATCCCTGATTCTTAACACACGATCTGCATACTTTGTTACAGATGGATTATGTGTCACATTGATTACTGTTGTTCCAAACTCTTCATTGGTCATCTTCAATGATTGCATCACCATCTCGGTCGTTTCACTATCCAACTCTCCAGTGATTTCATCACCAAGAACGAGTTCGGGTTTGTTAGCCAATGCTACGCAGATTGCAGTTCGTTGGTTTTCTCCACCAGACATCTGATTTGGTTTATGTTCAATCCTGGGACTGAGTCCCATCGCGTCCAAAAGCATTAGTGCTCTCTTCTCGGCTACCTTTGTAGGAGCTCCAGCAAGCTTCATTGGAAGAGTGACATTCTTGAGCGCTGAGAGCCCAGGTACGAGGTTGCCTACCTGCCAGATGAATCCAACCTTCTGTCTTCTATAAAGCATGGCCCTTCTATCGTCGAGCATCGTGACACTATGACCATCATATAACACAGCTCCAGCGGTTGGTGTATCCAAGGCTCCTAACATCTTCAAGAGTGTTGACTTGCCACTTCCGCTCGGACCAATGATGGATAGAAACTCACCATGGCGAACTTCGAAATCAACACCCCTCAAGGCAATGACTTCTTTCTGTCCGCGTTTGTAGACCTTCATCAGGTCTCGGACCACAATTTTGTATTGTTCAGCAATATCGTCTAAATTCTCTGTCATAGTTGTCACTCCGTGTATTGTATCTCCTCTGCAATATTGAGTTTCAGTGTTCTCAAAAGAACGAAATAGGTCGCTATAAGGGACACTATCACAGCTGTTCCAATTACTATCAATATTAGCGTCCATGGTAATATTAATGCGACCGGTAGTCTTGCCCATAGTTGCGAAGTTGTTATTCCCATGTAAAGTAATGGTACATTTTGAAGCAGGAATGCAAGACCTACTCCAATACTCCCACCAATTAAAGCAGCCAGTACCAATCCAATTGATGTATCCGCAAGTGTTGCGAAGATTATTGAATTTGCTTCAGTTCCTAAGGCTCTGAGTACAGAGAACTGCCTTCGAAGCCCTCTAACTCTGACCATAGTCACAATTATCATTCCAATGGTCAAATAGATTAAGGAGAAAATCACATTGAGTGTATATGCACCGTAGATCGATTGTGTCGCTCTCGATTCCAACACTTCGTCAATGAACTCATTTGCTGCTTCCACATCAGTGAAACTATCCGGTGCAACATTGTATATGTCAATCATTGCTTGAGTGTAGTTTGCACCTGGTTCCAAATCTACATAGAACTTTGTCACCTTTGTCGAATTAATCCACGAATGGAGCAATGTCAGGTCCATGACTATGAAGTCAGTGGCGTCTGGCTCACCAGGTAAATATGTCTGGGCACTAGTCATTGACGATTCTTGTGTGTTGACCATGAGATCGATGATATAACATTCCGTTTGATTATACCAATCAGCACTAAAGATCTGAAGATCAAGAACATTGGAATAGACTGGTCTAGGTATTTGCGTTATCTGATCTAACACGTAGTTTGAAATTGGCTTAAACGTTGACATGATATTTGCGCTGTCGTCGGAATAATCTGCTAATTTCGCAATTGAGTTACTAGGTGAATCTAGCATTGTGAAGTAGTCAAGGAAGAATGCGGTTGAAGCCCAAGTTTCAGATTCTACTCCAAAAACTGTTATGCTCCTGTTAACATTCTCTCCCATGCCAATGTAATAGGAGTTCCAATATTGTATGTATCCTGTTGTCTGTAACATTGGACTTACTTGCATCACTCCATCAACTGCTGTTATATTATCCACAAGATCAATTGTTACATTCTCGAGTGATACATCTACATCTACTGCAATATCTGCTCCGGTCTGAAACTGAAATAGATGTTTCATGTGCGTGTCTCCAGTTGTAGCTGATATTGAAGCAAATAGACCTGCACAGAACACCATTGCGATGAACATCGTCCCCATAGCTTGTGATTTCTTGAACATCAGAACAGTGCGGGACATTAATCGGGAACCAACAACTAATGACGGTCTTCGTACTAGGGATAGTAGTTTCGATTTAATCAAAGCTGTAGGTCTTGAAAGTCCACGTGTAAAAGCAAATAGGAATACCGCAAATAATGGGATGATTACCACTCCAAATGCTCCTACACCAAATAAAGCAAAGAATGCCAACATGGGCATCAATAGCCAACCCGATACACCAACTGCTAGAAGGTCAATGGATGGATTTCCCATTTTCTCAGAGTCAGTAATTATCTCTCCTTCTAGAATCCCATGGGCTTCAGTCGGAGTCATGATTAGTGCTTTGATGGCTCCTGGTAGAGCTATTAGAATTCCTGCCACAAATGAGAATAGAAAGACAAACAATACTGCTATTGGATGAAGGAGTAGAGCGAAACCTTCCAATTGTTCCAAATTGAATACAAATAATTCACGAACGGATCCAGAAAGCAATGCTGATCCGGCACCTACCACAACTGCGCCCAGACTTCCTACAGCACCTGTAGCAACAGCACTACTCAAAACCCAACTGAAAGCTTGTATTCCTGAGGATCCACGGGTTTTAAGAGTTCCAACATCTCGCCTTTGTTCATCAGAAACCAATTTTGTATTGTATTGTATTAGCATCAAGCCCATGAATACTGAAGGTAACGAAAATGCTAATGCAATCGCTCTTACGTTGGTGGACCATACAGCAAACTCATAGACTGCATTGATAAGTCCGAATCCATCGTAGCCTATCATCGCATATGGCAGAGTTGCTTGTTCGATTTGCTTTTTCACAGAATCCAATGATTCGAGCATCGCTTGAGAGTCGGTTTCAAGAATGGTTTGCTTATCGAATCCTACCCAAATCCTTTTTGTGTAGCCTTCCCATTCATCCGGAGGCATTATCCCAAAAACTGATTCTAATGCGTCTGGAGTTGTGATCATCTGTAAGTAAGTAACTTCAGGTTGACCCCAAATTGGAGAATGCATGAAGATATTCGACGTAAATGTTCCGACGATAACGAATGTTTGCTCGACAAGTACATCGGTCCAATTCTCATCACGTATATAGAATGAAAGACTATAGTTGCCGCCAATCTGAAGACCATCTCGAACGAATCTTGATTTTTCAACAACACAAGATTGGTCATCGTATGACAATGAACCCGTATCAAGTTCTATTGCCTTTGGAAAAGTTTCAAAGACAGAACTATCCACTCCGAGAAACGCTTTCCTACTGTATTGGTAGTCTGCTTCCCAGTAATCCCAGAACTGTGCTTGTGAAACGATTTCTGTCGATTGTACAATCTCTTGTTCTTCGACGATGGTTCTGATATCATCAGCTGTGGTTGTATTTTGGTAGTAGAACGGGTAATTGAATGAAATCTCCATATCAACAGGAACTTGCGATGTCATGTCCCCAAGAACGGTAGGCGCTGTTGAATCCATATAGAATAGAATTCCGCCGAGAACTCCACTTGACAATGAAAATATGAGTAATGTTGCTAGAACCTCTGGAGTTCGGGCAGATAAGCGCGAGAAGAGAAACATCTAGAGTTCATCTCCATATGGTGAGGCTTCAGCCCAAGTAGCATTCAATGTTTGCGCCAGATTGATTCTGGACCCATAGATGGCAACAAAACCTATGAAGATCAATACTGATACGAAGAAAAAGGCAAGCACTGTTATAATCGTCATCCATGGAATAACTGGAAAAACAGCAATCGGGTACAATTCATAGTATGATGACAGAGAACTGCCTGCTGAGCTGATGGCTGTTGTCAAGAATAATGGGGAATATCCCAGCAAGACAACAAAACTGAACAACATGATGACTAACATCTCCGCACCCTGTGATTTGACAATTAGACTATTTTCTGCTCCAGCTGAACGGAGTAGAGCTATCTCTCTCCTCCTTTCTCTAGCTCCTTCAACCGCATAGATTGCAAAAGCACCCATTATAGTGCCAACAGTAAGTACTGTCAGCATTGTATCTACTGATCTATCGATATGATATGTAGCCTGTGCCAAGTATTCATCAGTCTGGGTAGACACAGCATCCCAAACATCTTCATTTAATACCTCATAACCTCCTGCTTGAAGAAGGTCTTCACCAATTCGAGTTCCGTTGGCATTTTCTGTAATGCTTACACAGAGGTAATTGCTAGTTTGATTTAGGGAACCTTTTAGAGATTGTAAGTAATCTCTATTGATCATAACTCTATCCTGTCCCACTATGCCATACCCATAATAGTACGGACTCATTGGTGGAGGATAATAATAATAATCATAGTACCACCCGTAGTACTCTGCTGGCATCTCGGGGAGAGACTGCACAATCCCAATAATACGAAATGTGAATATCACTGCCTCCTCATCGATATCAGAAGCACGCATAATATCCCCAACTTCAAGATCATACTCATCTGCTATGTCCTGTGATATGATGGCTCCATCGAGGACTGATGCCAATGATTCCATTAAACTCGCCATCTCTGAGTCATTGAGCCTTTCTCCTAGATAGTGGTATCCAATCTTACTATATTCTCTTGCATCCACAGCAAGAAATGTGTTGTATCCGCCATATCCACTAGAAAGATAGAATCCTGTTTCTGAAACATATGTTGCTCCGACAACACTTTCATGCGATGTAACATTTAGTGTGAAATTATCCCAGAGTCCTATTTTTTCGCTATCAAGACCAAACGTAATATCAGCTCCAACACTGAGCTGAGCTTGGTAAGTTTTTGTAATTGGGAGTGATGCATCAACAATAGCACTATTCCAAGAGAGACATATTGCCAGAACAAGTACCATTGCTGCTGCTCCTCCGGAGGATGCGCTTTTTCCAATTCGACGAATACCAACTGCTGCAGGAACCTGACCAACAATTCTTACCATGAAACGTGAGATTCTGCTTGCTCCGGCTCTAAGTCCTTTGATTGACAAGCTTGCAACTCCAAGGAAAAGCGGTAATGGTACAACAGGAAGAATCATTCCCATGAATGGATTGTTCATGGCTTCTTGTCCTCCTGAGAATAGAGCCATCAATAGGAGTCCTGCTATAATTACAACGAGAACATCCCATTTGACAAAATTCAAACCTTTAACAACTTTGGACAATCTGCCTTGTCCCTCATCAACTGATTTCTTTGTTGAATACACAATCCGATAGCTTCCCAGTGCTAGGATTGGTAATGCAATGCCAACAATAGCTGACATTATCAAGGACTCGATACTTACAAGGAAAGGTTCTGAAACCATCAACCCAAAATCAAATTGAAAGAAGCCTGTAGCACCTAGGGCTATTCTACTTATTCCTGCACCGATAAGGATGCCGAGAACACATGATAATATCGAGAGGACCAATACTTCTCGATTTACAATTTTATCAAGATCTCCCATTGAAGCTCCCCTTGAATAAAGGACACCTGATTCGTACCTTCTTTCATTCACATTATGACGTATCGCTAGGAATGTTACCATAAGGATGAGCAGAATAATTGCTACCGACCGAAAGAGCTGTGTCATTCTCGTGATTGAAACCCAATTCATGTATGAGAATATCCCTCTGGTGACGTAATTCCTTACAGAGAATGTACTTCTCCATGGATTTGCTGGTGAATATAATGGGTCAAGTTCACGAATTGCTTGATCAATTCCTTGTGCATATGCGAGTGAGCCACCTGCATTAAACGCTGTCAGTCTTGATCTATCAATATCGATGTAGACCTGATATTCAGCATATGTAATTATGGATGGAACAACAATTGCGATGGTTTCGTAATATCCATAGTAGTAATCGTACTCTCGAGCTTCTCCCTGGCTGTAAATTCCAATTATCTCTATTAGTTCAAATTCATCGTTCCAATCTGCAGTGAAATTTAACACATCCCCCACATCAAAACCATAGTCATTCGCCATAGCATCTAGTATTGCGATTTGAGAGCCATTTGCGGTTGGAAATGACCCTTCTTCAAGTGTAATATATCCAGGGAATGTATCCAGAAAATCTTGGTCGGGTGAAATAATATCTCCCCAGATATCATTCTGATACTGTCCCCAAGTTTCATTCACATAATATTGAATAATCCCTGAACCTCTTCGAATAGAAGCCGCCTTAGTCACGCCATCAATAGCTCTGATCCCATTGACATAATTTTGAATATTCTCTCCATGCGCAACCATAGCGACCTGCCCGATGTCTAAATTCCTATCCCATTCATGAACCGAGTAAGAGTCAACGTAGACCGTTATTCCCATTGCCATAGAAGAAGCCAATAGGAAACAAAGTAATGTGACTCCTTTTCTTCTCATGCTATGAAAGGCTTCATAACCTGCTGGGACTGCTGCCATATACACTTGCCCCTATCATGGATTCTCGATTTGACCATCACGCATCTTGTATACACGATCCATCTTCTCTCCGACTTCTGGATCATGTGTCACTGTGATTAGAGTTCCCCCTTCTCCCTTTGTCAAGGAAACCAATATTTCCAAGATCTCTTGTCCTGTGTTGTAGTCCAAGTCTCCAGTCGGTTCATCAGCTAAAACGATGACACTATTAGTTGATTGGGCTGGTTTAGCAAGTGCTCTTGCTATTGCAATGCGTTGTTGTTCGCCACCCGAGAGTTCGTCTGGACGGTGGTCAGCTCGCTCTGTCAACCCAACAAGTGAGAGTAGATGGTCAACACGCTCTTTCCGTGCATCCTCATCTACACCACCGATCAGAAGGGGAAGCTCGACATTTTCGTAAGCTGTAAGAACAGGAAGTAGGTTAAAGAACTGAAACACGTAACTGATTTTGTTTCTTCTAACCTTCGTTAACTCGCCCTCGTTCATATGTGTGATGTCAACATTATCGAGAACAACAGTTCCATGCGTAGGTCTATCGAGGGCTCCAATGAGGTTCAATAGAGTAGTCTTTCCTGAACCTGAGGGTCCCATGATTCCAATCGCAGCGCCTCTCTTGATTTGAAGAGAAACACCCCGTAGGGCATGTACTTCAATCTCTCCCATGTCATATACACGCGATACTGATTGGAGGTCAACAATTACGTCACTATTCAGCGATACCCACTCCACTTTCTTTGCGCTATGGTGCTTCTGTGTTCGAGGGCTAATAAATTACTCCTTCGAAGTACAAGGAATTGTACTAGTAAGCGTGGAACAAAAGGATGGTATCAAATTTGCGTAGTTGCAGCTAGTCATTAGTCAAAATAACATGTCAAGGGCAGTAAGTAATGAGAAACTTTAAGTCGTCTTGTGACTTATCTGCTCATAGAATACATAGAGGAGTATTTGATATTGTCTGACGAGATAATGGCACGAAAATACGAATTCTTCAGCTGGCAAGGATTTGCAGTTGGTGCTTTAGTCATGACTCTATCATTAGTTCTGCAGTCTATGATTAGTTTCCCAGCAATTTGGGATCAATCAGCTTTCTCATTCATGCTCCTTATACTATTCTCTGCTGTGGTCGTTGGCATTACATCCGGCGGTGTTCTAGTCTATCTCTATCCTCCAGATCAGGATGTGATTGGAATAGCGGGGCTTGGTAGTGACGATATCACACAGCATCTCTCATTAGTGCTTGTGATTCTATCTTTGGTTTGGCCAATCTTTACAGGGTTCCTGTTTTTCTTTGAATATTTCGGGAACGATCCACTGATCTTCATTTGGGTATTGATGGGATTTGCTGCCCCTAGTCTAGGTCTCACTGCAGCAATGTTTGAGAGATCGAGAGCTATTGGGGCGGATCTCAAACTGTTCTTCTCTGTGCATGATCGGCTTGATATGGCCAGTCTTGATTGGTTGCATGCTATTGGCCCTCGCACTGCAACCTACAGAATGGGCATGCTAGAAAGTGCTGCACGAAATGTTGATGGTCTGAGAATCACTGGTCATGAAATAATAAAAGAGCGAAACCAGTTTGCTGTGAACAAGTGACTTACTTAGCATGTCTTTTTCGCATGTGGGCTTCAAGACCAACATCATTCCAAGCAACCCAGTTACATTTGAGACAGCTAAAAGATTGGCTTCCTAATCCAAAACGAGGAGGCGATCTCTCCTCAAGTTCGTAGATTGTTCCCCCATACCCACTTCTCTTCTTTGATGATATTTTGAATCTCTTTTTGAAACAATCAGTACATATACTCATGTTCTTCCGTGTATCATTTGCAAAGTTATCCTCTAGATTCTTCGCCGGTTGAATCGGATCTACTTCCTTTCCACAGCTTTCGCAATACTCTATCGATGTAAACACCACTTACTTTCTTCAATCTCGTTGGCAATTATATTCAGTCTTCTCATCGAATGTCCGACGACTATTTTAATTCTCTGAGAAGATCCTGGATGAACCCTTTGTATTTGAGCTCAAAAAGATTAAGGTTCACAGAGTGTTTTCAAAGAGTTGGACTGCTGTTTCAAACACATCTTCGATACCTTCTCCTGATACACAGGAAGTTTCGATGAACGCAACAGGATGCAGCTTTTCATCAGAACCGAAACGTTTCGCCAGTTCCTCAGCAAGCTGGAATCCCTCGTCATATGATACTGGCTGATCACCAGTATCTTCTGAGGAATCAGTTCTGAGATCAATCTTGTTTGCTACAATTACTAGGGGTGGCATTTCTTCAGATGACAATGTTGCCTCTCGTAGCCAGAAATCGATACTCTCGAAACTCCATCTATCTGAAGCTGCATACATAATAATAATGATTTGAGAATCTTCGTAGAATTGCTTTCGTTGAACCTTTGCCTTCACTGCAAGGTCGAACGACCACACTCTTAGATCGATTCGATGATTGTCCCCCTCAAAGACTTTCCCAAAAATATATGGTGACACTTCTCCATCACCAATGGAAATCGGAACAATCTCTGCTTTAGCTTTCAGGGTTTCCTTTCCTACTCCATCTTCACCAAGAAGGAGTCCTTTACATTCGACAATGGGCTTAATCTGATGAGTTGGTGTGACTTGTGGCGTTGGTTCTATTTCTTCCTCAACAGTTTCAGCTACGAGTTCAATAAATTCTTCAACAGGCTCTTCTACTTCCTCATCTTCAGCCGGTTCCTCGATTCTTTCAGCTTCAGCAATTCGCGCATATGACCTGTGAGATGCTACTATTTCTTCCTGACCATTTACATGAATGCTGATTTTAGGTCTGGGTTTCACAGTTACTGGTTTCTCCTGAGGTTCCCCTGTCAAGAATGAGTCACTCAAGGATTCTACGACTTGCAACGCATCAGCAATATCATCAAAGTCTTCAACGCTGATTGAACCTTTCTCATCAGCACTTACGCCTGGTCCTTCCACAAAAGTTGCGGCCGGCTCTTCTTCCTTCTTTATCAACCCTTTTCTTTTCTTCTTAGGTTCAGCTTCGACCTTGACAAGTTCTGGTTCTGGAGTAACAATATCCGGTTCAGGTTCTGGTGTAGGTTCAGGTGGTGCAATCACTTCCTCTTTAAGGACACGTCGGGCTTTTGGCAATCCAATCTTATCTAATACGTCTTCAAGAACTCCTGGAGCAAGACGCTTTCCCAGATAACGTAGGTATTTTTGGAGCTCTAAAGCAACATCATCAAAAGATCTTTCTTTGAGTGGGATTTTCTTTTTCACAACACCTTTGTCTCGTACTTCTACGAAAGCTGGAAGCAGTGTTAAGGAGATAGTCGTTCCTGGAATTATCATTACCCGGCTCCACCTTTTTGGGTATTAACCACCATCAGACTCGGTACTTTAACTGTTTCGTGTGTGAGCATCATAGTGATACATACTCTGTGATATTCAGTTATACAGAAAGAATAAAATCTTACTAGTAGCTAGCTCCGCTCAAGGTTTGTAACAATGGTGGATGTAGACTTTACAGAATATATTGATGTTATCAAGGACTGGCCAGAACCAGGAAAGGCTGTTTGTGATATCAGCAGAATTCTTGAACATCCTCACATATTTCACGAGGCTGTCGTTACGCTAGCAAAACCTCTAGTTGAACTTCGTCCTAACAAGGTGATTGGTATTGAACAGAGAGGTCTTGCTCTGGGGAGTGCAATAGCTTACTATTTAGGTTGTGGGATTGTACCAGCTCGATCCATTGCATACCTCCCTGAGGATTATGAACGAGATATTGAATATCTGCCCTCCTCGATGTTTGCAGACAAACGTCTGGCAATCGTTTCCGATTCTCTCGATCCTGGTGACCGAGTAGCCATTGTTGATGATTGGTTAATTCAAGGAACTTCAGTGCTTGCTGCAATTAAGATTGTAGAGAAGCTAGGAGCAAGTGTTGTGGGAGTGGCTTGTGTCATAAACAATATGAGCGAAACCCGACGAAAGCTATTGGGTCGTCCAGAAGTTCACTCATTGGTTGAAAACCATCTAACAGACATTGTCAATCTCTGAGTAGTGGGTAGACCATCTGTTTCAATCAGTTTCATTCATCATTTCTGAAAGTATGATAATTCAGATTTTCACAGCTTCTCTTAAACATACAACTAACGTCCTTAGGACAAGCTGTTTGACATCAATCTCTCCCTCTGCTGCTTCAGACATCGAATCAGAAACCATCTGCTGTATCTTTTTGTCTTTACTACCAATCGTGAACAAGACATCAGTGAAGGGTCCAGTGAATATCCTTTGAGCAAGCAGCTGATTCTTGAAATCATTTCCGAAATCAGACTTCCATAGATGGTGATATCTCATCAAAGATTCTACATCTGCCTTTTCATTCTCAAGTGAATTAGATATCACATGGGCTGCATATCTTGCAGCTCTCATAGCATATACAATCCCTCCACCAGTTAATGGACTTACGTGACCTGCGGCATCCCCAAGCAGAACACATCGGTCAGTCACTGTGTTTTGAATTGGTCCGCCAGTTGGGACTAGAGCTCCTTTTGTACCTGACACGTCGGAATCCTCCATGAGAAGATCCCTCTTTTTGAGGTACTTCACAAACGCTTCAAAGACTCTTGGTAGACCAGCTGAGTGAGGTCCGATGAAACCCAACCCAACATTGATGGTGTCCTCCTTTGGAAAAATCCAACCGTATCCCGGTTTTCCATCCAGATTTGCGAAGAAGTGATACTTAAGGTCCTCAGTATATCGATCTATGATGTCCTTGCTTTTTGCAGGAATTTCGCAAACTCTGCATGCAGTTATACTCGAATTTGGCCATCTTTTGTTGAGGTTGGTTTTACGAGCGACCATGCTCGTAATACCGTCTGCACCAATCACAACTTTCCCCTGAACTGATTTACTACCTGCAAGCTCTATAGTGATATAGTCCTCCTTGATTACTACATCCTTTGCTCGTGAATTAACAAGTGGCTCTACTCCAGCTGAAACTGCTTCTTCATACAACACATTATCAAAATCTGTCCGAAGTGTTACAGCCATGTCAACTCTGCCTTGAAGTGAAATTTGTCGATTTGGTGAATGAATAACCCCCACTCGAGCGACTCCTTTCAAGAACTCATGAACTCTTGGTTTCAAATATGAAAACTCGTCGATAATTGTCTGGGAAAATCCTCCCCCGCATGGCTTGTCACGTGGGAATGTGTCTTTGTCAATCATTAGAACCTCAAGTCCGAGGGTAGCAAGGTAACGAGATACTGTGGCTCCTCCTGGTCCAGCTCCAATCACGATGACATCATACATACTTGACAATCACATTTCGAAACTCATGTATCATCATCTTAAAGGTTGAGTCCATCAACCTTATCTGTCCGCAGTTCGAATCAACAGAGAGCAGAAATGAGTCAGCTTCTTGAAGCACGCAGAAAACTTCGACTACGTATAAACTCGGTTCCAAAATATGATCTCTTTCTCCACCGGTTTATTACAGCTGTATTGGTAATCAACATGATTTTGATTTTGTATGCACTCATATCAGTAACATTTGGGATGACTATTAGTGGGGTAGCGTTTGTTGACTCTCTACCAATCGCACTCTACATCCTACCCATGATGTTTATTCTGCCGCTAATGATTAGAGCATACTATACGAGTCGTACAGCAGCATTGAACTTTGTGTTCTTGATTATTTGTATGGTTTTCTTTGGCACACTTTCACTTCTTGTACGTGGTTTCATCATTTGTTTGATTTTTAATATCGCAGCTGCAGTTTCAATTTTCATAATGGGAGGTTTTCGACCTCGGAGCAGATTTAGAGAATCCGGAAAGAAAGTTATTGCTTATTTTATAATTTTGAACCTAATTGGACTTGCCTTTCCAATTTCTACAATTCTAATGGGGCAAATCCCAATTGCAACCACAAATGTCGCTGATGTGCCTGATATATGGATAAGTGTGCCACTGGCTGATTTTGATTATCCTTACCAAAATGTTACACCAACACAACAGTTGTTGTCTGATGTGCTCAACAACAATTTCTTCTTGGATCTTCATGTACTCGAAAATGATCCATCCTCTTGGGAAAGACTACGAACCTGGCTATTAGCGCTCAATGATACAGCAGTTGGTTATTCTATTACACTGACAGCTGATCGTGCTATACTTGCAGGAGAAGATCCACAGACCCTCGCAACGACAGAAATGATAGAAACCATCTACGCTAGCCATGAAGCAGCTCTAGACCAGATAATGAATGTTGAGACATTTGACATCATTAACGGACCTCATTTCATACTCTTTGATATGACACTTTCTAGAGAAGAATGGCAAGCACTGATGCTTAGGACAAGAAATCTGGACCTTATTGGATTCAGCGACTTGATGCGTGCGTCAATCTATTCTGTTGATATTCCTCGCATTGAGAATGCTTCATTAAAACTAAGGAATGCAGCATCTACCTCAGGTATCACAACTGGTTTGTTCGTGGAATCCTTTGTAGTTGATGATTTACTCGATAATGATTCCAATGCTATGCAGCTCTGCGGTGTAACATCATCCTTACTGCAGGAATGGAATTTCTTTTCTGTATCTTGTAGTCGATCACGCTTCTCTTTTGAGATGAGTGGTGATGTAGGAGAGTATCTTGTTCACTCCTACTCAAGCTCAGTTGCAAGATTGGGTTCTCAATGGAGCTTGAGAGTTGGGGAAGTCGGAAACTCAACGGATGTTTTGGATAGGACAGATAGCGTATACAATGACCTCGCAATCATCGCAAATGATATTGCACTAGCAGTCGGAAATGGAGTCCAATTCATAACAGTAGATTCACTTCCCTCTCTTCTCAGTTCATTCGGAATTGGATCACTATCAACTCTGAGATCGGTTATTGATGAAACTGACCAAGGTGTTGCAACATATACCTTCAGAATCTATGCATTCCGGGCAGTGTTTCTTGCAATTGATGCATTTGACTTCATTATGCTCTAGGTGACTTTACATAAACCTCGAAAACACCAGCCCAGATTTCGCTACTTGGTTCCGCTTTTATTAGAAGATTTCCTCCAAAGTTCACTCCTATAGGAGCGGATTGGCTTTTCTTCCAAACATCAGCAAATATCAGTGAGTGTAATTTGTTTTGAAAATCCTCGGTAACCCTTCTAATCATCCTGTCAATATAGGCTTCATCGATTCCTTGTGGACTAAGATCTGCGGTTGTTCTAAACAGTCTCTCTTCACTTATAGCTCCCTCAGTCTTATCAAATACATATCCAATTCCACCGACAAGAAAGAAAGTTGCTTGAGGGACTTTAGGTTCATCATCTACAGCGATAATTGAGCCATCAGCCAACAGAATATAATTGGGTGAAGCTACATTGAAGGGAATAGAAGCCGCTTCAACTGACACCTCATCCATTTTCAATTCTTTTCTAAGAAATTCACTAAGTGTTCTCACTCTATCATCAAAACGGAAAGGTTCCAACTCCCCAAGATGAAGGATATTTCGAGCCTTTCTAAGTATTACATCAAGTATTCGTTGTGTTGCTTTTAGAAATTCCATCCTTTCTTCTTTTGTAGCCAATATCTTGCCAGCGGAGAATACTACCCTTAGATAGTCCACAGATTTGAATTTCGAAAGTACTGTCCTACTTAGATATGTTGAATCCTCAGTTTCCAAAAATCCTTCTTGTTTTCCGACCTCCAGTGGTATTGCATTGCCTTGATAGAGCTGGACTACTCGACTCCGGCTTTTTGTTTTGAAGAACACTCCAATGTCATATGATTGCCTCGGAACATCAGCAAGCTGACGGACGAAAGTCCCATCTGGTACTATCTCTCTTGCGCGTGCTTTGGCATAGATTTGTGTATATTTTGCAAAGAGGTCTGTTCTTGACATCTTCTTGTCTCCCGTATTCTTCTATTTCCTTCAGCATTCTCTATTATCTGTTCGGGTGATTTCCTACGCATAAGTGTATAGCTCGGGTAGGTCATTTTGAACGAAGCTTGATTGGTTATCTCCTATCAATACAGCTGTGTGCGATCCTATATAATCGATGAGTCCATTTTTTGGTTTTACAACACTCCGATTTTGATCAATTATCTAATTTCTAAATCGTTTCCTTTTTTCCTGGCTAACTTTTTATGACTCCTCAAAGGTTCTACTCAGCCACAAGCTATAAAGCATACCTATGAAGCGAATCGTTTGTCCAGAAAAACAGGTTATCACAATGGTACGGAAAAAGGTAGGAACAGGACTGATTGCAACTGGAATAGTAATTTTTGTAATCACACTCTTTATGCTTCTTCCAATACCCGCATTTTATCTGGTTTCTCTCTTTATTTTGTTCGTTTCAGTGGTCTTGATTGGCGTTGGGGCTGCATTTGCCAAGGGAGTTGATAAAACACTTGACGTGCCTAGCGATGAGTGCTATTATTGCAAAGGCACAGGTAGGAGAGATGCTGAAGTTTGTCCTCGCTGTGGAGGATCTGGTCTCTCTCGTCCTGATGATTAGCGCTTCTGTTACAGTTCATTATTCTTTGTTTTGGTTGTATGCCTAATGTTGCCACGGATTATTATCGCGCATCGGGGTGCATCTGGTCATGCACCTGAGAACACCCTTCTATCATATGAAAAAGCTTGGCGTTTTGGTGCCACTATGATAGAGTTGGATGTTCATGAAACTGTTGATGGTCATCTAGTTTGTATCCATGATTCAACAATAGATAGAACTACAAACGGAACTGGAAAAGTCGATTCGCTCAGTCTGGAAGAGATTCAGAGTTTTGATGCTGGTTTGGGTCAGAAAATCCCCTTGTTGGAAGATGTATTCACATTCGCACGTGGTAAAATTCAAATAAACATCGAATTAAAAACTGCGGGAATTGAGGAGAAACTTGTCCGTCTTGTTGATGATATGGAATTGACAAATGAAGTTCTTGTATCTTCTTTCCTTCATATCTGTCTTTCAGAAATCAGAGAACTAAATGAAAAGATCCATACTGCGGTTCTTGTACAACAAGAATTAGATGACCTTCCTTCATATGCATATGAGCTTGGAGCATACGCCATCAATTCTGCAAAAGAGCTGACAACACCCACGTTGGTTTCAAATGCTCACGAGTTTGGAATCAAAGTGTTCCCATGGACTGTTAATGATGAAACATTCATGACTAGACTGCTCCGAATCGGAGTTGATGGTTTAATCACAGATTATCCTGATGTAGGTATTAAATTGGTGAAATCCATGTTCAAACCGTGAGTCTTTCAATGAATTCAAATATTAATGGATAGGCAACTTCTCTTGTAGGATGGCATGTTATGACATGCTCCGCTCCCTGTATCAAATGCAGTTTTTTGTATTTTGATGAAATTCCATCAAAAGCCAGTTTTCCATTATCAGGATTGATTGTCTTGTCCTCTGTTCCCTGAAGGATCAACGTCGGAATTGTGATATTCCCAATTATCTTCCGCACTGCTTTTTGAAGCTTGAATAATTCATGATATGATGAGAGAGGTTCTCTTTCATACTTTGTCCTTTTCACATCATAGATTTCCTGAGCTTTCTCAACATTGATTGAACGATATTTCCAGAAATATTTCAATAGTGGAACAAGTTTAGAGAGAACTCCAGAAATCTTGAGAGCTGGCGCAAGAAGAACAAGTCCATCGATATTTTGATCCTCGGAAGCAAGCATCATCGATAAAGCGCCACCCATGGAAAGACCAGCTACAAACATATGTTGCGAGTTCCATGATTTGACCTCTGCAAGACCTAACTGAACTGAAGAGTACCAATCCTTCCAAGAAGTCGTGCTAAGGTTCTCAGGTGATGAATCATGACCTGCAATCTGAACAGAAAACGAGGCTATTCTCTTTTTTTCCAAATATCTACTTAATGTTGACATCTCATCAGGTGCTGCACAAAAACCATGAACAAGTAGAAACGAAACAGAGGCTCCCTCTGGTCGGGCCATAATACCCTTCACACGGGGAGCCAATGTTGTCACCTATCGAGTATAGATTATTGTTCGGGTTTTGTTAAACTAAAACCTTGTCTTAGCATTCCAAGACGAATCCCTGCAATCGCCCAGCCTATTATTGAAAGTATCTCAGTGCCCACAACGAAAGTCACCATAAGTGAAATCGTCATTGCAATCTGAGAAGCCGAAGGCATTCCTGCGAAGACGACTAAGACGAGTATCACAACAATTGCAGCTATAACAAGCGCAACCATAGTTGAAACCTTGATAAGCGCGCCTTCAAAACCGTGACCCGTATCTTCAACATCATTTGCAAGACTTAGATTGAGTGATAATACAAGGACAACACTGATAGAATATAGTGCTAGCAGTAATGCGGCTCCTGTATTTGCTTCGTGACCTACACTCTCATTCCCTGCTATCACAGGAACCATGAATGAAAATAAGACACTGATTCCCATCAGAACGCCTCCTGAAGTGTATCCTCTGCCATATGCATATCCCGCTAGACTAACATTCCTCAAGAGTAGTGCTAGGAGTGGCAAAGCAATTATAGTTGCACCTTGAATTGCCGCAGGAATACCTGGAATCAAGGTGATATTGAACCATCTATTAGTTGGCCATAATGCTAGTGGTCCACTTCCAAATCCCCCAAGCATGAAGATTATAATCACTGCTGATGCTCCTAGACTGAATATGACAGTGAGTGCCCCTTGAGAGAAACCTGTGAGCCCTCTCCAATATGACTCCACCATTAGGAATAGCTGAGTTATTACAACAATTATCCAAGAATACAGTACAAAGGGAAGTAGAGTATATGGATGAACCATCAAGAATACTGATGTAAAGACAAGTGGAAGTCCAGTCACTATATCGGTTTTCGCTGTATAGAGAGCACCCATTATAAACATGATACCTCCTGGTGCGATGACCATGAAAAAGCCCAAACCACCAAGTCCTTCAACAAAAGTACCTGCTTGACCTGAAGCTAAAAGACCTATAATAGCCAGGAACAACATTAGCCACTTGCTCCCTCCCTTAATAATGTCTTCACCAATTGCTGCGGCTTTTAACTCTCGAGCACCAAGTCTGGGAGAGAGCATGATCCAATAGACCATCATTGACAGCAGACCAAAAACAAGAGCTGGATTTGTCTGATATGTTGTTGCGCTAGCTAATGTACTCCAAGGACTCCAAACAGTCACGCCTTGAATAATCTCAATGGGTCCAAAAAGAACTACAGCAAGACCAATAGCGAATGTCAAGAAACCTGTTAGCCCAAACGCAAACTTTGCTTTTTCAGGACTTCTAGCATATTCTCGAATCGTACTAAATGGCGACCACCAGAAAATCAAGCTCATTAATTGGCCAACTAGTAATATTCCATAAGCTGCATAGATCATTAGAGGATTAATTGCTTGTCCAAGTGTCAGTACTGGAATAAAGAGTGCATTAAGCATGCCAGCTAGAAATCCAACCCAAGTTTTGCTTGAATCAGTATATAGTACAGCTCCTATTTGCCACGCAATTACGAACACCGTTCCCATTAAATAAAGAGGTAAAAAGAAGCCTGGAATTAGTGAATCATCAAATACACCTGCAAACTGACTTGGAACATAAAGTGCAGTAGCAGCAGCTACAATCATACCGACCCATGATATCTTGTTAAGACTGCTCCCAAGTTTGGAACCAAGGTCTCTTGATCCCAACGCTTGGCATAACAAACTGACTGCCATCAATCCCATGAAACCAGCCATAAGGATTGGTGTCTGTGTGTTGCCACTCAGTATCCATGTGAATGGATCGGGAGGTACTGATGTCTGTTCCCATACAAGGGCTGGAATTGGAACCAATGACAATCCCGAAATAAGGCCTAAAGCAGCTGCAATAATACCGAAAATGCTGCCAAATCCTGCTAACCTTCCAACAGAACCGGATTCACTTGTGCCATTCATAACCGATTTAAGAGAGCTCAACTGGGCCATGTTTAAACTTCCTCACTTGGTGATTTCCAGTCACCACTAGTTTCGATGGGTACG